>JAZSGZ010000020.1:0-28921 GCA_045532945.1 Acutalibacteraceae bacterium
TTTTTCTCTGACAGTTTCTCTGGATTCATCGGGAAAGAAATTCCAGCAATACTGATTCTTGAAATAATAATAGACGAAATCCTTTTCCACATCCTGTAAAAGGAAATTATGGCAGACAGAGGATAAATCCTTGTAATTGTATGTATTATATCTTCTTTCGCCCCAGCTTGAGAAGAACGGAGGGTCTTCCAATATTAGTTTGGTGCATCTGGGAGATTGTGCTGCAATGTATGCTGCAATCAGTCCACCTGACGAATGACCCAACACGGCAACAGAATCACAAATCACATTTTCAATAAAGTCCATGATGTCGTTGCCGATACTGACCAGATTGTATTTTTCCGGATTGTGGGAACTCTTTCCGTGTCCGTAATAATCTACCATGTACACATGGTAGTACTTTGCAAGTTTTGTAACAACATTATCGAAGCTACAGGAGTTTGTCCCCTGGGCATGAAGCAGTAGTAATTTGTTTTTTGCGGTTCCAACCTCATAGTAGTTCAAAATACTGCTATCATCAATTTTATACTGTGCATTATGAATCTTCATATTGTATACTCACCTCGTCAAATTCCAATTTATCACATTATTCAGATATTTCATAAGTGTTATTATCCAGGTCGATTATAACCGAAGTACCGTCGGAATATGTAGCTTTTTGCTTGCGATAGCTTCCGAGGAATTCGTGCTTCATCATTTCTTTGTTGTAAAGCTTAGCCTGAAGCTTGCAAAGAGGTTCAATGCGTTCCAATTCCTTTATCAGTTCTTCATCGCTCATCATTTCAACATCAGCGGTTCGGTTATCCGTACCTATTTTACGCAGTTCGTTGCCGTAAGGATGAATATACGGCATACCTGCATTGAGTGCTCCGTATAAATCGCCGTCATCACCTTTGGGAATACCCCAGTTATTGAACCAATTCCAAGGTACCATTATGCAGTCATGATAAACCAGATTGCCGAGAGGAACGGGAATACCCACTGCTTTTCCGTTTTCCTGCGGAATAAGTGCGTGAGGACCGTGATGAACAAGCGCGAGATGATTGAGCATCTGCATTCCCGGCTCTTCTGAAGACATAATAAATCCTTTTTCATTAAGGTAATCGAAGCATTCTCCACGCAGCTTCATGCTTTCTTCTCTTGTGATTCTGTGGTCCTTGTGAAAGCACTCGTCACCGGGCATAATTGAAAAAACATCAAGATATGCACCTTGAACATCTATGCCGTTTTCTTCAAGCTCAGAATATGTTTTCCTGACCGCATCAAGAGCAAAGCAGGAACAAAGATAAGTGTGCTCACCGCCATCCCAGATTGAACAGTAAGGATTTGAGCCGTCAATATTCGTTACGGCTTTATTTTTATCAAAAACAGGACTGTCATAATAATAATCTCTGTATTGGTCATGGAGTGCAAAAACATAGCCGAGCTCACGGCTGACACGGGAAAATTCTTTAAAGCCTTCCCATCCGCCTGCCTGCTCGCATGGTGGAAGAATATAAGGATGATTGTTATCATATCCGTCCTTACCCCAACCATCAGTATGTATATACAGCTTATCAAGACCGAGAGACTTCAGCTTTTTGATTTGTTCAGCTCTTTCAGTGAATGTAGCACAAAGAATTTCGTTAGAGCCTTTTTTATCATAAAACTGGGATTTCTCATTTATTTTAGAGAAAATTTTGTGATGAAGAACAGGTGCACCGATAATGTTTTTTATGTTGGGATTCTTTGAGATTTTCTCATCGATTGTAACAAGCTGATTATTTTCAATCAGATAATTGCGGTAATCCTTTGCAACGGTGTTGTAATCACCGTTTTCGTGGAATATAAAACGGATCTTTCTTTCGTAAGATAAATTGCCTAAAGATGAAAGCCAATAAACAGAGTTAATAAATGCTCCGTGTTTTCCGAAAGAGGAATACATTGAAGCATCAAAGGGCGTTTCAACAATGGCGGTAAAGCAGTGAGAATCACACACTCTGCCCCAGACAGGCATATACACATCTCCTGAATTTATCTGACGTTTCATGTGTGTATAGCCCATCATTGGTATAATGTGTTTTATCTGACCGTCAGGCATAATAAATCCCTGACGCATCGAGTCAACGTGATACGAATTCTTACCTTTATGTTTTGAATTGAAAGGCGCAGGGAAATACACAGCCTGAATATCATAATCTGTTTCGTTTTCAGCTTTCAACGAAAACTCAACTGTGTTTTCACTTATAATTTCAGCGGTACATATAAGGCGAAACGGAAGAAGCTTACCGAATGCAACAAAATCCGAATAAACAGTAACTGTTTTGCTTTCGGATGTTTCTGTTTCTTTTTTCCTTGCAGATTGCAAAGAACAAACCTTGCTGATATATTTACCTTTTTTATTTTTTCCGCGGATAGTTATTTGCGGTTTTCTACCATCACTTACCCATGAAAAACCGTTGTGAATAATTTCATAATTTCCGTTAAACTCGTTAAATTTGAGTTTCATTATTTACACCACCAAATTCTTGTTTTTTTAATCTTACTTTTTAATAACTTCATACAGCGTTTCCTGAAATTTTGGAAGCCACCATTCTTTGTAGCCAGCTTTTGTGGGATGGATATGGTCAATAAGATATATTTCTTTTTGCTCCTCGGTAATATTATTGATTTCTTCATCGTTCCATAAATCAATAACCGCAATATCCCATTTCTTTTGAATTTCCAACAGCAAATCCACCATTTTGCCGTAATGCTCGCTATCATACTTTGCCTGAGTATAGAAAGCAACGGGACAATCCCATGTTTCCTTAGCGTAAGCAATTATGTATTCAATAGCACCTGCAATGGTCTGGGTATCAAAATCATTCAAATCAAATCCTTCGCTTATTTCACCGAGAGGCATTTCCTTTGTGGCATCGTTGGTTGAAAGCTGGCAAACAAATGCATCCGCCTGAATATTTTTATCAATAGTCTTCATTCTCGAAACATAAGAATTTGATTTAATATCAACAAGGGTTGTGCCTGAAACAGCTTCTTTTACTGCAATAATTCCATCTGTTTTTTCAAGGTAATCTGCAAAGCTGACACCTAAAGAACCGTAACCAAAAGTCACAGAACTGCCAAGGAAAATAACGGTTTTATCTTTGATGGGACTATCTTCTTTCATAGTAATGTTATTAAGAGAATACTCACCGTAGTTACCCTTATTGAACATACCAAACATATTAGCAACATATCCCCCTGCCACAAGAACAATTATTAATATTATTGATAATATAATTTTCAGCTTCTTTTTCATTTCAGCACCACCCTGCTCGGTTTTTATGGCAAAACAATGTTTATAAAAATATTATACTACCTCTGTTTGTTACTTGCAACACAATAACCGAAACTAAAAACAACAACATCCACTTAGCATTTTGTTTTGAAGCGCCAAGTGGATGTATTTCATTTTATTAAATTATATCTGCTCATAATCAGGTCAATTATCGCTTGAGATTTAACCTTCATATTCACCTTTTGGAGAACGTTTCGTACTATTTCCCCATTAAGCTCAGGGATATATTTTTTATATTCGGGATATTCTGCAAGCAATTCATTGAAAAGCTGTATCAGCAAATCCTTTGAGGTTGTTTTTGCCGGATATCCGCGAGAAATGAGTGCCATATTGTTGTCATAGTTAGGTGCAAAACCGAGTAATTGACCGGACTTTATATCTCGCAACAAACCGAAGTTATTTGTGTGTCTGTCTGGATTTGCGCATACTGTATCCATAAATATCATTTTGATATAATCGGGTATGGCATCAGGACAGATGTTTTTAAGAGATTTTACAACATTGATGTAATCTTCATCATCACCCATAAACGTTGATGCAGGCTCAAAGTTCACCGATGCACCGTCTGTAAAATCAAGAGTTTTTATACATCCGTCACCACGCTCATAAAACGCCATATTCATACCAAGAGCAGAACCCAATTCATAAACGAAAAGTTCTGAAAACATTTCACTATGATTTGCTCTTTTGTACATCCACCATTTGCCGTCACGAAGCTTCCAGCATTTTTCAAAGCTACCTACATTGGTAAGCTCGGGTGTACGGGATTTTTTACTTGTGGCTGCACGATTGAAACTATCATAATTACCTTTCAAAGCAAGATTTGAGAAGTAATCATCCGAGAATTTAACATCCTCATAAGTTAAATCAGAATCAATCGGTCTTATCCAATAGTTATCTGTAATGGTTGCGGCATTAACATGGGCAACGGTTGATATATCGTCCTTTTCGGCAAGACGAAGTGCCTTTTTGAGAAGCCTTGAATTAGCACGATGGCTATCAATAGCACGGGTTTCAAGCCACATATCAGCATTGCTTACCCTCTTAAGAAACATAGGCAGTAAAGCTTCGTTTTTAACAGTTAGGCTACCATCTGACCATACTGCAACAACTGTATTACCGCTTAAAATCTCGTAGTTTTTCTTATCAATCATTCGTCTCGCCTCCTTTGTATGATTATATGTTGTTATTATAGCCAACTTTAGTTTGTATGTCAAACATATGTTATCTTATTTCTATATCGCTCTTCTATGTTTTACTTCTACGTTTTATTTCTATGTTTCTTTTCTGTAATACTCTTCTATACTACACTTCTATACTTGTTTACTTACTTGTTTACAACTCCCACCTACTATTTTTCTGACATAGTAAGTGGGAGTTGGAATTTAATATGTTTTATATCACAGATATGATACTGAAACCAGGGTAAAGTTTTCTTCTACAGGCTCGTCTGCTTCAAGTATTTCATAGGTGATTGAACGCTTGTCCGACTTCATTGCCAACAAAATCGGGTCATGTATTACTTCTTTAATCATATTTTTCACCTTAGTTCCGCAATCAATTAAGTTGATTATACCACTCTCACAGAGCAAAAAGCAACCCTGCTTAATATTACAATAATCAAACATTATACTCTTGTTTTTATCGACCCTAGGTGTTAAAATCGTAATATAAAATATCTTTTTGAAGAGCGTGATAGTATGAGTTTATTTAGGTCAATAAAAAAGATAAGTTGTGTTTTAGTTGCGGTGATGATTTTGAGTTTAAGTGCTTTACCTGTTTTTGCCGCAACCACTATTGAAGTTAAGCACGTAACTGATATTTCTGTTTCTGAAGATAACTGGTGGGACAGAGGCGTTCAGTACGGACGAATTCTCGTCTTGAATAATCAACCTGAAGAAGAAAACAACGTTCTTCTTGCCACTCATTGTGAGCTTAATTCAGGGCTTACAGAGAATGCACCCGGTTATCCAATTTACCGAAGCACTGATAACGGAAAGACTTGGAAGGTTATCACCCGTGTTACCGATACTCTGACAGGTGCAAATTCCGAATGGAACCCTACCCTTTTTGAGCTTTCCAAGCCTTGCGGTGATTACCCTGCAGGAACAATAATTCTTGCGGCTTGTTCCATTGATCCGGAGCACAATAAAGAATCTCACATCAGACTTTATTTCAGTCTTGATGGCGGTTACACCTTTGACCAGGGTGTTGTGGTTGCGAGTGCAGGTGGTCTTGAAGAAGGTGTATGGGAGCCGTTTTTAACTCAGCTTGATAATGGCAGTCTTGTGTGCTTCTATTCCGATGATTCAGACCCTAAACACGCACAGACAATCGTTTATAAGCAATCAAAAGATGGTATAAATTGGGGCAAAGCAGTAACTGTTGTAGCAAGTGAAAATCCTGAAGAAAGACCCGGTATGCCAATCGTTACAAGGCTCTCTGACGGCTCATATTTTATGGTTTATGAGATATTTAATAAAGCAGATATTGAAGGTGAACCCATTTTTTGCCGTTTTTCAAAAGATGGTCTTGACTGGGGTAAGCCATCATATCTTGGTGAAGAGGTTGCAACTGCAAATGGTAAGAAAGCCTTGGGTGCTGCCCCCTATTGTGCATGGACACCTGTTGGCGGTGAATACGGAACATTAATTGTAAGCGGAACACATACGAGAAAAGGCAAAAGCAAAACAGGTTCCGATTATTTTATAAGCTATGACAACGGAAAAACCTGGGAAACTGTTCCCCATATAATTCCCTACACTTCCGATGACCATGTTGGTTATAGCAATTCTTTCGCATTTTCAAAAGACGGCAAAACAATGTACGCCATCAACAATCCGCAAAAGGATAATAACCCCGAAAAATCAAAAATGGTTGTTGCTGTTGCAGAGCTTCAGGAAACAAGCCATACTCAACCCAACACCACTGTTATTTTGATAATCTCAATTATTGTTTTACTCGGTGCAGTTGTTGGCATTGGAGTTAAGAAAAAGAAGCAATAAAATATAAAATGAGCCACTCTGATTAGTCGTTAGAGTGGCTCATTTTAATAATCTATTCGGGTCAAATATTAAATAAATTCTCCTGACAGAATACAGAAATCGCATCTGCTACAAAATCGGCTGTTATACCGCTCATACCAAAATATAAGAAAAGCTTTATTTTTCTTTGATAAGCACCATGCTGTAAAGCTCCAGTTCAAATGAAAGGGTATCTGTAACTGCTACAAGCTCACCGTTGTGCTCGTTATCAACCTTATATATCTCATACGTTGCATTTTCACCTAAATCCAACGAAATCTCTTTATTGGGCAAAGCGTCATTATCACTATAATAAGTAAGTATAATTGTTGCTTTCCCGTTTTTATCCACACCGCAAAGAGAGTAGATATTTTCAACCTCATTTTTTGAAGCTATTTCCTTTTCGCAATCATAAAGGAAGCCGTACCAATAAAAAGCATAGTAACCCTTTAACTTTTCATAAGTGTAAAAATCAAAAACACCGTTAAAAGCCGAGGGACGAGTGTCATAATACATAAGCATATCAATGGGAGAACGCTGAGAAGTGCACATACAAGCCAATGTAAACGATGCACCCTTAATTCCGTGGATTGCTTTAAGAGAGTAAACGAACTCTTCTTCCCACCCTTTTACATAATTCCATTCATTGAGTATGCTTTCTGAATTTTCATAGCCGTATTTGTTTAAAAGAGCTTTTATTCTTTCTGCTTTCTGAGCCATGTGTGCAGGCTCTGTGCAATAAATATGCCAAGAAAAGAAATCAAGCGGTATTTTTCTGCTTTCCATTTCCTGAAGGAAATCCTCTGCCCATTTTTCGTTATGTGCAAGTGCAGGACCACCTATTTTCAAATCAGGAAAGCATTTTTTAAGATGCATTGCGGTAATTTCATATAAATCAAAAAAATCTGCTTTTGTTCCGCCCCACGTGCGCTTGTTGGATGAATCATCAGGGTCAAGGTCTGCCTCGTTCCAGATTTCCCAATATTTAATATTGAGCTTATATCCATCTGCCCACCCCTCGTTATAATGACGAATAATATGTTCACAGATAACAGCCCACTTTTTAAAATCCTTAGGTGGAATAGTGCCATGCTTTTTTATCTGATGCTCAATTGTCTGACCTAATCTGAAAAACGTTTCGGTTCCTGCATCAAGACAAACTAAAATGCTTTCATCCGTACACGCGAAATCATAGGACTCAGCATCATATGGGTCAGCATCGAAGTTTGGGAAAATATAAGTAATATCATGGCTATACGGCCCACCGTAAATACCACAAACTGCAGAATCGTGATTTCTGCTATATGGAATACGAGCAGACTTATAGTCCGCAAAATTACTGCGGAATTGGTCGTTTGCATACCGTCTGTGCCAAGGTCCGCCATTTGTGGCATTAAGAATTTTAAATTTGCTTCCTGAACTATTCAAATCAAATTTTAATATTTCCATTGGAGCCTCCACATCCACCTACACTAACAAAGCCATGGTGTAAATGATATTCTGATTATATTATTTCTCCTGACAGAATACAGCAATCGCTTCTGCTACAAAATCTGCTGTTCCTTCACCGTATTTATCAATATTGTTCTTAAATCGTTCATCGGCAATATACATTTTCCCGAGACCAGCGAGAATCTCGTCAGTACAAGTGTAGTAATTGTCGGTAATGTGTGCCTGAAGCTTTGCCACAAGCTCCTGTACTTCGGTAGAATCCGCACTCGCCCCGTTATTCTTACACACAGTAAACTCCGCAAAAATTGCCATCAATCCATCATTGGCCCCAGCCCAATCTTCTTTTGTGTAATTCTTAGTTTTTTGTTCATGCTCATGATATGCAGCGGTGTTCCCCCATCGCTCACGAGCTTCATTTTCATAGTTTTTCATTTGTGCACCTCACAATGAATTGATTATACACCATTTTTGTGTGCATATCAATCGAACGTAATTATATAATCACATCAGCTCAAATAAAGCTGTATCATACTTCTCCATATAAAGGGAAATCACGTCAGTTTCCTGTTCTTCAAGTGTAGCACCAAGAATAGCTCTGACCCTATATTTATCGGGTAACTTAACTTTAACTTCCCCCTCACAGGATGTATGTATACCGATATATCCTCCACCGCAATAGACCACATTATTGTCCGAATTATAGCAATGAACACCGTTTAAAACAAGAAATTCACGAAGCTCCTGTGTGGATATATATATTTTATCACCCTCCGGGAAAAAGTATGGGATATTGTGTTCTTCACAAAGTGATATTGCCCTTACTCCGCTTTCCGAAGGCACGGGTGTCGTGAAAATTGCAACCTTGTATTTATCAATAATCTTTTCAGCATCCTCCGTCATACATAAATCAAAGGGAATCCCTGTGTTACCCATTGCAACTCTGATATTATTAACACTACAGGAAACATCGCTACACCGCGGAATATTATAATATGCCCTTTCATCTATAAAAACTACTGTTTGTGATGATGGATATATATTCGATTTTGTTATGGATTCCTGAGCAATGTTTTTCATTTTACTCAGTTCACACATTATTTGTCTGTCGTGATACCAGCCACCCCACATATCAAACCACCATATACCCGAAAACTTTATAAGCTGGTGAGAAAACGCCTTTCTCAATGCGGATAAAGAAAGTGAAAGAGTATCAGGACCGCACCACACTGTTTTATTCCCCGAATCATCTCTGAGTGAAAAATAATTACTCGGAAAAGAACCCGGTCGGGATTCTTGCATTTGTCGTGTAAGATGAGTTCTAATATCACATTCAACGAAATACAGCTTGTTATGGAGCTTAAGCGACTTTTCCGCTATCATATCTCCCCAATCAACACCAAGCTCCCTGTTGCAATCGTAGCAACAAGGCGAAGAGAAAAAGTCAATATACGGTGAATCAATGATATGCCTCAATCCTGCAAGACCAAGAAGAGGATCATTTACAAAAGCGTTATAGCCGTAAAAAGCACCCACAATCTGTTCATCGTTGATAAGCTTTTTAAGACTTTTACAGAAATGCTCGACTGCATTTGACGCAGTATCACAACAAAATTCATAATAACGACTGACCGTTTCATCGTAACCCGGCTTAAACAAATCCTCTTTTGTAATATCAGAAGCAACATCTGCATCATACTTTTCCCTCATCCACAAACGAAATTTCCGTATACCTGCCTCAGAAAAAGAGCCTGACATATCATGGTGCATCCATTCCTGAGTTGTTCCCCCACAAATCTGATACCCGGCTATCCTGTTACTGTAAGTTGCAGATCTGATGTGTGTAACGAGCCTTGACAGAAGCTCAGTGCCATCACTGAGAAATTTATCCGACCAAAGCGCCTCTCTCATACCTGAGGGTGTAGAAACACATTCATCAGGATTGCTTTTTATCCATTTCTCGGGCATTGCAACATTTATCCGAGGGAAAATAAACGCATCGGGACATTCGGCTAAAACAGAACAGACAACATCATCAAACTCTCTGTAATCAGGCTCACACTCTTCGAATACGCCTGTTCTGAAGGGTGAAAAACCGCTGACGTTGTTTATCGGCAGTATGGTAAACGAGACATTTATAAAAAACATTTTACAACCGGATTTTATAAAAGCCGAATACTCCGCACATTCCTCAAAATAGGTTGTGTAAGCAAAGGGATAATGTGATACTCCGTCTATTGAGATATAGGGTTTCCCGTTTTTAAATTCAATTGAAGACTTCACAATCCTTTATCCCCCTTTATTTTTCACGTCAAGAATTTTCATTTTAAATTTAAAACTTAACCTTACCGACAGTCAATACATTCTTGCTGTCTGTGCCTGCGAATATGGTGTAGCAGTTGTCAAGCTCCCATTCACCAATTTCGGCATTGTAGAACTTTATGTCTTCGAGCTCTGTTTCAACCTTTACATTTACAGTCTCACCGGCTTTGACACTAACTCGTTTAAATCCTTTAAGGAGTTTAACGGGTCTGTCTTTTTCTGAATTATCACTTGCAACATAAATCTGCAGAACCTCATCACCGTCAACATCACCGACATTCTTGATATCAGCAGAAACCACGATAGTATTATCATTTTTCGAAACCTTTGTATTACTGATTTGAAAATCGGTATATGATAATCCGTAGCCGAAGGGATATTGAGGTTCAATACCATTTTTATCAAATAATGTATAGCCGTGATAGTAGCCGTAATCTATCTCCCTTGTGCTGTCTTCAATTCGCAAAAAAGAGGGATAATCCTCATCATTGAAAGCAATTGTAAAAGGCAATTTACCACCGGGATTCACATCACCGCTTAAAACATCGGCAAGTGCATTTCCGCCCTCCAGACCGCTGTAAAATGAGAAAAGAACTGCATCGGCTGAATGACTCCACTCCTTGATAACATAGGCACTGCCGCCCATTATATTCACCACAAGCTTTTTGCCTGTTTCTGACAAGGCTTTAATAAGGGCAACATCCTCTGCAGGAACTCTCAGGTTCACTCTGTCGCCACCCTTACCAACAGGCTTTTGTTTTATGTTTCCGAGATTAACAAGGAATTCGCCCTCTTGCTTATAGTCACTGCCGACACAAGCGATTATGTAATCACAATCCCTGACTGCTTCAGTAGCTTTCGCGGTATCACAACCGTTATATACCACAACGTTTTCTGCACCGAAACGGTTTCGTATACCCTCAAATGCAGTAACGGTATATGGACTATAAACATTACTGCTACCGTGGTCACCGACATTTTTCTTATCTGCATATCTGCCGACAACGGCTATTTTATTACCATATGTAATCGGAAGTGTTTTATCATCGTTTTTTAGAAGAACCGTTCCTTTTCCGGCAACCTTGCGTGATAATTCGGTGTGCTCTTTTGCAAGAACAACGGATTTGGGTTGAGTTTTATATTCAGGTAAGGTCTTGATAAGAGCCTTCAAAACTCTTAGCGCACATAAATCTATATCAGCCTCGGTGAGCTCTCCCTTTTTCAGTTTACTGTTCAGAGATGCGTATCTGAAGGTATATGGCATTTCCACATCCATACCTGCTTTGACACTTCTTGCGGAATCATAAATACCATAAACGAAGTCAGATAGCGCGAAGCCTTCAAACCCCCATTTATCACGAAGAATATCAGTTAAAAGCTCCTTGTTTTCACAAGCATAGGTGCCGTTTACTTTGTTGTATGCACCCATTATAGACATTGCACCTGCATCAATACATTTTTTAAAATGAGGTAAATAAACCTCGTGGAGAGTTCTTTCATCAGCTTTTGCATCAACACTGAATCGCAAATCCTCAATACTGTTAAGAGCATAATGCTTAGGGCAAGCAATTATACCGTTTTCCTGCATTGCCCTTGTGAGAGCAACACCCATTTTACCTAAAAGAAACGGATCTTCACCATAGGTTTCCTGGGCTCTGCCCCATTTTGGATTACGAAGAAGATTAATACAAACACCTGCAAAAAGATTTGCACCGAAGGCACTCGCCTCCTTAGCCATAACCTGACCTATTTCATATTCAAGCTCATCATCAAAGGTTGCGCCACGAAGCATTGAAACAGGAAAACAAGTACATTTACCCATAACAATACCGCGAGGTCCGTCTGTAAAAAGAACAGGCGGAATACCAAGCCTTTTACAGCCACCTGCAGGGTATGCTTCACCGTTATAATATCTGCCACGGGTAAAAACATTTTTGATGGTTACACCCATAGCGTGACCACGCATCATACGGATTTTCTCCTTCAGAGTCATCTCCGCTAAAAGCTTATCTGCAACCTCATTCAGCTTTTCAATTGTCGGATTTTCTTTATATAGCTTAAGCGCTGTATTAAAATTCATAAAACCAACTCCTGTTTTATAATACTTTACTGTTTATTAAATATTATCATTCATACAACAGAAATGCAACCCGAGAGTATACTCTTGAGTTGCATAGGGTGTAGCAGATTATGTTTTATCTCTTTCCGCGCTTTTGATAATCTTTATTTATTTCGTTGCTCCAATCAGCCCGAAGAGGTGCATTTGCTCTCATTTGGCAGATGCTTTCAGAGACTGTTGCATAGAGGATTCTTGTTCCTTTTTCGTCTGCATTGTAATTAACTGCCCTGTCGGGGTTTATGCCATACTGAGCAGCAGTTTCGACTGCATCTATATTTGCACCGATGAAGAGGAATTCCCAACCGTATTTTTCTTTCTGTTGTTCTATCATTTGCTTTACTCTGTCGGATGTGTAGCGGTGGCTGGCATTTTCCATACCGTCTGTTGTGATAATGAACATTGTGTGTTCGGGCACATCCTCGGGACGGGCGTATTTGTGGATATTTACAATGTGGTGAATTGCACCACCGATAGCATCTATAAGGGCTGTGCAACCTCTTACGTAGTAATCATCTGCTGTCATAGGTTTGATTTCCGAAAGCTTAACTCTGTCGTGAATAACCTCGCTTTCGTTATCAAAAAGTACAGTTGAAACATAGCACTCGCCATCCTGTTTTTTCTGCTTTTCAATCATTGAGTTGAAGCCACCGATTGTGTCCTTTTCAAGACCGGACATTGAACCGCTACGGTCAAGGATAAATACGAGTTCTGTTATACCGTTTTTGTTTGTGTTGTTAATGTTTTTCTCCATTTTAAATTCCTCCAAAAAATAATGTGATTGTAGATTTGATATCTTACAATCACATTATAGTTTGTTATTAAGTAGAATCGGTCGCTTGGTAAACGACATTTTTATAGTAACTCAAATTGATTTTTTTCAAATCTCAGAAGTCCCTCATCACGCATCTTACACAACTCGTTAGACATTGCACTTCGATCAACTGATAAAAAATCTGCCAGTTGCTGACGGTTAAAGGGAATTGTAAAGCTTGAACTGTTTTGCCGTCCTGCTTCTTCAGATAAATATGAAATTAGCTTCTCACGTGTAGAACGCTTCGACATATGTCCAAGCTTCTGAACAAGCTTTCTGTTTTTTTCTGATATGGCAAAAAACATATTCTGTACAACTATTGCATGAAAACGGCAAGCAGATGAGCAGGTTGTAATAATCCGATTTACATTAAAGAAAATAACCGTACTATCCTCTACCGCAACTACATCATTTAAGATAGAGCCGCTTTCCGGAGCAACATAGGCTTCGCCAAACATCTCACCAACAGAAATCAAACCGAGAATACTGCGGTTGCCCCAATAATCATCCTTTTGTATATGAAGCTTACCCTCTACCAAAACGACAATATCGTTCAGATGCTCACCCTGACGTAAAACATATTCACCCTTTTTATAGTTGCCGAGCCTTGCACCAAGGCAAGAAAGCATTGATGTAATCTCTTCATCACCAACACCGGCAAACAATTGTGTTCTTCTTAAAATTGAAACATATTTTTTCACAAAACACCACTTTCTGTTGTAAAAACAACCGTATCATTTTAATTATTGTACTATAATTAAACTACAAAATCAAGAAAGGATACTTTTTATGATAAGAAAAATCATCAGAATAAATGAAGAAAAATGTAACGGATGCGGTGCTTGCGCAGTGGCTTGTCACGAAGGTGCAATAGAAATGATAAACGGCAAGGCAAAGCTTGTCAGAGAAGACTATTGCGACGGACTGGGTGATTGCTTGCCTGCGTGCCCTGTAGATGCTATAACTTTTGAAGAAAGAGAGGCTCCGGCTTATGATGAAAATGCAGTTCTTGAAGCTAAATCCAACAAGCTTAGCACCCTGCCCTGCGGTTGTCCCGGAGCACAGTCAAAAACCATCATACGAAGCTCATCATCTGAGGAAACAAAAAGCATTGCTACACATAGTCAATTATCACAGTGGCCTGTGCAAATAAAGCTCGCTCCCGTAAATGCACCGTATTTTAAAGGAGCAAATCTTTTAGTTGCGGCTGATTGCACAGCTTACGCATACGCCAACTTTCACAATGTATTTATGCGTAAGCACGTCACTCTTATCGGTTGTCCGAAGCTTGACAGCATAGATTACACAGATAAGCTTACCGCTATCATATCAAATAATGATATTAAGAGTGTTACCGTTGTACGTATGGAGGTACCTTGTTGTGGCGGCATTGAGCACGCCGTTAAGCAGGCTTTACAAGCAAACGGTAAATTCATACCCTGGAGAATCGTTACTATCTCTACTGATGGTAAGATATTAGACTAAAACCCCAAAAATCAGATAACATATATATCAAAAAACAATGTGATTGCAGGTTTGACACCATACAATCACATTGTTTTATTATTCACTAAAAAGGTAAGTTTGGCAGAAGATAGATTGTTGTGATTTCAGAAAACTATTTCTATATAGTTTTCAATTTGTTTTTTTATATCTTCACAAACCTCTGCAAATGTTGCGTTTTGCAAAGGCTCTAAAGCAAGAAATATCATTCCCCAAAACAGTTGTTTCTTATTTTCAGAAATCACATCATGTTTTCTAAGCATATCATCATTTTGATCCCATTCATCATCTCTAATGGCAACCCAAAATGGTGTTTCTACACATTCGGGATTTTTCCACATATCCCTATCATAGTTAAGTGTAAAAGTATGCCCATCTATGTACAAACTTCTAGTATAACCTTTTCTATAACCAGTAGCTTTCAAACCTTTTTTTGATGTATCATGTTCGTTATCAGCACAAAAAAGTTCAATAACTTCATCTAAAACCTGATAATATCTCTCACCTTTATTTGCCATCTCAGCCGACAAATCCTCCGCAGAAAAAGGAATGAATGCCTCACTGTCAAGTTGCTCACAATATCCTTCAAGTTGTGCGATATCCGCAGAAAAATCAATTGCCACTGAAGATGCAACTTGCTTTAACAGTTCTATAATCTCAGTCCATGTAATGATTGCAAGACTGATTCCATCCACTTTTGCACAATGTTCATCAACAACCTGAATATTACGACCTCCACATAGTTCATTAATTTTTGCCCACAAACTAGTTTGACGAGCAACAGGACAAACAAAGAGCAACCCTTTACCACCGCACTCAATAAGACGATCCAAATATGTATTAGGTTGATTGGCAGTCAATGTTGCATAGAACTTCATCTCGCAAAGAATTGTTTCATTACCATTCGTATCAAGAGCAGCCATATCAGGCCTTTCTCTTTCTTCACTATCTCCCGTTGCCTGACACACATATTGAAGCATATCATCAACTTCTATATGTAATGCATTGGCAATTCTTTTGGTAAAAGCTCTATTCAGTTCTTTGGACTGAACTAGCAGATATTGCAATGAATAAGTTGCAATATCTTCCTGTGAGCCTCTGATATGGGGAAATAAATGTGCTAACAATGAGTATGCCATAATCTAACTTCCTTTCAAATAATCTCTTTCCACGCTACTTCCTTAAAACCAACAAGCACAAAATCGTCACCGACTAAAATCGGACGTTTGACCAGCATACCGTCTGTTGCGAGGAGCTTCAACATTTCGTCTTCGGTCATGGTTGGGAGCTTTGTTTTGAGTTCCATAGATTTATAGAGTAAACCGCTTGTATTAAAGAATTTCTTTAATGGCAAACCGCTTTTCTTATGCCATTCTGTAAGTTCTTCAAAGGTTGGGTTATTGAGCTTAATATCTCTTAATTCGTATTTGATATCGTTGTCATCAAGCCACTTTTTAGCCTTCTGGCAAGTGGTGCATTTGGGGTAGCAAATGAATTTTAACATAGCAATTCTCCATTCTGTTAATGCTCATAAACATAAAACAAAAATCATTCCGTAAATATCTCAACAGGTCCATATAATCCGCCTGATACAGATTCTTTTGCAAACTCCAGCTCTTCTTCAAAATAAGGAGAGAGCTCTTCTTTTTTCCACTTATCAAAAAAATCAGTATTGACATACCAGTTGGCAGATGTATTAGTTACAGCTATTTTCAGTTTATTTTCTTTTTGGAACACACCTGCAGGGATTGTTAATCTATATGGTGGCGTTAAAGCTGTTCCGATAAATTGATTATTGAGATAAACAGAAGCGGTAAAATGCACCTCACCAAGGTCAATTTTTCCTTCTTTTCCGACTTTCTCAGTCGGGAGTGTAAATTTTGCTTCATAAACACCGCTACCTGAGTAAGCCTCACCAATCAAGTATGACCAATCCCCAAGCTGAATCGGTGTTGGTTTATCATAATGCTTTGTTTTTGTGAAGCCGTTTTCATCACAGCTAAGCTCAATATCTTTGCAGAAAAGAAAGTCATTTTTAATGTGGAATTTATTATTGAATTTCTTTTTAAGCTCTGTGTCGAGTGCTTCATCTGCAAGCAAAACAACTGCGGTTTCACCTATGGCAAGAGAAAGGTGCAAAATTTTATTATCTGCTTCAAGGTGTTGCAATTTACCGTTTTCCAAATCGAGCAGATATCCCTTTGATGAAGGCAAATGAATACCATATTCCCCCGTTTCACCTGATTCACGGAACAAACAGAAAATATCGCCATTTTCTGTTTTTCTGTGCATTGCACGTAGTCCTTCACCCTGAACTTTAATAATAGGTGTTATGTCTTGAAGGTTATTTAAAACTCTTCCGCCACATTCAATAAAATGACTAAGAGCTTTTTTAGTTTCAGTTGGAATATGGGCGCCTTCAGGGATGATTATATTTCTATATTTTGCGTTGCCGATGCGAACAAAGCCTTTATCCAAATCACTTACAGACTGAATAACGTCATCGTCAACAATATCAAAATCAATCAACATATCTTCAAGGGTTCTGCCAAGAGCATCAAACTTCTTTGCCACAGACTCTGCATTCAAACCACCTTGAAAATCGCTAACGGGATAGTAAAGGGCAGTTTCGCAGACACGCTCTCCCAGAGAAGAGATATATGATAATCTTTCTGTGTAACGATTGAACTGACCGAGGTAACTATAATAAATTTGATTTTCCGTGAAAATGGGCAATTCCTGTGCAAGAAGCTGACCTTTGCGCCCGAGAGGAAAATTAAATGGATTAAACACGTTTATTCCGCGCACCGCCTGATAACCTACAGTATAGCGCATTATATCGTAAGTAAGTCCCGGTCCTGCCACACCGAATATTTCGCTCATAGCAAGCTTTGTTCCGTTCTGTGCGGCGGCAGATGAAGCATATCTGGGGAAAAATCCGTTGTAAGCATTCATATCATCTATATTTGTTACTCTGTTTTCAGGGTAAAGTTGACGCCAGATAATATCAATACCGGGAATATCAAAGCATCTGAGGGCACGCATAAGATTAAAATTCCCGCCACCATCCATGCAACCAAGTGGGTCGTGGTCTTTATCCATATGTCCTGTAAAAGCCATACCGTGAGCATTCACCCAGTTTTTGCAAGGGAGAAGGTAATTATCACAGAACATACGACTGCACAAGTCATACCAACGATACAATATATCAACATTTTCTTCGGTGGGCTTTATTCTTTCTGCAATAAGCGGAAGATGTGGCAGGATTGATTCACCATATAAGGCTTCATATTTTTCTGCCAACTCTTTATTGAATGCTCCTGCAGGTGCTTTAGGCTCGTCCGTAAACACCGCTGTAACAGCTTTACCAAGTGCATTTCCCATTGCGGAGGCATATTTTTCGTGAGTGATAGTTAAAAAATAATCCGTGGCATTTTTATTGAGTAAATCGGGATAATTACCGTTTGATTCTTTTTCTGCAACATATTCAGTTACAACTGTGTCTTCGAGAAGCTTATATCCCTCTTCAATAATTTCTTTATCATTGATAAATGTCGCCAGAACATCGGGATTTGATTTTTTATACACTTCCCCTGCTGAAAAGGAGCGTTCATAACATTCAAGCGTCTGTCTGGCATATTCGGGATGGTCACGAAGAACCTTACCGCTTGCACCACCTGAGGGCCAACCCCCTTCATCATAAATCCAGCAATTCATACCGAGAGCTTTTCCCTTTTCAATAGCATAGGTGCAAAGCTCAAAGAATTCTTCTGTGAGATAATCAGGCTCAAGGTTAGTGGGCATACTGTCAGGGCGGAAGCTCTTCGGCTCAGGAAGAATATAAAACGCCCTTATACCGAGATTCTGCATCTCAAGGAGCTGTTGGTCTATAATACGGCAACTACAGATGTCATTCCACACCCACACATACACAGGCGAATATGAAGCATCGGGAGTTACAAAATCATTTATATCAAATTTTTCAGTATTTTTATACATTTGCATTGTATCTGTCCTGCTTTTCCAATTGATTTACAAAGAGTTTAAGAGCAACAACCATTACTCCGTAAAGTACTGCAAGGAGAATCGGATATACTTTAATACCCAAGAGACCGCTTATTAGGCTGACCATGGGTGGCGCTAACATAACTCCGATATAAGCAAAGGCTATCTGCGAACCCATAATAGATTGTGATGCTTCCTTACCGAAGTTGTGAGGTGTAAGGTGTATCATATTGGGGTAAATAGAACCATTACCCAAGCCTACAAGGAACAAGCCAACCACAGTAAAAGCACCCGATAAAGGAAGAAGCATAATTACAATAGCCGGTGCAAGAACAAAAGCACCTATACCTATGCGCTTCCATGTGCTGATTTTATTTGAAAGCAGGCCTGAAACGAAACGTCCCATAGACATTCCGGCATAATAAACAGTCAGAGCGAGTGCGCCGTGCTCCACATCAAAGCCTTTTTCTGCTACAAGATATGTACTTCCCCACACACCGCAGGCATATTCAATTGCATTTGTTGTAAGCATAATAACCCAGACTATACGGACCTCGGGTATTTTTAACATCTGTAAAAGAGAGAGGTTCACGCCCTTTTCCTCTTCGTCTTCCTGATTTCCGGAATTCTTTTTCCACAAGGGAAGAGACACAAGCAGTAAAATAGTTATAACTGACTGAACATAAAAAGCATAGCGATAACCACTGCGCCAGCCTGCATCACCAAGAGCCTGCGACATAATGTAAGGACTGAGAGTTACTCCGACACCATAAAAGCAGTGGAGAAAATTCATATGACTTGCTTTAAAATTAAGTGCCACATAGTTATTAAGTCCCGAATCAATAGCACCTGCACCAAGACCGAGAACAACTGCAATAGGTATCATAACCCAAAAGGACGGAGCTACAGAAAAACCAAAGAGAGCTACTGCAGTCATAGCCGTACTGAATGCAGTAACCTTAGATGTTCCGAATTTATTAAGTATTCCTGCACTGAACATACTCGATAGCACGGTGCAACCTGAAATTATAAAAGTAAGAATACTTACCGCCTCAACAGGAATATTCAATTCGGTATGTATAGCAGGCCAGGCAGAGCCAATAAGAGAATCGGGAACTCCAAGACCTATAAATGCAATGTAGATAACAACTAATAAAAACGCCATTTTTATGCTCCTAATAAGCTCTGGTCAAAGGCGAACAAAGCCTCGTTAATTTCAAAGATATTGTAATTACCTTTACTTATAAAATATTCGATTATAATATCGAATTTGTTGCTGTGGGAAAGGGCAAAGCCTGCCTTTTTCAGCATATCCTCTGTTTCATCGAGAGAAAGCTCAAGAGCAATTGCAAAGGCTATTGCTGTGGGTTTAGATGGCTTATAGTGTACATCACCACGGATTTTAGAGAACAGCTTGCGGTCGATGTTTGCTTTTTTATAGCACTGTGCATCGGTCATACCCTTTTCGTCGATTTTGCGTAGAAGCATCTGAGAAAAGCTCTCGTCCACATTGTTGACAGCATCTTCAAGAGAGATTGCTCTCGGAACAGATGCAGAACAGCAATCACACATATCCATCAACACAACAGACGGCAACGGCATATTCGAGCGCATACTTTCTCGGCGATAATCTGTGTGCTCATCAACATATCTGTCGTCAATGTACCCGGCAATATCAGTAAACAGTTTTTCACTGATTTGATATGCTTGCTTATCGAAAATGACAATATAGACTGTCATTTCATTTTCCAACAGAAAATCGCCGATAACATCAATCGCAACCTTGAGAGCCTTGTCCTTGGGGTAGCCATATACACCCGAAGAAATGAGAGGAAATGCTACACTTTCGCAGTTATACTCTTTGGCAAGCTCCAAGGATTTTTTGTAGCAGGATTCAAGGAGAGCCTTCTCTCCATTGTTACCACCCTGATATACAGGTCCAACGGTATGTATTACATATTTGCAAGGCAAATTATATGCACCGGTAAGCTTCGCATTACCTGTTTCACAACCGCCGAGAGTTCGACACTCTGCGAGTAATCCTTCCCCTGCTGCACGGTGAATGCAACCATCAACACCGCCACCACCTAAGAGAGTGGAATTGGCAGCATTAACTATGGCATCAACCTTCATTTTTGTTATATCATTTCTTACTATTTGCAGTGGCATAAAATCACCTCGTTTTTCAGATGTGTTTTGTCTCTAAAGACACTACACTCACTTTTTCAACCACCATTCGGTATAAGCATCAGGGAAATTGGTTTTAAAACCGGTTACACCCGTATCGCATATCTGCTGCCACCATTCAGGGTAGTCACCGAGGTTTGAAAAAACTTTGATTCCCATAGCTTCAAACATATCCACATCCTCTTTGGTAAAAGCCTCATTATTAAGACCAACCTCCCAAAGATCCGAGCGTTTTACAAAATCCATTGTACGCTCATTGATAAAGCGGATATTTGCACCGAAACGTAAGCCTTCAGGCTTACCGACCTTACGATAGTGCTCCTGTATTTCCTCCAACACCGCCCAATCACCTGACATAAAAATGTATCTTGAAACATTTTTTGATTTTGCAAGAATTTCATCCATACGAGGACACATACCCTTACACTTGAATTCAACCTCAACGGTAATGTCACAATCAACGGTTGACAGCCATTCATCAAATTCAGAAAAGGTAATCAGATGTGTAACTCTGTCTTCAACGTAATCGGGAGGTGTAATCATACGTCTTCCGCCAAAATGCTCCGTCCAAGGATACGGAGGATATTTCAGCTTCAGCGCATTGCGGTACGGGATATCGATTTCCTTAACCTGCTCTGTTGTCATATCCATAAGAGTTTTCCGATTTTTCTCAAACGTCATATAACCCATATTATCATCGTGAATCACTATGATTTCTCCGTCTCCGCAAAGACGGATATCCAGCTCAATACCCTCACAGCCCAGCTCGACAGCTTTTTTAAATGCTTCCAATGAATTTTCGGGAGCAAATTGAGTAACTCCCGTGTGAGCAAATCTCATAGGCATTCCGCTATACTCTTTTTTCATTATTACGTCCTCCCTCATTATTAATCGAACTCTTTTATGCTGTTCTGACAGCAACCGCTTTGTCAATCAGATTTATTTCTCCATCTGCCTGAGAAAAAGAAAATGAGACCGATAACCATAGGCATAAAGCCTGCCAGCGCATCACCGTACCAGAAGCCCTGACAACCCATCCCAACAGCAAAGCCAAGCAGAGCCGATATACCGATTCGGCTAATCATACCGTCGATAACAGCAACGGCAAAATTCAGCTTAGCATTACCTGAACCATTCATAAGAGAAAAGCTCATAGAACGAGTAGCAGAACCATACATATTCAGAATTGCCGGAATAACAACTATGGATGCATTGGCGAGCACTTCCTTGTCGCTTGTGAACATTCTGAAAATTGGTTCAGAAAAGAAAAACAATGCTATTGCGAGGACTGTCGAGATAAGCAGACTACTGTACAAAACCACCTTCATAATCTTCGGAACACGCTCATATTTCTTTGCACCCAAGCTTTGACCCACCATTGTGCTGCCTGCGGTGGTGAAGGACTGAGAAACGATGCCGATCATCATATTAATTTTGTTATAAAGCCCCGAAAGTGCCGAAAAGACTACACCGTACAGGTTAATCCACGAGGTCAGCACAATCTTTGACAGGTTAATAGCTGCCGACTGGATTGCCATAGGCACGCCAAGGGCTACCAACCTTTTGAATGCGAGACGGTCAATTCTGAAAGAAGCAGGCTTGAAATCAAAGCCAAAGCTGTTTTTATTTATAAATAAGTAAGTGATTGCAATAAGGAAGCTCAAGCCCTGTGAAATGACCGTTGCCAACGCTGCACCGTAAACCTCCATTTTAAAAGCTGCAACAAAAACAAAATCAAGTACAATATTGACAACTGCGGCAATTGCAATGAATACGAAGGGACGACGGCTGTCGCCCATTCCGCGAAGAATGGCGCTGACGATATTATAACCGTAAATAAAAAATAAACCGACAATACAGGTAACGGTATAGTCCATAGTATATGCATAGGACTCAGCCGGTGTATTCAGCAGACCCAGCATAAAATCACGAATAAAGTAACAGCCGAAGGAAATGACAAGAGATATACCGAGAAGGAAGGTGAACATAGTACCTATTGTCTTCTTAACGGCATCCATACGCTTCGCACCCACATCCTGTGAGATGATAACCTGTCCTGCAGACGAGAAACCCATAGCAACAAAAGTCAGCAGATGCAGTACATCGCCACCGATGGAAACGGCAGACATACCTGCACCACCAATAAACTGTCCTACAACAATCATATCAACAATATTATATACTGCCTGAAGTGCATTTGAAACAAATAACGGGAATGCGAATTTTAATAACATTTTGGTGACACTGCCACCGGTCAGGTCGGTCACCATTGATGAATTTCGATTAACCATATATTCTCCTGTTTCTGATAATAATGTGTGTTACAGATTATACCACCCCAACAAAGAAAAAAGCAACACCCACTTATATTTTAAATGTATCTGAAAGGCTTACGTACCGTTAATTTTTTGTGTTCCGAATACATATTGAAAAACTGAGCCTTGTTTTTAATGAACAAGGGTGGTAGAATGGAACCATAGCTTTGATTTTAAATTATCAGGTTTAAAATTCAAACACAATCTGAGCTTATAAAGAGGTTGATTATATGCACAAAAAGCTTGCTCTTACGCCCCCTATGGGATGGAACAGCTGGGACTGCTACGGTGCGGCGGTCAATGAGGAACAGTTACTTGCCAATGCAGACTATATGGCAGAGCACCTTAAGGACTACGGTTGGGAATACGTTGTGTGTGATATCCAATGGTCGGAGCCTACCGCAAAAAGCTTTTACTACAATTACTTTGCTCCGCTTTGTATGGATGAATATTCACGACTTATACCGTCGGTTGAGCGTTTCCCTTCCTCTGCAGACGGCAAAGGCTTCAAGCCCATTGCGGATTACATACATTCACTTGGTCTTAAATTCGGTATCCATATTATGCGCGGTATTCCAAGACAGGCGGCACACCAAAACACAAAAATCAAGTGCGATGGTGTTACTGCAAAGGATATCGCAAATCCCACCTCGATTTGCAAGTGGAACCCTGATATGTACGGTCTTTATCCCGACAAGAAGGGTGCACAGGAGTATTACGATTCAATTTTTGAGCTTTATGCCTCGTGGGACGTGGATTACATCAAATGCGACGATATTGCCAACACAGAGATGTACCCTGATAATCCCTACTCCGCAAGAAAAGAAATTGAAATGCTGAGAAAAGCAATAGATAAATGCGGTCGTGATATGGTGCTCAGCCTTTCTCCCGGACCTGCTCCTGTATGGGAGCACGAGCACCTGGCATCACACGCAAACATGTGGCGTATGACAGGCGACTTCTGGGACGAGTGGAGTAAGCTCCACGCTATGTTTGAGCGTTGCTACGCATGGCAGGAGTATGTTCAGCCCGGTGCATGGCCCGATTGTGATATGCTCCCTCTCGGCAGAATTCAGATTACAGAAGAGCTCCCCCAATACAGGAACCGTTACACACGCTTTACCCACGACGAGCAAATCACAATGATGACCCTTTGGGGTATCTTCCGCTCACCCCTTATGATGGGCGGTGAAATGCGTGAAAACGATGAATTTACGCTTTCGCTCCTGCAGAACAGAGAGCTTATTGATATGCTCAAAAATTCAAACGGTGCAAGACAGTTCAAGCGCGAGGAAACCGACAGCAAGGGTGAAATTATCTGGACATCAACAGGTGAAAGCTGCAAATATGTTGCACTCTTTAACACAGACGACAAGGAGAGAGAAATCAGCTTTGATATTACCGATATTTCAATCGGAGGTGTTAAATACAGCGTTTGGGATATGTGGAAGCACGAAGAATATACTGTAACCGACGGTGAATTTTCTGCAAAGGTTAATTCCCACGGTGCAAGACTGTTTAAGATAACAGTTAAATAAACAGCGTAACCATTTGCCTTACTTTATCTGAAATATTTAATACATTATAGATGACCGAACACCTTAACAAGTGATTCGGTCATTTTATTTTTTTAATATTAAAATAATATTTAACGAAGAATTTTATTCCGTGTAAAGAATCTCAGGACCGTACAATCCGCCCGATACAAAGTCTTTTGCGTACAGGGTGACATCAAAGCCGTTCCCAAGGGTTGGTCATTAAGATATACCTGTGCCGTAAAATGAACGTCGCCCAGGTCGAGTTTCCCTTCTTTTCCTGCTTTTTTATCCGGGAGCATAAATGTTGTTTCGTAAATGCAACTACCCGAGTACGCACTGTCAATCAAAACGCAAAGGACAAAATGATTATCTAATTATACCACCCACAAAAAGAAAATCAACAATTTAATCTGTTGACACCAAATAAAATTTCATATAGAATTCAATTAATAATTCTGTAAAGGTGGAATTAATCTGAACATTAAATTAATCAGCTCGCCAAAGGTTGTTATGACAAACACCGAAGGACACCACGCTTATTTTGCATGGCCTACCATAGCAAGACTTCAGAACGGCAGAATTTGCGTTGGTGCATCGGGCTACAGAGTGGAGCATATATGCCCCTTCGGCAAAGGAGTTTTGGCATTTAGCGATGACAACGGCGAAACATACGGAAAACCAATTCCTGTTTTTGATACAGTGCTTGATGACCGTGATGTAGGGCTCACTGTTTTCGGTGAAAGCGGACTAATTGCCACCTCGTTTAATAACACGCTCCAATTTCAAAGAGAAAATATGCCACAGACACAAGAATGTTTTGATTACATAAATTCCGTTTCCGCCGAGGAAGAGTCAGAAGCTCTCGGTATAAACTTCAGGATAAGCCAGGACTTCGGACAAACATTCAGCAAAATCTATAAATCTCCTGTTTCATCTCCCCACGGGCCAACCGTACTCAACGACGGAACGGTATTGTGGGTAGGACGACGACTCGGAATCCACAACCATATCGAAGCACACACCATAAACACCGAAACAGGTGAAATGACTCTCCGTGGTGAATTGGGAATATACAAATATGAGGATTTTAAGGATATTTACTTTTACGAGCCTAACGCCACTCAACTCCCTGACGGTAAAATAATCTGTCATCTGCGCGCAGAAAATGAGGACGAAACCTTATTTACACTTTATCAGACAGAATCACTTGATAACGGTGTTACATGGAGCAAACCACATCAGATTGTACGTGATGACAGCGGAGCTCCCGGACACCTGTTAATTCATTCATCGGGAATATTGATTTCCACCTTTTCACACAGAAGCAGACCTTACGGAATATGGGCAATTTTCAGTACAGATGGCGGAAAAACCTGGAGCGAGGAAAGCATTATTCACTATGGATATGATACCGACGATTTAGGCTACCCTTCTACAATTGAGCTCCCCAACGGAGAGCTGATCACGGCATTTTACACAAGGGAAAACGATTATGTTCCTGCAGTCATAATGCAACAAAAATGGATTATAGAGGAAATTTAATTATCTTTACACACAAACCCCGCTTACCAACGGTATGCGGGGTTTGTTATATACTCATTTTCTGCAAATGAAAATATCAGCAAACTCTGTTTCGTAGTGTTCAAGTAAAGCTAAACCTGAATTGTTTATACAGCTTATAATTTCATCAGGTGTATCGGGATATACTTCGATTTTATTTGAACCGATATCAATAAATTTATCCTGATTTTTATCCGTTGATAACACGAATAAACCATCTGCTTTCAGCAATTTCTGAATCTTGCTTACAGCGCTTTGTTTGTCTTTTATGTGCATAAATGTAAGAGATGAATATATGACATCAAAAGTTACATCCCAATTATGCACCATAAAATCATCACATATAAGATATACATTTTGATATTTTTTAAGGTTCTTTTTGGCACCTTTTACTGTTTCGGGCGAAATATCAATACCGTGAAAATCTTTACAAAGTGGTGCAGTACGAACAGCAAGTCTGCCCGTTCCCACACCGATTTCAAGAACAGTCTTATCCTTTGACAACATCATTTTATCAATAAACATCTGACCGTCCCACTTATCCATATATGCTTTAAGTGGATCAGGGTCGTGAACAGGGTCATTGCCCTCGTTTATTAAAATGTCATAATGCTTTGCTATTGGGTTATCAACCATAATATTATCCTCGTTATTTAATTTCGTATTTCCATTCACCATCAATCTTGTTGTGGTAATAATAAAATTCGCTTTTATCATCGTTAAGAAAAATATCGAGCATACCCAACATATCACGGGCAAGCTCTGCTTTTTTGAATTCTTCCAAATCCATCCAGAACACTTCGCCCTCAGCAGAGGATTTCAATTCACCCTCAAACTTATCTGTTTTGTAAAACAGAACTATGTACCGCACGGATTCAGAATCAGGCCATTGTTTAATACCGCAAAGCTGAGGTGAAGAAATTGTCAAGCCGGTTTCCTCATAAACCTCTCTTATAACGGCATCGGTAAATGATTCGTGCTTTTCAACGTGACCACCGGGAAAAGTAAGCCCTTTCCAGTTTTTATTTAACCTATCCTGCACCAAAACCTTGTTGCCGTCATACACCATACACATATTGGTTAATATTACTTTTTCTGATTCTTTTATGCTCATTTCATTTTCCACTTTCCGTTTTTATCTGCCTATATGATAACACAGACGCAACACAAAAAACAAGAGCAAGGATACCCCTTGCTCTCGATGTGTAAATTATTCCTTGTCAACTATAACGACTTCAATTCCAAGGTCATCGAATTGGCACAGGTCTTCTTCTGATGCATCCCAATCGGTAATTAAGGTGTTAAGCCTGTTTGCAGGACAGATGCTCACAATTGAATCCATACCGATTTTTTCCGTGGGATATAAGCCAATTGCTTGTTTGGAACTGTCGATTACTGCATTCCAGAAGCTGATTGCCTGACTCTTCTGTATTGATAGGCCAAAGCTAGCAGAAATACAAGCTGATGTTAAGAAGCATTTGTCAAATCTCAAACGCTTTATTGTTTCAATTGCAATTGCATCGTAGCAGTTACCTTTGTTATCCATTTCACCGCCAAGCATAATTACAGAAATATTATCGTTCTTTCTCAATTCTTCTGCAATCACAATTGAGTTTGTTACAACACGAATCTTAATATCAGCAGGTAAGTTTTGTGTCATAAGGTAACCAACTGATGCGCTAGTGATGAAAATAACATCGTTGTTTTTAATCATAGAAACCGCTTTTTTAGCAATTGCTAAGTAGTTTTCCTTGATTTCACCAATGTCTTTGCAGGTCATTTTGGGTGGTTTGCCGAATGCGACCTGTCTTAATTTAATCGCTCCGCCGTGAGTTCTTTTAAGAAGACCTTTCTCTTCAAGAATTCTTAAATCTCTTTTGGAAGAGTCATAACTAACACCAAACATTTCTTGAATTTCAGCAGTAGTAATGCTACCTTTTTCTTCTAATAAATCTAATATAGCCTGGTGTCTTTCTTCTATAAACATTTAGTTCACCTCGTTAACATATTACAAAAAATGACGTGCACTTCATTCCTTGTTGTTAACATAATACCACATTTATTCACGGTTGTCAATACTAAATCGTGAAAAAATGTGCAATAACGTGAATGAAGGTGAAAACGAGAGTAGGGGCTAATGTTCCTACTCTCAACTGTGTTTAGTTATTATCATCCGTTTGTTTATTGCTTAATGCATTTGAATCTCATATAATATAGGCATCGGTACCGAAATAAAATACAAGGTGATAATATATGGAACTCGGTAAAAAAATAAAACAATTGAGATTGAACAAAGGTGTAACACAAGAAGCTTTGGCAAATGCATTAGGCGTAACATACCAAGCGGTTTCCCGTTGGGAAAATGAAACAACTATGCCCGATATTTCTTTACTTCCGCAGATATCAGTTTTCTTCGGTGTGAGCATTGATGAGCTTTTTGAGTTCACAGAAGAATCACAATACGAGAGAATTGAAATTATGCTCAATGAAAAATCATCGCTCACAGATATGGAATTTGAGAATGCAAAGTGTTTTCTTGAAAAACAAAATACCAAAGAAAGTGAAAATATCAATGCACTCAAGCTACTCGCTTGGCTTTATTCACACCGTGCAAAATCTTCAAATGTTCAAGCTGTAGAATATGCAAAGAGAGCTTTGCAGCTTGGTGATACAAGCAAGAGTATGAATAATATTTTGCGTGATGCATACGGCTCACCACATACAGATTGGAACTACCGTAACCGTCATGAGCTTATTTCTTTCTACTATG
>JAZSGZ010000016.1:0-25930 GCA_045532945.1 Acutalibacteraceae bacterium
TTAAGAGCCTTAGCCATGGGAGCAAGGCAGTTTGTTGTGCATGATGCTGCTGAGATGATTGTATCTTCAGCTGTAAGAGTACCTTCGTTTACTGAGTAAACGATTGTCTTAAGATCGTTACCTGCGGGAGCAGAAATAACAACTTTCTTTGCACCTGCGTTGATGTGAGCCATGCTCTTATCTTTTGAGCAGTAGAAGCCTGTGCATTCGAGAACAACGTCAACACCGATTTCGCCCCAGGGGAGTTCAGCTGCGTTAGCCATTGCGTAGATTTTAAGAGTTTTGCCGTCAACTGTGATTGTACCTGCTTCGTCGTCAGCCTCAACTGTGTGGAGACCTTCGCCGATTCTGCCACAGTAACCACCCTGTGCTGTGTCGTACTTAAGAAGAGTAGCAAGCATTGATGGCTTTGTAAGGTCGTTGATAGCTACTACATCGTAACCCTCAGCGCCGAACATCTGACGGAATGCGAGACGGCCGATACGACCGAAACCGTTAATTGCAACTTTAACTGACATTTGAATTACCTCCAAATAAAATTGTTTAGTTTTTAACCTTAATCATTTTACCACAAAACAGAATAAATGCAACAACTTTGACATAATTTTAACTTATATTTGAAAGATTTGTCATATTGCCAAAAAAATCCTTGGTATCGGGTAAAAAAATAAGTCATTTTCAATACGGAATTATAATGTAAAATCAGTTCACAACGTTAACCGTTGCTCCGCTTATGAAGCCTTTGATGTTATCTTCAAGTATTCCCATAAGTCTCAAGCGTGTTTCATAAGCCGCCCAGGCAATATGGGGAGTAATAAGACAGTTGGGGGCAGTCAGCAGTGGATTGTCAGCTTTCGGTGGCTCTGTTGACAAAACATCTGTGCCGTAGCCTGCGATTTCACCGTTAATAAGCGCCTCTTTGATATCCTGTTCATTGGCAACAGGACCGCGTGAAGTATTGATAATATATGCGCTGTTTTTCAGCTTGCCGATAAATTCTTTGTTAATAAGTCCCGCGGTATCGGGAGTGAGGGGACAGTGAACAGAAACAACGTCTGCATTTTTGAGCACTGTGTCTATATCAGTGAATGTAACGTCGTCTGCACCGTCTTTTTTGCCTGATGGTGTGTAAGCCATTACAGACATACCGAAAGCCTTTGCAATCTCGGGAACTCTCTTGCCGATTTTACCGAAGCCGATAATACCAAGCACCTTGCCGTCAAGCTCGTAAAGGGGACTGTTCCAGTAGCAGAAATCGGGACAGCTTGTCCAATTACCTTTTTTTACGTCCTCTGTGTAATGTGCTGTTTTGTTTATAAGCTCAAGAATAAATGCAAACACCATCTGCGCAACTGCATTTGTTGAATATGCAGGAATGTTTGAGAGGGGGATGTTCCTTTCTCTTAAAGCTTTGCCGTCAATCTGATTAAAGCCTGTTGCAAGGGTAGAAACAAACTTAAGGTCAGGCAATCGGTCAATAATTTCCTTGGTGAGTGCAACCTTATTAACAATTACAATATCTGCACCATGAGCACGCTCAATAACCTGCTCCTGCGGTGTGCGGTCGTATACAGTAAGGTCAACAAGCTCGCGTACTCCGTCCCAGGATAAATCGCCCGGGTTTTCTGTATAGCCGTCAAGAATTACGGCTTTAAATTTATTATTCATAAAATCACCGAAAATATTATACACTAAATATACTGTTGTTTCAATATTTTTGATTATAACATTTTACTTGACCTTATTGTCATATTGTTATAAAATAACAGTATTATCCCGAACGGAGTGAGTTTTTGAAGCAAGTTCAGTCAGTCACCCCACCCAAAAAGCGCAAGGCGTTCAAGATTTCTGCCGTTGTGTGCTTTTCGGTTGCCGTGGCACTTGTTGTTATAACCTATGTTTTGACCTTGCCTGCTGTACAGAAAAGCTTGCTTGATATAAGCAATTGGTTCACTCGTATTGAGCTGTACGTCGCAAGCTTTAACAGATGGTCGGCACTTCTTATAATAATAGCTTTGTTTTTAGGCAGAAGTTTGTTGCCCGTATTACCGTTTTCGGTTATATTCATCAGCTGTGGTATGGTATTCCCCACCCCCGTTGCAATTGTTATTAATGTCCTCGGTCTGATGCTTATGTGCTCAATTAAATTCTACTGGGGTGAAAAACGAGGGGGAGGCAAGGCACACAAGCTTGCAGGTAAATCCCGTCGCGTTACCGAGTTTATGGATTTAAAGGGGCACGGCAACAAGTGGATGCTTACCCTTATGTGTTTTATGCCCTTCTTCCCTGTAGGTACTGTCAGCCGTGTTTACGGTGCCACAGAGATGAAGCTGAGCACTTTTCTTGCCTATTCACTTCTTGGCTTTTTCCCGAGAGTGCTTATGTGGTCTTACATCGGTGTTAATATTTTCAATCCATTTACACCTGAATTTACGGCACCCTTTATTGTATTGTTTATTATCAGCGGTATCTCGCTGTTGCTTTTAGATGCTTTGCTCGGAACGAGCAAAATACGAAAGGAAAATCAAGTATGAAAAAATCAGACATCAATTCACAGGAATTTTTAAATCGTCTCGCTGTTGTTTACGGTGATGAGGCAGCCGCACAGCAGGGCCGTTACGAGGCTCTCCTTGATGCTTATGAAAATGATTTCGGTGCAGGTGCAGACGTGCGCTTTTTCTCAGCACCGGGCAGAACCGAGGTTGGCGGCAACCACACAGACCACAACAACGGTAAGGTTCTTGCTGCAGCAGTTAACCTTGATGCGGTTGCAGCGGTTGAGGCAACCGACGACGGTATTATCCGTGTGAATTCGCAGGGCTATGAGCCCTTAGTAATTGATACTGCTTGTCTTGAGGTTGTTGACAGCGAGGCAGGTACCTCTGCCGCCCTTATCCGCGGTGTATGTGCACGCTTCAAGGAGCTCGGTTATAACTACGGCGGCTTCAATGCTTCAATGGTTTCGCTTGTGCTTTCAGGCTCAGGTCTTTCATCATCTGCGGCTTATGAGGTGCTTATCGGTACAATCCTCAATTACCTTTACAATGACGGTAAAATCAGCGCGGTTGAAATCGCACAGATTTCACAGTATGCCGAAAATGTATTCTTCAAAAAGCCTTGCGGTCTTATGGACCAGACAGCTTGCTCGGTGGGTGGCTTCGTAAAAATCGACTTTGAGGATACTGCAAAGCCCGTAATTGAAAAGGTCGATTTTGATATTGCCAAGCACGGCTATAATCTTTGCATTATCGACACAGGCGGAGACCACGCAGACCTTACGGATGACTATGCCGCAATCCGTCTTGAAATGAACTCTGTTGCAGAGTTCTTCGGCAAGCCTGTGCTTCGTCAGGTTGCTGAGAGTGACGTTATGGCAAATATCGGTGATATCCGCGTAAAAACGGGTGACAGAGCTGTTGAAAGAGCAATTCACTTCTATAATGAAAACAAGCGTGTTGAACGTCTTGCGGGCGCACTCTCTGATGGCGATTTTGAGTCCTTCAAGGCTACAATTATTGAAAGCGGTAAATCATCATATATGTACAATCAGAACTGCTTTACACTTACCAATCCCAAGGAACAGCCCGTTGCACTTGCTCTTTGCGTAGCAGAGGAGCTCCTTAAGGGTAAGGGCGCTTACCGAGTTCACGGCGGTGGCTTTGCAGGTACAATACAGGCTTTCGTTCCTGTTGAGCTTACTGACGAGTTCGTTGGCGCAATGTCAAAGCTTCTCGGTGAAAATTCCTGCTACATACTCAAGGTAAGAAGCCACGGCGGCTGTGAAATATGATTAAAAAAATAACCGATACAGGTATATTAAGCGGCGTTTCATCGCCGCTTTTACCGTTGCTTTATGCAGATTTCAGATATTCCTCCACGGACATTGACGGTGTTTATGTGCAAAGCGAAGGGGAGAAAATCCAATCCTTTGTATCCGTAAAGAACGGTTGTGCCACGGTTTGCATAGCGGAAGAGGATTTCTCCCGGGAGGAAATGAACAGCTTTCTGTCCTTTCTTCATATCGGACAAGTGCTGAGTGATTTTCCCTTAGGCGAAGGTTTCAGGGAAATCCCCCTTTTGCAGACAATACCTGCACCTTATGAAACAAGTGGCCTGTGTGTCACTTCACCTGCCTGGAAAATGAGTCAGTATAAATCTCTGTATCAACTTTTGGTAAATGAGAATGACAGCTTTGACAGTTGGTTTACGGATTTTTCAAAACGTGTCAACGACGGCTTTGCTTGTGGCGTTGCAACAACGGATTTTTGCAGTTGTGCCGTTGCACCGTGTATATATGGTGATAGCTGTATAATTGCAGGGGTTTACACCGTTCCGCAGTACAGGGGAAAGGGATTGGCACAGAAGTGTGTAAAAGGTCTTTTAGAAAGTCTTAACACGAAAGGTATAAAGAATGTTTACCTGTGGTGTAACGAGGATAAAGTGAAGTTTTATGAAAAATCAGGCTTTCAGGTAATTGATAGCCTATATATACGAGAGGAAATGTAATATGGCTTTCTTTCAATTAAGTGATGAAATAAATGCTCTTTCGGAAAAGGCACTTGCAAGGTGCCGTGAGCAGTTTTTCGAAATTGATAAATTAACAGAGTTTAATCAGCAAAGGGTGCTTAAGGCATTCATAAATAACGGTGTCAGCGAATCTCATTTTACTGCCTCAACAGGCTACGGATACGGTGACAGGGGCAGAGAGGTGCTTGATGAATTAACTGCCGAAATATTTGGCACAGAGGATGCAATTATACGTCACAGCTTTGCAAGTGGTACACATACACTTGCAGTTATGCTTTTTGGTGTGCTTCGTCCCGGTGACAGTGTGCTTTGTGTTTCGGGCACCCCTTATGACACAATTCACTCCGTAATCGGTCTTACAGGCGAGGGAATGGGCTCGCTTAAGGATTTTGGTGTTGAGTTCGATATCGTTGACCTCAAAGATGACGGCACAATTGACTATGACGGCATCTCCAAGGCACTTAAGGAGAAATCATATAAAGCTGTGTACGTTCAGCGTTCAAGGGGCTACAGCCTCAGACCCACATTGTTGCACAGCGATATAAAGAAAATAGTTGATACTGTCAAATGTCAGAGCAATGCTTTTGTAATGCTTGATAATTGCTATGGTGAGTTTACCGAGTATAATATGCCGTCTGAGGCAGGTGTGGATCTTTTTGCAGGGTCACTCATAAAAAACCCCGGTGGCGGTATTGCCAAATGCGGTGGCTACATTGCAGGCAGAAAGGATTTGGTTGAGCTTTGCTCATACAGAATGACAACCCCCGGTGTAGGCAGAGAGGTTGGCGCAACCCTCGGCAATAACCGTGACATTTTTATGGGTCTTTTCAATGCACCCCACGTTACGGGTGAAGCACTTAAGGTTGCTGTTTTCTGTGCCGCACTCTTTGAGGAAATGGGCTACGGAGTAACCCCGACCTACGACGAAAAACGTGCCGATATTATACAGTGCCTTAAGCTTGAAACACCCGAAAAGCTTATTGCTTTCTGTCAGGGTCTTCAGAGCGGTTCTGTAATTGACAGCTATGTTGTGCCCGAGCCCTGGGATATGCCCGGCTACGACAGTCAGGTAATTATGGCGGCAGGCGCATTTACAAACGGCTCCTCAATTGAGCTTTCTGCTGATGCACCCCTTCGCGAACCATTCGCAGTATGGCTCCAGGGCGGTCTTAACTTCCACAGTGGCAAAATCGGTGTGCTTCTCGGTGCACAGAGAGTGCTTGATATAATGCAAAATGCAGAATGCGAAATGCAAAATTAAAGGAACGCTACGCGTTGATTTGAAGTGATGCGAAGTTCTCTTTCGGTAAGCCTTATGTTGGAAAGGATTTTTTGAAGCTGCTGTTCACAAAAAATTAACATTTCCACAATGTTGTCACAACATTGTTGTGGTAATATTTAGACAAAGAAAGGGCACAAGCCCTTCTTAAGTCGGAAACGGGCTCAGGTGTATAAACGCCATATATATTCTGCCCCGTGGAAAAAATAGATGCTAAACGCCAATAGCAAAAAGACGCAACCGCTCAGGGAGCGTAAATTAGGAATTTATTAGGTTTAAATTTAATATTTTCCGTTAATACTTTATGAAAACACATCGCAAGGCACAAAGCCTTACGGTGTGTTTGTCATTTCGTCTGAACGAAAACTATTTAAAATTAAACTGACTTGCACCTTAAATCAATTAGATTTGGATGCAGAGCAAGGCATAAACGCGAGGGCACCCTGCCGGGTTCCCTCGCGTTTTAACAAAGCTATGCGCCAAATATGATGATTTAAGGCTATTAAATTCCTGATTTACACTCCCTAAAAGGGGTCGGTTGTGCTGTTATTTGGGTGTTTTTTCTGTTCTTTCAAGCACAATTAGTTGTTCTGCAATCTCCTTGAAAACAGGTCCGCAGTCACCACCGCCCGAAACACCGTTTTCATTCATAACGCATATTGCATATCTGGGGTTTTCAGCAGGGAAAAAGCCTGCAAGCCAACAGTACATAACCTCGGTGCCGTCGGGGTTATATTGTCCGCTTTGCGCCGTCGCAGTCTTTGTGCAACAGGTGTATAGCGAAGAAAATGCCGCTTTGCCCGTACCCGTTTTTACGGTGTTCTCCATAGCTTTTTTTATTTCCCGGCAGGTTTCTTTTTTTAGTATTTCCCGTGACGGACTTTCAAGGTTAGGTGTAAAATTACCTTTATCATCGGTAAATCCCGCAATGAGCTTAGGCTCCTTGCTGAAGCCGTTATTTGCAATAATTGTCATAAGTGATGCCACCTGCAAGGGCGTTGCAGTCAGCTTGCCCTGACCGAATGAAAAATTCCCAACCGAGGCATCACTGTTTAAATCATCGGGTGACGGTAAAACACCTTTTGCTGAGGTCAGCCCGTTACCCAAATCCGTGCTTACTCCAAATCCGATTTTTTGTGCTGTTTCTGTAATTCTTTTACCTCCCACATTTACACCCAATTCAATAAAATAGGGATTGCAGGATTTTGCCACCGCCACGTTAAAATCAATATGCCCGTGCCCTGCAAGGTTACTGCAATTAAATGTGGTACCGTTTTTTGTGATATTGCCCGAGCAATAAAAATCAGGTGGTTTAATTCCGTTTTCGAGGGCGGCGGCAGATGTGACAATCTTGAATATAGACCCGAGGGGATAGGCGGTAAATGCTCTGTTCATAAACGGTGAGTCGTTGCTGTTTACATAGTCGGCAAGGTTTTCTCGGTCATAGACGGGGAGTGATGCACAGGCGAGGATTTCCCCGCTACGGGTGTCGGTTACTATTGCCGTGCCCGTGGTTATTCCGTTGTTCTCAAGGGCGTTTTCCGTGATTTTTTGTATTCTTTTATCAATGGTCAGTACAATTCCCTCTTTGTTGTAATATCCCTCGTTACGGATTTCTACTGCCTCATTAAGGAGCATTCGTCCCGTGGCATCTGTGGAATAAACCGCAGAAAGGGTACCACCGCATTCTGTCAGGTATTTGTCAAACTGCTTTTCTATACCGCACACACCCTTACCGCTCTGGTCAACGTAGCCGATTATATGCAGAAGCGAAGAGTCATCATATCTCTCATACGTTTTCACGGCTTTTATATCATTGTTTTGTTTTAAAGCTACGTCCCCGAAGTCGTCGGTAATAGTAAAATATCCGTTGACGGTATTTTCAATAATACTGTTGTCGCAATTATTAGCTTTGAGTAGTGCTAAGGCTTCATTTGTGGGGCGGATAAGCAGCTTTGTTGAGTAGCTGTTGTTCACAAGGGGTGTAAGGCTTCTGTCGTAAATCATACCTCGCTTGGTGTCAATTTCCTTTATCCTTGTACTGCTGCCCACAGATGCGCTTTGCGGTTCTGCTGCGATAGTGAATAATCTCGCGCAAAGTAAAAGTACAAGCATATTGATACATAACACGAAGGCTATTACTCGTTTTTTCATAAATAAAGTCCTTTTTGAAAAATTATCCAATCTTTTTTGTTTTATTATTTGACTTTCGCGCTGAGAATATTATAATTATTTTATAAGATGTTTTACGGGTGATTAAATGGATGAACGTTTTTCCCGTTCTGCACGTGTAATCGGTGAGGACGGACTCCAAAAATTGAATAAATGCTCCGTTATAGTTTTCGGTCTCGGCGGTGTAGGCGGTGCGGCGGCAGAAAGCCTTGTCCGCGCAGGCATCGGTACAATCGGCATTGTGGATAAGGACGTTGTTGATATCACCAACCTTAACCGTCAGATAATGGCAACGGAAGGCACCGTCGGACTTCCCAAAACACAAGCCACCGCAGACAGACTGCTGAGTATAAACCCGCAGGTAAGAATTCACCGATATGATTTGTTTTATCTACCCGAAACTGCCTGTGAAATAGACCTTTCACAGTATGATTTTATTGTGGATTGCATTGATAACGTAACTGCTAAGCTGGAGCTTATCACCCGTGCCGATGAGCTTGATATACCCGTCATTTCTTCAATGGGTACAGGTAACAAGCTTCATCCCGAGATGCTCGAAATTGCCGACATCAAAAAAACAAGCGTATGTCCCCTTGCAAGGGTGATGAGACGCGAGCTGAGGAACAGGGGAATAAACAAATTAGCCGTTGTTTATTCAAAAGAAGAGCCTGTTAAAACTCACACGTCTGAGCCCGGCTCTATGTCATTTGTGCCACCTGTTGCAGGCTATATGATGACGTCTTACGTAGTCAGAAAGATTTTAGAAATTAAGTGAGGTAAACTATGAAATATATTCCTTGTGAAAAGCCCGGTCTGGTAGAGGGCTTCGGTCTTGTGAAAAGCTGTGATAAAAAGAGTGCTAAGAACGGCTCATTTTATCTCGATATTCTCCTTGGTGACAATGAGGGTGAGGTTTATGCCAAAATGTGGGATTACCGCGAGGATGTAATACCTATGCCCGTTGTCAACAGCGTGATAAAATTCCGCGGAAGTATTCAGCAATATAACGGCAACGACCAGCTTATTATTCAGCGCATCCGTCCCACCGACGTGAATGACAACATCAATATGGCGGATTTCGTCAAATCAGCCGACTTCGACGGTGGTGATATGCTTGACGTTATCGTGAGATTAGTTGCGGATTTTAAGGACGAGGAAATCAAAAGCGTTGTTCTCGCAATGCTCGGGGATAACAAGGAACAGCTACTTACCTTCCCTGCGGCAGAAAAGCTCCACCACGCTATGACGGGCGGTCTTCTTTATCACACACTTTCCATTGTCCGCCTCGCAGAGTGCGTGTGCAGTATTTATCCTGCGGTTGACCGCGAACTGCTCCTTGCAGGTGCAATTCTTCACGATATTGCAAAGCTCCGTGAATACAGTCTCAGTCCTGCAGGCGTTGTTGACGGTCACACCCTTGAGGGTATGCTCCTGGGTCACCTTGTTATGGGGGCTGAGGATGTGGGCAGAAAGTGTGATGAGTTAGGTATCACTCCCGAAAAGAAATATCTTTTACAGCATATGCTCATTTCACACCACGGCAAGCTTGAATTCGGTGCCGCGGTCAGACCTGCCTTTATCGAGGCGGAAATTCTTTCACAGCTAGACCTTTTGGATGCCAATATCTACGAAATGGCAGATGCGGTCAAGGACGTTAAGAACGGTGAATTTACAGGCAGACTCTGGATGCTTGATAATCGTAAGCTTTACAACCACGGCAGGGTGGATGTAGAGCCTAAAGCAAATATAATGGAGGGTTGATTTATGAGAAATCACGAGGTTACAAATGTACAGTCACTTTTAAAGGAAGACGGCTCACTCCGCGAACCCGGTTGGTCAAGGAGCCTTGTGCAGAAATATGACCGTAATGCAGTAAAAGCACCCAAATTCCGCATCAAAGAGTGGGATTACTATCTCGTAGTATCAAACGAGCATAACATTGCTATTGCATTTACTATCTCTGATGACGGCTACATCGGTCTGCAGAGCGCATCATTCCTTGATTTGGGTGACAACCCTTGGGAGCACACCGAGACTATTCTCAATTTCTTCCCTATGGGTAAGTTTAATCTGCCTGCAACAAGTGAAACAGGAATAACACAGTATAAGGATAAGCGACTTGATATGAGGTTTGTTGCAGAAAAGGACAAACGCTCAATTTACTGTGATTACAAAAACTTTATGGGTGAAAAGTCCCTTAAGTGCTCAATTACTCTTTCTCAGCCTCCTATGGATACAATGGTTATTGCCACTCCCTGGAAGGAGAAGAAAACTGCTTTCTATTATAATCAGAAAATCAACTGTATGCGCGCATCAGGTACTGTTGAATTTGACGGCAAAACCTATGAGCTTAACCCCGAAATCGACTACGGTACACTTGACTGGGGTCGTGGTGTGTGGACTTACGACAACACCTGGTATTGGGGCTCAGGCAATATGACCGTTAACGGCAAGCCCTTCGGCTTTAATATCGGCTACGGCTTCGGTGATACAACCGCTGCAAGTGAAAATATCCTTTTCTATGACGGCAAGGCACACAAGCTTGACGATGTTACCTTTAACATCCCTGCAACAGGCTACACAGACCCGTGGACCTTCACATCAAGTGACGGCAGATTTGAAATGGACTTTGTTCCCATTCTTGACAGAGCCGCCAAGATTGATATTAAATTCATTATCACAGACCAACACCAGGTATTCGGCAGAATGAGCGGTAAAGCCATTCTTGACGACGGTCAGGTTATCGAGCTTAAGGATTGCCTTTGCTTTGCTGAGGATGTACACAATAAATATTGAGGTTGTTTATGAATTACACAGAGGTTAAAATATTCGTTCCCACAGGTGATACCGAGCGTGCCTCGGGTGTTGCTGTTATGACCGTACCTTACGGCATTTATATTGAGGATTACTCGGACCTTGAACAGGGTGCGTGGGAGATTGCACACATCGATTTGATTGACGAGGACTTGCTCGAAAAGAAACGCGATGAATCAATTATTCACGTTTATATTGAAGAGGGCAACAACCCTGCGGAGGCAGTTTCCTTTATCTCCGAGCGACTTTCTGCCGAGGGTATATCATTCAAAATTGAAACCGACGGATGCAGTGAGGAGGATTGGGCAGATAAATGGAAGGCGTTTTTCAAGCCTACTCCCGTTGGTGAAAGATTATTCGTAAGACCTGTATGGATTGATGATTACGACAGCGATGACAGGGTTGTTCTCAATATTGAGCCCGGTGCAGCCTTCGGCACAGGCACTCACGAAACAACCCGCCTTTGCCTTGAAACTCTCGATAAGATTGTCAAAGAGGGTGACACAGTCCTTGATATAGGTTGCGGCAGCGGTATTCTTGCCATTGCATCTATGCTCCTTGGCGCAAGTGAGGGCTTCGGAGTTGATATTGATCCTCTTGCGGTGAAAACTGCCGCTGAGAACGGTAAAATGAACGGACTTGATGAACCCGAGCTTCAATTCGTCTGCGGTGACCTTGCAGACAAGGTAACGAAAAAATATGACGTTGTCGTTGCAAATATTGTTGCGGATATAATCATCCTGTTCAGCACACAGGTAAGAGCCTTTATGAAGCAGGGCGCAAAATTTGTTGCTTCGGGCATTATTGACTCTCGTGCGGATGAGGTTGTTTCAGCACTTCAGGATGCAGGACTTGTTGTAAAAGAACGCATCGAGGAAAACGGTTGGGTTTGCCTTGTATGTGAATAATAAATGCAGAATGCAAAATTATCGGGGAAGCTCCGCTTCCGAACATTATAAGATAAGCTCCGTGGTACATAATGTGTTGCGGAGCTTTTATTAGTGTTAAAGGTAATACGGATGAAGTGAAATTTTATTATTTATTCTCTGTTCTTTATTCTTTATTCTTTGAGGTTTTCATATATTTCACCGAGGTGAAGTATATGAGAAATTTTTTTGTTTCTAAAGCTTTTGTATTCATACTATCGGTTATATTTGTTTTTCAGTTCTGCACGGTAGGTGTTAACGGCGTTTCTGTGGTAAAGGGTGAGGAGGAAATAACTCTCCCCGAGGACTTTACCGCATCTGCCACAAATGACGAGGCACTAAAAAAGCTTCCTGTTGAAATCAAGGCAAAATCTGCCGTTTTGATGGAGGTCTCTACAGGTGAGGTCTTAATGGAATATAACCCCGATATGAAGCTGTTTCCTGCCTCCGTCACCAAGATAATGACAATGCTCCTTGTTGCCGAGTCTATTGACAGAAAGGAAATTTCCCTTGCAGATAAGGTTTCCTGCTCCGACAATGCCGCGTCAAAGGGAGGCTCACAGATATGGCTTGAGCCGGGGGAGAGTATGAGTGTTGATGAGCTTCTCCGCGCAACTGCCATAGGTAGCGCAAATGATGCTGCCACGCTTCTCGGTGAATACGTTTCGGGCAGTGAAGGTGCTTTTATATCCCTTATGAACTCACGTGCCAAGGAGCTTGGTATGAAAAACACACATTTTGTAAATGCCACGGGACTTGATGACACAACGGATGAGCACCTTACAACCGCCCGTGATATTGCCATAATGTCCCGCGAGCTTCTCAAACACGATTTTATTACAAAATATACCACCGTGTGGATGGATTCTCTTCGTAACGGCAAAACGGAATTAGTGAACACAAACAAGCTTGTTCGTTTCTATGACGGCACAACAGGTCTCAAAACAGGCACAACCGCCAAGGCAGGTTGTTGTGTTTCTGCAAGTGCCAAGCGTGACGGACTCCATCTTGTTGCCGTTGTAATGGGGAGCGCAAACAGTACTGAAAGATTTGAAACGGCCAAAGCAATGCTTAGCTGGGGCTTCAGTAATTATACGCTTTTTACTCCTGTTGTTGACGGCTCCGCCATTCATCCCGTTAATGTCATAAAGGGCAAAACAGATTTTGTTACACCCGAAATTCCCACCCTTTTACCTGTGCTTGTAAAAAAAGGGCAGGAGAGTTCCGTCGAGGTAAAAACAGAGCTTTGTAACGATGCGGAAGCACCCGTAATCAAGGGTCAGACCTTGGGGACGGTATCTGTCCTCGTTGACGGTAAAAAGTGTAATGAGTATAAAATCACCGCTTCGGCTGAGGTGGAGGAGCTCAATATCTTTGGTGCATTTCTCAAAATTGCCAATTTCCTGACAACAGGCAGTACGGAATATCCCTTTTTACCTTGACAATTATTTAACCCTTTGATAAAATAAATCGATAATGCAGTAATGCGACTTTTTTCAAAGGGAAGTGACTATTTATGTTTTTTACTTCAACACGCGATAATAACGTAAAGGTTACCGCATCCAAGGCTATTGCGGACGGAATTTCACCCGATGGTGGTCTTTATATCCCCGAGAGCATTCCTCAGCTCAGCGCTGATGAAATCAAGGCTCTCTGCGGTGTGAATTATAAGGAACGCGCTAAAAAGGTGCTTGGTCTTTACCTTACAGACTTCACAAAGGATGAACTTGATTATTGTGTGGAGGGTGCATATAAGGACGGCAAATTTGATTCCGAGTTTGTTGCCCCTGTTGTTAACGTTCACGACAACGTTAACATTCTTGAGCTTTTCCGTGGTCCCACCTGTGCATTCAAGGATATGGCTCTTCAGATTTTACCTTATCTCCTTACAGTTTCCGCTAAGAAGAATCTTAAGGATAAGGAGATCGTTATCCTCGTTGCTACATCAGGCGACACAGGTAAAGCCGCACTTGAGGGCTTTAAGGACGTAGAGGGTACACGTATTCTCGTATTCTATCCCAATGACGGTGTAAGCCCCATGCAGAAGCTCCAGATGACTACTCAGGAGGGTGGCAACGTTGGTGTTTGTGCAATTTACGGCAACTTTGACGACTGTCAGACAGGTGTTAAAAATATCTTTACTAATAAAGAAATTCTTGACAGATTTGAACAGAACAATCTTGTTTTCTCTTCTGCAAACTCCATTAACTGGGGCAGACTTGCACCACAGATTGTTTACTACGTATCAGCTTATTGCGATATGATAAACAACGGCTCAATTAAATATGGTGACAAAATCAATATCGTTGTTCCCACAGGTAACTTCGGTAACATTCTTGCCGCATATTTCGCAAAGGAAATGGGTCTTCCCGTAAATAAGCTTATCTGTGCATCAAATGCAAACAAGGTCCTTACAGATTTCATTGAAACAGGTGTTTATGACAGAAACCGTGATTTCTTTACAACAGTTTCTCCCTCAATGGATATCCTTATTTCAAGTAACCTTGAAAGATTGCTTTACATTCTTTGTGGCAGAGACAGCGCAGTAATCAACGATTGGTTTACTCAGCTCAAGGATAACGGCAGATACGAGGTAAGTGACGAGGTTAAGGCACAGATTCAGTCCCTTTTCGTTGCAGGCTGTTGTGATGACGTTAAGACAAAGGAAACCATCAGCAGAGTATATAAGGACTATGGCTATCTTGCCGACACTCATACTGCGGTAGCACTTGATGTGTGCGATTCTTATATCGCGAAAACAGGGGACACAACACCGGTTGTTGTTGCTTCTACTGCATCACCCTTCAAATTCTCAAAGGCAGTTCTTTCTGCAGTTGAGGGTGAGAAGGAATATGCCGACGAATTCAGCACAGTAAATGCGCTTGAAGAGATTTCCTCACTCAAAGCACCCGAACAGCTTTCAGCTCTCAAGGGCAAAGAGGTAAGATTTACAAAGGTAACATCCAAAGAGAATATGGCAGATGTTGTCTTTGAAATGTTGGGTATTTAAGATGTCTCTGTTTGTTATCGGTGACCCCCATCTGTCATTCTCCGTAAATAAGCCTATGGATGTTTTCAGGGGGTGGACGGACTACACCGACCGCCTTCGTAACAACTGGAATAATGTTGTTGGCGAGGGTGACAGCGTTGTGGTTGCAGGTGATATTTCCTGGGCAATGAACTTTGAGGAAGCAAAGAAGGATTTTGCTTTTCTCAATGAGCTTAACGGCACCAAGTATATCATCAAGGGCAATCACGACTATTGGTGGAATACAATGTCAAAAATGAATAAGTTTCTCGAAGAAAATCATTTTGACACCATAAAGATTATTCACAATAACGCTTACAGGGTAGAGGGCTTCAGTATTGCAGGTACTCGAGGTTGGTTTTATGATGATTCCGAGGGTGACGTGCATAAGGTAATACTCCGTGAGGCAGGCAGACTCCGTGCTTCTCTTAAGGCGGCCGAGGAGCTTGGCGGTGAAATCATCGCATTTCTTCACTATCCGCCCGTTAATGAGGTTCAGCGTTGTGACGAGCTTCTGGCTGTTCTGTCCGAATTCCCTGTAAAAAGGTGCTTTTTCGGTCATCTTCACGGCTTTGTTGCGCCCGGTTGCGCCCGTGTTGACACCGACGGCATAGAGTTCAGGCTCATTTCTGCCGATTATTTGCAGTTTGTACCTCGCCTGATACCGCCTGTTGTTGACTGATTTTTATAAAATTTATCTGCTTTACGGCAAAATTCCATATATTTTACTAAAATGTGGAACTTTTTTAAAAATATGGTGGAAAATCAAATATTGTTGTGATATAATATCTCGGTAAAATTATGTTCGCAAAGTGAAAGGATGTTATTCAAATGTTAAAGTCTTGCGAAAAAATCGAAACTAACGTATATGCGGTTGAAATTGCACTTGAGGGTGATGCTTTTAAAGCTGCAGTTACAAAGGCTTATACAAAAACAAGGGGTAAATACAACGTTCCCGGCTTCCGTAAGGGTAAAGCTCCCAAGCACATCATCGAAACATACTACGGCAAAGAAGCTTTTTGGTATGATGCAATCGATGCTGAGTATCCCGCACTTTACGAAGCTGCTGTTAAGGAAGCAGGCATCAATCCCGTTGCTGCTCCCTATGATGATGAAATCGTTGATATGAACGAAAACGGTTTCACAATCAAGTTTAAGGTTACAGTTAAGCCCGAGGTTGAGCTTAAGGCATACAAGGGCATCAAGGCTGAAAAGGAAAAGGTTACAGTTAAAAAGGCTGAGGTTAAGGCTGAGGTTGACAAGGCTCTTGAAAAGGATGCAAAGCTTGTTGCTGTTGAGGGCAAGGCTGCAAAGAAGGGCGACATCGCAACAATCGACTTCGAAGGCTTCCTTGACGGTGAAGCATTTGAAGGCGGTAAGGGCGAGGGCTATGACCTCGAGCTCGGCTCAGGTAACTTTATTCCCGGCTTTGAGGAGCAGGTTATCGGTCACAAGGTTGACGAGGAGTTTGATATCGACGTTACATTCCCTGAGGATTACGGCGCAGAGGAACTTGCAGGTAAGCCTGTTGTGTTCAAAATCAAGCTTCACAAGATTATGAAGAAAGAGCTTCCCAAGTATGACGACGAGTTCGTTAAGGATGTCAGCGAGTTCGATACAATCGCTGATTACGAAAAGAGCCTTGAGGAAGAAATCAAAGCAAGAAAAGAAGCTGCTGCAGACCGCGACTTCGAAAACAAGGTTATGGACACTCTCGTTGATAACGTTGTTGCAGAAATCCCCGCAGTTATGATTGAAAAAGAAATCGACAATCAGATTAATGAGTTCGATTACAGACTTCGTTCACAGGGTATGCAGATGGATATGTACCTTCAGTACCTCGGTATGGATATTGCCGCACTTCGCGACAGTTACAAGGACGGCGCCGAGAAGCAGGTTAAGCTTCGTCTTGCACTTGAGAAGATTATTGAGCTTGAAAAGATTGAAATCAGCGACGAGGATATCGAAACAGAGCTTAAGACATATGCAGATGCTTACAATATGCCTATCGAGAAGATTAAATCTCTCGTTGCTGCTGAGGACGTTAAGGCAGACCTTGGTTGCAGAAAGGCAATGGATATTGTTAAGGAAACTGCAGTAGCAGGTGCTAAGAAGGCACCCGCTAAGAAGAAGGCTGAAGCTGAGGATGCAGAAGCACCCGCAGAGAAAAAGGCTCCTGCAAAGAAAGCTCCTGCTAAGAAAAAGGCAGAGGGCGATGACGCAGAAAAGCCTGCAAAGAAGCCTGCAGCAAAGAAAGCTCCTGCTAAGAAGAAAGCAGAAGAGTCAGCTGAATAATTCAAAACATACTATGCCGCCACAGATTTTATACCTGGGGCGGTATATGTGATTTTTAGTGATGATTAAAAATTGACCTTTTAGTCAATAATCAACTTGAATTTTAGTTTCAGGAGGTCATTATTATGGCACTTGTACCTTATGTTGTTGAACAGACAAGCCGCGGAGAACGTCAGTATGACATTTTCTCACGACTTCTTAATGACAGAATAATTGTTCTTTCCGATGAAGTTAACGATGCAACTGCAAGCCTTGTTGTTGCTCAGCTTCTTTACCTTGAGGGTCAGGACCCTGAGAAGGACATCAGCTTTTACATCAACAGCCCCGGCGGTAGCGTAACTGCAGGTCTTGCTATTTATGATACAATGCAGTACATTAAGTGTGATGTTTCTACAATCTGTATGGGTATGGCAGCATCAATGGGTGCATTCCTTTTCTCAGCAGGTACCAAGGGTAAGCGATACATTCTCCCCAATGCAGAGGTTATGATTCATCAGCCCCTTGGCGGTGCACAGGGTCAGGCAACTGAGATTCTCATTGCCGCAGATCATATCAAGCGTACAAAAGAACGTCTTAACAAAATCCTTGCCGAGAACACAGGCAAGACAATAGAAGAAATCTTCGTTGATACAGAGCGTGACAACTGGCTCACCGCAGAGCAGGCTGTTGAATACGGTCTTGCAGATAAAATTATCGAGAAAAGATAATTCCTTTCACCCTAATTAACCGGAGGTGCTCCTTTTGGCACGAGATGATGAAAAGAAAGTCCGTTGTTCCTTTTGCGGCAAAACACAGGACCAGGTCGAAAGATTGATTTCAGGCCCCGGCGTTTATATCTGTGACGGCTGTGTTGAATTGTGTATGGATATCGTTGAGGGTATTCCTACAAAGCAAAAGGTAATTACACCCAAGCCTGTAAAAAAGCTCCCTAAGCCTATGGAGATTAAAGCAGCTCTTGATGAGTATGTAATCGGTCAGGAAAAAGCAAAGCAGGTTCTCAGTGTTGCGGTTTATAATCATTATAAAAGAATATATTTAAAATCCCCCGACGATGTGGAAATCAATAAGAGTAACGTTCTTATGCTTGGCCCCACGGGTGTAGGTAAAACCTTGCTTGCATCCACACTTGCCAAGATTCTTGAGGTTCCCTTTGCTATTGCCGATGCCACAACTCTTACCGAGGCAGGCTATGTTGGTGAGGACGTTGAGAACATTCTTCTCAGACTCATTCAGGCGGCAGACTATGATATGGAGCGCGCAGAGCGTGGCATTATCTACATCGACGAAATTGACAAAATCGGAAGAAAATCCGAGAACACTTCAATCACACGTGACGTAAGCGGTGAGGGTGTTCAGCAGGCTCTCCTCAAGATTATTGAGGGTACTGTTGCTAATGTTCCTCCTCAGGGGGGCAGAAAGCATCCTCAGCAGGAGTTTATTCAGATTGATACATCAAAAATCCTCTTTATCTGTGGCGGTGCCTTTGCCGGTATCGAAAAGCTTGTTGAGGACAGAATGGGTAAGTCTGTTGTTGGCTTCGGCGGTGAGCTTCATTCCAAGTCCGAGCTTAAGGCAATGGATATGTATTCCCACGTTATACCGCAGGATTTGGTGAAGTTCGGTCTTATTCCTGAGCTTGTTGGTCGTATCCCTGTTATTACATCGCTCGAAAATCTTGATGTTGACGGCCTTGTGAATATTATCACTCAGCCCAAGAATGCTCTGCTTAAACAGTATAAGAGCCTCTTGAAAATGGATAAGGTTGACCTTGACTTTACTAACGATGCGGTAAGAAAGGTTGCTGAGCTTACCATTGAGCGTGAAACAGGTGCCCGTGGTCTTCGTTCCATAATGGAGAGTGTGCTTAATCCCATTATGTACGAGGTTCCTTCAGACGAGTCCATTGAGGTTGTTAAAATCAATGCGGACGTTGTTGAGGGCAAGGGAGAACCCGTTTTTGTCAAAAAACCGAAAACCGATAACAAAGCGGTTTGAGTCAATTACAGTAGGGGAGTCGAAGCACGACTCCCCCTTAAGTCTATATATACCATTATTTATTTTTAACTGATTTCAGGAGAAAAGTATGACAGAAAACATCTATAAACCCGAAACACTGCCTGTCCTTGCGCTTCGCAATCTTGTGATTTTTCCCGGGCAGACAATAAGCTTCGAGGTAGGCAGAATCAAGTCAATAAGGGCAATTCGTTCTGCCGTTGACAGCGACAACCGAAGGATTTTCCTCGTTTCACAGAGGGATGCCTTGATTGAAGACCCCAAGTTTGCGGATTTGGGCGATATTGGCGTTGTTGCGGAAATAAAACAGCTTTCAGGTTCAACTGACAGTAACAGCTTTGAGATTGTTGTGGAGGGTCTGTACAGAGCTTGTGTTGCTGAGGTGAGCCGTGAAAGAATATCCTTAAGGGCAGTTGTTCAGCGTGTGCCGGAGCTTCATCCTCAGCAGGACAATCCTCTTACTGAGGCAACTCTCCGTGCTCTTAAGACTAATTTTGATAATTATCTTGCGGTCAATCCTCGTATTGCGCCTGAGATTTTCCTTGCAATTCTTGAGGAAAAGAATCTTCGTACCGCAACTGACAATATAGCAGGTCACTTCCATTTCCCCATTGAGGACAAGCAAGCACTTCTTGAAGAGCTTGATGTGCTTAAAAGGGCAGAGATGCTCTGTAAAATCCTTGTGCGTGAAACTGAGATTCTCGGTCTTGAGCTTGATATTCAGGACAAGGTACAGGAGCGAATGGACAAAAATCAGCGTGAATATTATCTTCGTGAGCAGATTAAGGTTGCTTCAACGGAGCTTGGTGACGATGATTCTCCCGTTGCAGAGGCTCAGAAGTATAAGGATAAAATCAACACACTTCCTATTGACGAAAAGTCAAAGAAACGACTTTTGGAGGAGTGCGACAGACTCATAAAAACTACTCCCGGTTCACCTGAGGCAAACGTTTCCCGTACATATCTCGAGCGTGTAACAAATCTTCCTTGGGGTGTTTATACCGAGGATTCGCTTGATGTGGCTACTGCCCGTAAAATTCTTGATAAGGACCACTATGGGCTTGAGGATGTTAAGGAGCGTATTCTTGAGCTTATTGCCGTGAAACGTCTTGCCCCCGAGGTAAATGCTCAGATTCTTTGCCTTGTGGGTCCTCCCGGTGTAGGTAAAACATCTGTTGCAAGGTCACTTGCCAAGGCAATGGGCAGAAAATACGTCCGTATCTCCCTTGGTGGCGTTCACGACGAAGCGGAAATCCGAGGTCACCGTAAAACATACATAGGCTCAATGCCGGGTAGAATTATTACCGCCGTTGAACAGGCAGAAACACAAAATCCGCTTATTCTCCTTGACGAGATTGATAAATTGGGCAGTGATTATAAGGGTGACCCTTCATCTGCACTCCTTGAGGTGCTTGACGGTGAACAGAACAGCACCTTTACCGACCACTATATTGACGTTCCTTTTGATTTGAGCAAGGCTTTGTTTATTACAACTGCTAACGATGCCTCGCAGATACCCGGTCCTCTTTATGACCGAATGGAGATAATTGAGCTTTACAGCTACACCGCAGAGGATAAGTTCAGCATCGCGAAGAAACATCTTGTTCCCCGTCAGGTTAAGAATTACGGTATGAATACCAAGATGATTCGATTCACAGACGGTGCACTCCGTGAGATTATAGGTAGCTATACCAAAGAGGCGGGTGTACGTACACTTGACCGAGTTATCTGTAAGATTATCCGTAAGGTTGCAGTTAAATTTGCCGACGGCTTTGAGGGTAAGGTTACTGTTGACCCCGCGTCATTAGAAGAATATCTCGGTGCACCGAAGTACAAGATGTCAAAGCTCGACTTTGACGATATGATTGGTGCGGCAAACGGACTTGCATGGACGTCTGTCGGCGGTGAGATGATGCAGATTGAGGTTGCTGTCCTTGACGGCACAGGCAAGCTTGAGCTTACAGGCTCACTTGGTGATGTTATGAAGGAGTCTGCAAAGGCGGCTCTTACATATATCCGCAGCAGGGCAGAGGAGCTTAATATTGACCCTGATTTCTACAAGAATAAAGATATTCACATTCACGTGCCTGAGGGGGCTGTACCAAAGGACGGACCTTCAGCAGGCGTTACAATGACAACTGCACTCGCTTCTGCACTTACAGGCAGAGCTGTTGTGAAAACAGTTGCAATGACAGGCGAAATTACCTTAAGGGGCAGAGTTTTGCCCATTGGCGGTCTTCGTGAAAAATCAACTGCTGCCTTCAAAAACGGTATGAAAACCGTCCTTATTCCCGAGGATAACCGTGCGGACCTTGACAAGGTAAATGAGAGTGTGAAAAAGGCTATTGAGTTTATTCCTGTGTCAACTCTTGACGAGGTTCTCAGCGTTGCCCTTGAGTCTGCCAAAGGCAATAATAAAAAGCTCGCAGAGCGTAACAATAAAAAGTCAATAAACACGACTGAGTCACACAAAGGTACAAAGGGTGTTTATTGCCACGAGGTATAATATGAATTACAATAAAGTTCAGTTTGAAGCCGCATTCGGAACATTGAAGCAGATTCCGCCCTCAGATTTACCTGAGATTGTTTTTGCAGGCCGTTCAAACGTTGGTAAATCATCAATGCTTAATCGCATTTTCAACCGTAAAAACCTTGCACGAGTGTCGTCAATGCCGGGTAAAACAATTACCATAAACTTCTTCAAGGTTGAGGACGTACGCATTGTTGACCTTCCCGGTTACGGCTACGCCAAGGTTGCTAAAGGCGAAAAACGTCGTTGGGCGGAGATGATGGAAGGATACTTCCAATCACCACGTAATATAAAGCTTGTTGTTCAGCTTGTGGATATGCGTCACAAGCCCTCTGAGGATGATTATATTATGATGCGCTTCTTAAGAGATGCAGGGCTTCCATATATCGTCGCTGCAACCAAAAGTGACAAGCTTAATAAGACACAGTATAAAGAGCGTGTTGAGGGGCTCAGAGACGAGCTTAGTGAGTTCGGTGAGGAGCTTGTTATTATTCCCTTCTCATCCGAAAAGGGTGAGGGCACAGATGCTCTGAAATCCTATATTGAATCCGTGTTGGAAAATTGATTATATAAAAGAAGGTGCTTTTATGAAGCTTACCGATATTCTGGGGAACGGAAAACTTTCCTTAAGCTTTGAGGTTTTTCCGCCTAAAACAGATACCGCATTTAACAGCGTAAAAACTGCAACGGAGGAGATTGCACGGCTTAACCCGTCATTTATGAGTGTTACCTACGGTGCAGGCGGTGGCACAAGTCAATATACACTTGATATTGCAAAGAATATCAAGGAGCAGTACAACGTGCCTATGGTTGCACACCTTACCTGTGTTTCATCTACAAAGGAAACTGTTGCCGAGCGTATTGAAGCAATGAAAAATGCGGGTATTCAGAACGTGCTTGCCCTCAGGGGTGACCTTACACCCGAGCTTGAAAAAGGTGACCGCAGTAAATGGGCATACCGTCACGCTGTTGACCTTATTCACGATATACGGGACAGCGGTGCGGATTTCTGTATCGGTGGTGCTTGCTACCCTGAAATTCACCCCGAAAGCACCAATCAGAATGAAGATATCAAATACCTTAAGGAAAAGGTGGACGCAGGTTGTTCGTTCCTTACAACACAGATGTTTTTTGACAATAATCTGCTCTATAACTTCCTTTATAAAATACGTGAGGCAGGTATTACCGTGCCTGTTATACCGGGTATTATGCCCATTACAAACGCCAATCAGGTTGACAGGGCAATGAAGCTTTCGGGCTCGTTTATGCCTCAACGCTTCAAAAGTCTTGTGGATAAATTCGGCTATTCACCTGAAGCAATGAAGCAGGCAGGTATTGCTTATGCCACAGACCAGATAATCGACTTGTTTGCAAACGGCATTACAAACGTCCACGTTTATTCAATGAATAAGCCCGACATTGCCGCAAAAATCCAATCAAATCTCTCTGATATCCTGGGGTGATTAAAATGACTCTTCGTGAATACATAAAGGATAATTTGATAATTCTTGACGGTGGCACAGGTACAATTCTGCAATCAAAGGGCTTGAAATCCGGCGAGTTACCCGAAAGGTGGAATACTACTCACCCTGACGTAATAACTGACCTTCACAAGGCGTATTACGATGCAGGCAGTAATGTTGTGAGTGCCAATACCTTCGGTGCAAATATTCTTAAGTTCAGTAAAGCTGAGCTTGAAGAAATTATCTGTGCTGCTATGAATAACCTGAAAACTGCCCGTGATGAAAGTACAGGCACTCAACCAAAGTGGCTTGGCTTTGATATCGGTCCCACAGGCAAAATGCTCAAGCCCTACGGTGACCTTGATTTTGAGGATGCGGTAAATATCTTTGCCGAAACCGTAAAGCTTGGCGTTAAATACGGTGCAGAGCTATTCTTTATTGAAACAATGAACGACAGCCTTGAAACAAAGGCGGCACTTCTTGCAGTTAAAGAAAATTCGGATTTACCTGTGTTTGTTTCAAATGCTTACGGTGAGGACGGCAAGCTTATGACAGGTGCCGCCCCCGGTGCTATGGTGGCACTTTTGGAGGGTATGGGTGCAGATGCTATAGGTGTAAACTGTTCACTAGGACCGAGGGCACTTACACCCGTTGTTGAAAAATATCTTGAGCTTTCATCAACACCTGTTATCCTGAAGCCTAATGCAGGTCTTCCCAAGGTGATTGACGGCGAAACCGTTTTTGACGTCTTACCTGATGAGTTTTCTGAGGACATTTATAACCTTGTGCTTAAGGGTGTCAGGGCAGTAGGCGGATGTTGCGGAACAACACCCGACTATATAAAAGCAGTTAAAGATAAGGTTGATGGCTTTAAGGTTCAACCTATAACAGATAAAAATATCACCTGTGTTTCATCATATTCGCATAGCGTTTCCTTCGGTGATAAGCCTGTTTTAATCGGTGAAAGAATTAATCCCACAGGTAAAAAGAAGTTTAAAGAAGCACTTAAAAATAATGATATTGATTATATTTTAAAAGAGGGTATCGCACAGCAGGAAAAGGGTGTTCATATTCTTGACGTTAATGTTGGTCTCCCTGAAATTGACGAGGCTTCAATGCTTACCACCGCTGTATGTGAACTACAGGCGGTTACTGACTTACCCTTGCAGATTGACACCTCCGACCCCGTTGCAATGGAAAAGGCACTTCGCAGATACAACGGCAAGGCAATGCTTAACTCCGTAAACGGCAAAGAGGAGTCAATGAAAGCAGTTTTCCCACTTGCAAAAAAATACGGCGGTCTTGTGGTTGCCCTTACCCTTGATGAAAACGGCATACCGGAAACTGCCGAGGGCAGGGTAGAGATTGCAAAGAAAATTCTCGACACTGCCAAAGAATACGGCATAAGCAAAAAGGATATTATCTTCGATCCCCTTGCCCTTACCGTAAGTGCAGATAAAAACGCAGGTAAGGAAACCCTTAAGGCGGTTAATATTATAAAGAACGAGCTGGGTTGTCACACCTCACTCGGTGTTTCAAACGTTTCATTCGGACTTCCTAACCGTGAGATTATAAACAGTAATTTCTTTACACTTGCCTTGTGGCAAGGTCTTTCAGGGGCTATTATGAACCCTTATTCTGACGAAATGCTTAAGTCCTATTACGCATTTTGTGCATTAAAGGGTCTTGATGATAACTGTGCCCGGTACGTTTCCTTTACCGAAACTCTTCCGCAAACAGTTGTAACCGCACAAGTAGCCACTACCGCTAAAAAAGAAGAGTCTGCAACAGGGCTTAAGAGGGCGGTTATAAAAGGACTTAAGGAGCAGGCGGCATCGTTGACGGAGGAACTGTTAAAGAGCCGTGAGCCTCTTGATATCGTCCGTAATGAGATTATTCCTGCCCTTGATGAGGTGGGTGTAGGCTTTGAAAATAAAACAGTATATCTCCCTCAGCTCCTTATGAGTGCCGAGGCGGCAAAAAGCTCCTTTGAGTGTATTAAAAAAGCCGTTGGCACAAACAAGCCTGCGGATAAATGCAGCTTTGTTATAGCAACGGTTAAGGGCGATATTCACGATATCGGCAAAAATATTGTTAAATTACTTCTTGAAAATTACGGCTTTGACGTCCACGATTTAGGTAAGGATGTTCCGCCTGAAGCAGTTGTTGGTAAGGTCTGTGAGTTGAAAGCACCCTTGGTGGGTCTCAGTGCACTTATGACAACTACGGTGCCTGCTATGGAAGAAACTATTAAGCTTCTTCGTGTTAAAGCCCCATGGTGCAAGGTGGTTGTAGGCGGTGCAGTCCTCACACAGGAATATGCCGATTCCATCGGCGCCGACAAATATGCCAAGGATGCTATGGAAACGGTAAGATACGCTGAAATGCAAAATGCAGAATGCAAAATGCAGAATTAAAGGAACGCTACGCGCTGATTATAATTTTAAATGATAAATTTAAAATTTAAAATTTCGGAACTGCGTTGCGATCATAATGCTGTCGCAAGTATCAGCCCACAGTAGTGAACGCATTTATGCGTTCAAAAACTGATTGTGTTAAAAACTAAATACGAAACAATAAAATAGTTGGCGGTCTACCTCTCTGTTTGAGAGAGGGGGCAAGGAAGTGATATTCACCTTCGGTGAGTGATATACGCTGACGCGTGTGATATATTGCTTATGCAATGTGATATATTTTGCTTCGCAAAATGTTTCGGGGAAGCTTCGCTTCCGAACATTATAAGCTGTCGCGTACAACCAACTTAATAAATTGATTGAAAGAATATATTAAATACGAAATAATAAAGCTGTTGGTGGTCCTACCTCTCTGTTTGAGAGAGGGGGCAAGGAGCACGACCGCGCCCTGTGGGCGATGCAGGGAGTG
>JAZSGZ010000027.1:0-26299 GCA_045532945.1 Acutalibacteraceae bacterium
GGTTACGGATAAAAAAATATCGCTCAGCCTCAAAGCAGGTCAGGCTGTAGCGATTAAAGGAATATTCTGATGTAATCCGTTCTGAAGGCGAGGTTTAGGAATACAATGCTGAAAATCAAGAAAACCACAATAAAAATAGGTCTCGAAAAACCGCTAAAAATTCTTCATATGACAGACTCACATCTCCCATTTTATTGTGACAGTGACTCTGAGAATATGATAAGACAGGGCAAAAAACGAAACGAGAAAAGAAGTGTACGAAATCTCAACAAGCTGATAAAGTACGGTGAAAAGAACTGCGATCTGATTGTTCATACCGGAGATCTTATCGACTACATATCAAAGCCTTGCGTTGAATTCGCAAAGGATTTTTTAAAGCGGGATAAGTTTCTTTTCGTTGCAGGCAATCACGAATATGCAAAATACGACGGCGTAAAAGAGGATATGGCTTACCGTCTTAACAGTTTGGAAGAAATCGGCGGATATCCTGTTAATATATTCTTTAATTCTCATATCATCGGCGATGTTAATTTTGTCGGAATAGACGACGCTTATCATCAGGTAGAATATGAACAGCTTGAAATGCTTAAAGAGGAAGTAAAGAAAGGTTATCCCATCATTCTTTTCATGCATGCCCCTTTATACGAAAAAGAACTTTATAAGAAAAGTTATAAATTCTGGAACGGTGAAATATGCCTGCTTGGCTCCGATTCAGAAGTTCATCCGGAGGTCAAAGGAGATATAGCAGAGCCCACAGAAGCTTCAAAGGCATTTTACGAATATGTTACCGGTGAGCCTGTGATTAAGGCTGTGCTTGCAGGGCATCTGCATTTCGGTTTTGCGAGCAGGCTTCGCGGTGGTACGATGCAGTATGTAACAAACCGCGGTGACAGAGGAAACGCAAGAGAGATAACAATATTATAAAAAGAAACAATCAGGCGCAACAATATATCTGTTGCGCCTGAAGTATATTCTGTTGTATATTTAGATATTTTCATCGAGTAAATCAATAATAATAGAATACCAAATAAGCTATATAAAAAAACAAGTCCCTTTTCAATTAGAAGAAAAGGGACTTAAAATTATTTTAAGGACATTTAATGAGTCGGGGTGTTCTTAATAATTTGGTCTCTACAGTTCGACAAATTGCAATTTGTCGAATTGTTGTTAATACTGTATCGCATGAAAAATTTGTGCTTAAAAACAGGAGCTTGCGCACTTTTTAATGAGTACTTAACCACCATTCGGTGTAGGCATCGGGGTAATTGGTTTTGAATCCGGTTACGCCCAAGTCGCATATCTGCTGCCACCATTCCGGGTAATCGCCAAGATTTGAAAACACCTTGATTCCCATAGACTCAAACATATCCACGTCCTCTTTGGTAAATGCCTCGTTATTGAGACCGACTTCCCAGAGGTCGGAGCGTTTAACGAAATCCATTGTCTTTTCATTGATAAAACGGATATTCGCACCGAAACGCAGTCCCTTCGGCTTACCGACTTTACGGTAATGCTCCTGTATTTCTTCGAGCACCTCCCAATCGCCTGACATGAAAATGTACCTTGAAACATTTGTCGACTTTGCAAGAATTTCATCCATACGCGGACACATACCCTTACATTTAAATTCGACCTCAACGCTGATATCGTAATCAACGGTTGATAACCATGCATCAAATTCCGGGAAGGTGATCATATGGGTCACTCTGTCTTCAATGTAATCCGGCGGCGTAATCATACGTCTGCCTCCGTAATGCTCTGTCCAAGGATATGGAGGATATTTAAGTTTGAGTGAATTGCGGTACGGTATATCGTATTTCTTAATCTGCTCAGCTGTCATATCTTTGAGAAAAGCATCACGATAACGTTCATGTGTCATATACCCCATATTATCGTTGTGAGTTATAATGATTTCTCCATCTCCGCACAGCTGGATATCCATCTCAATACCCTCAAGGCCTAGCTCGGCAGCTTTTTTGAACGCTTCCAAAGAATTTTCGGGAGCGAACTGTGTAACTCCCGTGTGTGCGAATCTCATAGGTATTCCGCAATACTCTTTTTTCATTATTGTAACCTCCGTATATTATTAGGCTGCTAAATAAACCGGGATTTATTGAGTTGCTTATAACTGTATTAACCTATAACAGCGACAGCTTGACCTGCTGTTAAATTGAGTGATATTTTTTTATCTTCAACCGTAACGTCACAGAAATATTCATTACCGTTTTCGGTGATGTTATAAACCTTTGCTTTATCAAATTCAGCATCGGGAATATTCCATTCTCCGTCTTTTCCGTTTTCGGAATAGGCAATAAAGATTTTGTTATCTTCAGTCAAAGGCAGAATAACATCATTTTCTTTTTTCAGAACAACACCGTTTTTAGTTATTGAGAGATCCTCTGCCCTTGAAACAACTCCGTCCGAGAAATTAACGGTATATTTCTTTTCATATTCTGCATCGGGATTTTCCGTGTATCCGAGTCTCTTATAACGGTTAAGGTAAATATACGGCACATGATAAGTGCAGAAATCCTTAATGAATGCGGCAGCCCAGTCAGCAGGATCATTTCCGTATTTTCTCCAGATTTCTTCACCGTGCATTGTGCCGTAGAATACAGGCATCAATGCTTTGTCATTAAGATGACCGCTGTAAAGTGACGGCGGAATTTCTATACATTCATTCATACTTACCTGAGAAGTCCACCATGTTGCGGGAATTTTACCGAGAGTTCTGATAGGAACACTCTCCCATGGAATTTCCGTCATATCTTCACCCGCCTCGGCATACATTTTGCGGTTGGGATTTGTTATTGATTCATTACGGAAATGTGATTCACGGAAAGTGAATTCACTCGTAATCTCAACACCTTTTTCAAACATATAATCAAGCATTGCGTTTCTTGCTTCGTCCTGTTCCTCGATATAAGTTTTAGGATTAAGGCTTTCTGCAAGACAGAAATTATCAAGATGTATGGTACCTGCTTCTGCAGCGGGAATAACCTCAAGAAAACGATCAAACAATCTTTTGAAAATTCCGCTTTCCCATAACTGTTTATATGAAGTTTTATAGCAATTACGGTTATTGAGAATCTGCAGTACTGCAGGCTTGCCGTTAATATCATTACATAAGGAATCCGTAGCTTCAAGCTCGTAAAATATACCGTCTTCCTTTACTGCATCTGACACATTAACATGCACACTTATAACCGTATTGTATTTTTTGGCTTGCTCATAAAGCCACATAAAGCTGTCACGGGCTGTTTCATCCTGCTCACGCTTGAGATATTCATTCACAACATCCATTTCAGGCCAGCAATCATCGTGACCGAGTCCCTGCCAACCTACAAGATAAATAATTTTCTGAATTCCCTGTGTGATTTTATCCACAGCCTTTATGATTTCAAGAGCCTGTTCAAAAGTTATGTATACATTTGAACGGTTGTTATCAAAATCAGGGTCTGCAAGATACATTTTCATCCATAACGTCTTGGAATAATCGTATTTGAATTTATACTGATTCATCATTTAACCTCCGATGATGACCTTTTCAATTTATTGTTTAACTTTTTCCTTTATTTTCTTTGTCTTTTTCGGTGCGGAAACAATTTTCTGGAGTTCTGACGGGTCTTCGTCAACAATTTCACCTGCAGCTCTGCGCTTGAGAACATCCATAATGTGAGCGTGCTTTTCGTCCGTGAAATCCCACATTAACAGGTACGGAATTGTCATAAGCACATATCCGACAAGGTCAAAGCCAAGACCGATAATCATACACTGAACTCTTATATCACTCATATAAAGTACATCCCAATCAGACGTGAATCCGACACGGTAGAACATAAGCGGAATAATGAGAGAAACGAGAGTTGTGATGGGTGTTGTAAACCAAGTGATGATTTTCTGATATTCCTCAAGTCTTTCACCTGAAATATACATCTGATAGTCGGTGACTCGGATATGGGTGTCGCTCTGTGCGAGACTGACTGCAGATTCGAGAATATTGCTCAGGAACATTGCAATATAGATTGCAACACCGCAAAGAATATGTGTATTGCCGAGGAAAAGGATAGCAAGAATGTACACACCGTTTCTTATTGCACAAACAATGTACTTGAAAATTATCAGCTGTTTGAACTGGAATCGTTTTCTTATCCACGGAGCAAGAAATTCTCCGGGATTTCCTGAAATTTTATAAAGTATTTCACAAAGTGAGAAGATAAGTCCCGTTTCACGCCAGGTATAAATAAGAAGAATTGTCTTCATGTTAAGCATACCGTTGCCCAATGAATCGAGGAGTTCTGCCATTTTTGTTATCCACAGATATCTGTTTTTGAAGATACCCGAAACGCAGTGCCAGAACGAAAGATATTCCCTGTTTTCAATGGGAGGCATCGGAATTCTTTCTTTGATATTGCGAAGTCCTATGAACATAACTCCTGATGAAGCCACGAAGAATATGGGAAGCAGATATCTGAACATTCCGATATCCTTAATACCGTCAAGGAACATAGCACCTGCAAGTGTCGGAAGAATAACGTTTACTATATTCTGAACAAAATGGCTGATTTTTACAGGGAATGCACGGACAAACAGTCTTTCTTGTGCGTTGGGGCTGATATTATCTGCAACAGAATGTGTGAAACCGACATAATTGAATATTGTATAAAGCTGGAAAAGAAGATAAAGAGTCCATACTCTGTCTGTGAGAGGAAGCTCGTAAAGCGGAAGCGTACAGATAAGCACTACAACAATGAGACACTGAATGACATTTGCGTAGGCAAAGATTTTGTATCTGCCGAGCTTTTTGAGTAGCTTTTTTCTGATAAGAATATTTCTGAATCCACTCCAACCGTTTGTGAGAAAATGCGCACCGAAGATTTTAAAAACGTTGAAGCTGTTGATACCTTTCCAACGGGTATCTATGATGTTGGCAACGCCGTCGGGAAGAATAAAGGAGAAATCAAATATAAGCATCAGTAAACCTAAAACAGCAAAGGTCAGATACACTGCATTATATTTACGTTCAATTCTTTTGGGAAGAAAACCTAAATTTGCATCAACACCCATATTAAGAAGATTCCAGAAATAGGTTGATGCGATAAAGAAAACGTTTATTGCACTGAAAGTGAGAAGTGGAATTTCGTAGTAATATGCAATAAGGTAACAACCTGTGCCAAAGGAAAGAAAACTCTGGAGATATTTAAGGGTGTAGTCACCGCCGATTGCGGCAAAAATTGAAAAATATTCTTTGTACGGAACGTATTTTCCCTCGGCAGGGGTGTTCCAATATTTTTTCATTTCCTGAAAGATATTCATCTTATCGTTGCTTTTTGATTTTGCCATCAGTTTTCTCCTCCTTCCGTAAGAAGCTCAGTTATTCTGAGATTTGCATTGTCGCGGGTTTTGGCGTACTGTGCCTTGGGAGCGACATAAACAACAATCTTTTTAATGTTTTTGGGAAGCCAGCTGTCACCGAAGGTTATTTGCGCTTCGTTTTGCGCTCCCATATAGAATTCCTTCAGATTAGAACAGGAATGGAAAGCAAAGCTTCCGATTTCCGTAACCGAATCGGGAATATACATAACCGGTGACATTCCCTGACAATAGCTGAATGCGTCGTTTCCGATTTTTTCAAGACCGTCGGGAAGAGTGACGAGTGATATTTTCTCACACTTAAAAAATGCCATATCGCCGATTTCTTTTAATGTTGAGGGCAATGTAATTTCGGTAAGAGCTTCGTTTTTATAGAAAGCACATTTACCGATTCTTTCAACACCCTCAGGAATTGCGTATTTACCTGTTACGTTATCTTTCATAATAGGATAAACAAGTATTTTTTTCATATCCTTTGTGTAAAGAACACCGTCAACGGAGGTGTAATACTCATTCGCCGCGTCAACCTCTATTGCCTTGAGTTCTTTGCAATAGAAAAACGAAGTTTCATCTATGTATTTAACATCCTTGCCGATATGAATAACCTCAACATATTCATCGGTATTCATTGTGAATTTGCCGACAGCTGAAACGGGCTTGGAAGTATCGGGATTATTGCCGTCTTCGTCACGTACAAAATCAATATACACTTCTTTTGTACTTGTGTTTCCGTTAAAGCCGAAAAGCACCCAACCTTCTACAGATGACGGGTTATCAAGTGCTGTCTGATATTCGTATTCAAACGGTGCTCTTGCCATTGATACGAAGGAGATAGTAACGGATGCCACAATGAATGCTATAAGCACAATTATGAACGTTGCTTTTTGCCAGGTTTTCAATTTGCTCAACCTCCAAAATTAAATTGTTAAACATATTATAATACAACAAAATGCACAAATCAATACTGATAAGTGCATTATTTTTGTGAATATTTATTTAATGAAGATTTCTCTTACTGTTGAGCAACCTGTTGTAATCTGATATATATTACCGTTTACCGTTCCTTCAAAATTTTCGTGAAGATGACCGGAGAGAATTGCCTTTATTTTTCTGCAATTAACAATGAAATCGTATGCCTCAGCAGTTGTTTCATCCTGCAATTGCTGTTCAAATCTGTGCGGTGAATAGTTTTGCATCAGATCTTCGGGAACGGACATAAGATAAGCGGGGTCGCCTTCGCTTTTTATTTCAAAATCGTAAAACTCTTTTGTGTATAGAGGCACATGAACACAAAGAATTACGGGATATTCTTTCTCTGTTTCTTTTTTTAGAAAATCGAGCTGTTCTTTTTCAAAAAGATAATATGAATTATCAATGGCTACAAAATTTACTCCGCCGATTATTCTTGAAGAACACCTTATATCATTTCTGAATATTTTCTGTACCCTTGCAAGGCTTAAGTTTCTGTAGGCAGCGTCTTCTTTTGCCTCACCCAGATAATGACTGAATTCGTGATTACCTGCACTCATAAAGATATCAACCGAGTTACAGAACTCCTCAGCTTTTTCGAAATTCAGCTCTGAAACAAAATCAATCAGATCACCTGTGTATATAATCGGTCTTTGCTCCGTCTGCACTTTTATTTTCAGGAATTCAAGGTCTGCTTCTGCAAAAGGGAAATGCAATTTTCTTTGCTCGGAGAGTGTAATTTTTCTTTCGGTTTCTCTGTTATCCGCAAAAGCAATATGAGTATCGCTTGCGTGAAGAACACAGAAAGGTTCTTTTACACCTATGTGAAGATAATTTTTTATAATTTCCATACATGGCACCTATAAATTCTTATTTGTCGAGTTGATTATACCACAAATTGATAATTAAAACAATAAAAGAAAAACGATTGAAAACCATTGGTTTTCAATCGTTTTTGGTCGGAGTGAAGGGATTTGAACCCCCGACATCTTGCTCCCAAAGCAAGCGCGCTACCAACTGCGCTACACCCCGATAGTGTAAAATAAAAAATTAAAATTATGGAAAAATTGTGGTAAAAATTTTTGGTGATTTTTAGCAAGTGCCAAAACCCCAGTAAAATCAAGGGGTTTCTGCCTTGGGAGAAAGACCAAAAAATCATTGGACATTCTCCCAAAGCAGGCGCGCTACCAACTGCGCTACACCCCGTTGTTTCATATTCAATTTTTTTAAAAAACAAGCTGATGTAGGCTTTGTCCCAAAGCAGGCGCTACTCTTGCGGTACCCAAAATCGCTGGTCGCTCCTGTTCGTCGCTTACGATTTTGACCGCTACGCCACAAAACGCTCCCTGCCTCGCCCACCGGGCGCGGTCGCGTGTTGTGCTAACTGCGCTACACCCCGTTGATTGGTTATTTTACTCAACCATTGCATTATATATAATTCAGGAGTATTTGTCAATAGAAACAGCTACAAAAACACTTTGAATAAGCTACAAAAAACTTTGCCAAGATAAAACTACTTGCTTCCGATAATTATTAAAAAAATTGCTTTTTCCTTCCGGCTAATATATAATTGTTATACGAAAACACTCTACACAGGAGAATTGCTATGACGGTCAGATTATTTATTCAGGCAATAATCAAGTTTTCACTTGGATTTGTTCTTATTGGCTTATTGATTTTTTTACCTGCAGGCACACTCAATTTCACAAACGGTTGGATATTTATGGCGGTGCTTTTCATCCCTATTCTCATTGCAGGTATTATAATGATGCTTAAAAATCCCGACCTGCTGAAAAGTCGCCTGGATGCAAAGGAAAAAGAACGTGAGCAGAGTAACGTTGTGAAGCTGAGCGGTCTTATGTTCCTCGGGGGCTTCATTGTTGCAGGGCTTGACTTCCGTTTCGGTTGGTATCCCCTTCCTCGCGGTATTGTTATTGGTGCGGTTATCGTTTTCATCTTCTCTTATCTGCTTTACGCAGAGGTACTCCGCGAGAACACATACCTTAGCCGAACAATCACGGTACAGAAAGACCAAAAGGTTATTGACACAGGTCTTTACTCAATTGTGCGGCACCCTATGTATCTTGCCACAATTCTGATGTTTTTAGCAATTCCATTCGTTTTAGGCTCTGTTTTTTCATTCATTATCTTTCTCACGTATCCTTTTATAATCGCAAAAAGAATCAAGAATGAAGAAAAAGTCCTTGAAAAAGAGCTTAAGGGCTATATTGAATATAAAAAGAAAGTGAAATATCGTATAATTCCATATATATGGTGAAAATTGCCTGTGAGATTAACCGAGTAACCTCACAGGCAATTTTTATTTGTTTTAATTTTCTTTATTCTTCTCGTTTGCCGCTGTGGTTGCACGTGTACGCTCAAGGTCGAGATACATTCTTTCACGAGTTTTCTGGTCGATATTGTAGAAGAACATTGGTATAATGCTCAGAACATCGAAAATCAACTGAGGACCAAATGCGGCAATAAACATCTTCCACATTGTGTCTTGTGTCTGAACAGCAGTAAGACCTGCCTCATATCCTGCCCATCTTGAAAGCAACAGAGTATTGATTTTTGTCAGGGCTATACCTCTTACCTTATTGATGTAGCCTGTAATCAGGTTTACGGTAGCCTCTACACGATAACCGTTTTGCCACTCGCAATAATCAAGTACCTCATAGTTAATTTCACTTTCAATGATATTCTTTGTACCGTAGAATACCATTTCAAGGCTGTTACCAAGCATCATTGCAATTGTCATAGGCAATTTCTTTTTATAGAAGCCTTTTTCCTTACCACCGATAAGACCAACAAGGAAGAATGACATTTCGGAAACAAGTATTGAGCCCCTCTGCATAAGCCACAAGGTTTTGGTTGAAAATATGCGTCTGAATTTTGTTGCCCAGGGGTAGCTGGCGTATGAAATAGGCATACCGGGGATACCCGCAATGGTAGACATCATATTGAATTTCAAAACACTGTCATAATAGAGCGACTGTGATGTTCCCACATTGATACCGTCTACAAAGCCTGACAATGTATAAATAAGCAAGGGCTTGTTTCTGAAAACGGAGAACATACCCTTAACAATCTGAGGTGGCTTTTCTGACTGAGGAACACGCTCTTTACTTACAAGCACCCATAAAACTGAAGGCACGGTGGCAATAACCCACCAGAAGCTTTTCATTGTGGCAAAGGTTTTCGTAAGATTGATATGAATTTTGTCGTTTGCAACGAGGTCGAATAATACACCTGCCAACTGCTCGGGAAACCGCTTGAACAAATCGCTTGCAAAGCTCGATGCAACAAGCAAGGCTGTTCGTTCATTGGGGTTGGGGGTAAAAACATTATCAATATAACCACCACCGCCGAAAAACGCATTTACTGTTTCGCCGATATATGAAAGAATCATATAGAATATTAATCTCTGCGCAGCATTAAGTCCGTTTGCATCTGCAATAATGGGCATCACACAAGTCACAAAGCCGACCAGAATACTCGGCAAAAGAGCAAGGTACTGAAAGGGCTTGAACTTACCCCAACGAGACCTCATTTTATCAATGATAACGGCAGAAAGCGGATCGTTCACAAGGTCATAAATACCGAGTGTGACTGCCGCATTACCGTGTGCCTCAGGGTCAAGGCCGAAGATTTTGTACAAGAACAGCTCTGATGAAACGTCATATTTACCCAACGTGAGCTGTGACGTTGCTGTTTTTAATATGTAAGTCACTCGCTCCTTGGTAGAACAGAATTTTCTGTTCATATAGGCAGGCGAATCCATCTCAAAAACATATTCACGGGTCTGATAATCTACGCTCTGTGTTGCTTTATCACTCATGTTTTCGCCTCCTTTTCAAGTTCCTTTTCTTTTTCCATTTGCATTTCGGTCAATCTGCGGTACATTTCTTGCCTGATTTCTTCCTGCGGAATACCGTCCTCAACCATTTTGAAATACTCCTCAATAGGAATACCGCCAACGTAGCACTGTGCGTGCTTAACGTCAACACCCTTTTTATAAATAGCAATTTCAATACCGAAATTAATTGCAAGTAACAGAATATAAGCTAATGGGGCTATTGGGAAAGTAATGCCGAAATAAGGGTTATCAGGCACGCACATAAGCAGAATTGTTGCAACACCGCTTAATGCAAGCATTGAAATATTCAAGCCGTAACACCTTGCCTTTGCCCTCTTACCGCAAGCCATTACAAGGCAACCGAAGTGTACCAATACAAGCACTAACGATAAAACCAAAAGCACAAGTGACAAAAGGAGTAAAAGCACAGGCATTTTACCGTCAGCCGTGCCGAGAAGCCCTACAACACCGTTTATATCAAGTGTTTCAAGCATATCCATAAGATTAAACAAGGTGTAAACCCCGTCAAACTCCACAAACGGCGCTTTGAACCAACCAACAAGCCACGGCACTGCAATTGCAGCCAAGGGAATAAAGCTGGTAAAAATACGAGCCACCGCAAGCTTTGAGCCCACAAAGGATGCTTTCATCCTGTCAATTTTCTTTTGAAAATGGTAATATTGAACCTCGGCTTTGTCTGCATCCTGCATAAGCCTTTCCTGAATGTCATAAAGCACGACGTTGCACTTACAATGGGGACAATGCTGTTTCCAGTCCACCATCCTGAGATGCTCCCCGCATTTGGGACAGTTTGCCATTCTGTTCACTCCCTGTTAAATAGTCATATACTTATAATACAAAATTTGAGACAACAAGTCAATGTATTTTATTAAAAACAACATAATCACAACACTTATTTTTTCTTTTTGGAAATCCCAAAAAAGATAGTCGCATCCCACAGAGCCTGAATTCGATGTATCTGAACCAAATAAGGTTACATAAAAACAAGCCTTGAGAATTCAATCTATCTCAAGACCTGTTTTATTTAACCGTCTTAAAATCCTCACTCAATAGTGCCGCTGACATAATGAGCACAACCCCCACGAGCTCGTAGAATGTAGGTAACTGAGTAAATACAATTGATGAGAGAATTATTGCTGAAGCAGGGTCGATATAACTGAGTATTGCAGCTGTCTGACTTTTCAGCTTTTTGAGTGCACCGAAATAGAGCAGATATGCAAAGCCTGTATGAACAACACCCACGATTGCAAGGAGTATGACCGACGTGGAAGTGACCGAAACATCTGACGACGTAACCAATGCATAGGGCAACACAACAAGACCTGCTGACCCGAGCTGAATCACTGTGCGCTCATAATCGGGAACGTCACCCATAAACTTGTTCATTATCATAACCGAGGCATAAAGCACCGCCGCGCCTATACCAAGGAGTACACCCGTTATTTTAGTTGTGCCGTTTTGTAAAACACCCGAAACCGCAACAACGCCCACCAGGGCTAACACAACGCAGATAATCTGACGTGGCTTCAATTTATTTTTAAAAATAAAGGGTGATGCCACAACAACAAATATTGGGGCGGTATAGTAGCAAACCGTTGCAACGGGTATGCCTGTGTGATTATATGCCTCAAAGAGCAGAATCCAATTGAAGCCGATTGCCACACCTGATGCTATTAAAACAGGAAGCTTTTTAATAACACCTTTGATATCGGGCTTATGCTTTGTAATTAACATTACAAGGATAATTACAACCGCTCCCGTTATACCCCTTGCGGCGGCTATCAGCCCTGACGGCAAGCCTATGTACTTAACGAATATACCTATGGTGCCGAAAATCACCATAGATAATATCATTGATAGCTTTTCTTTCATAATTACGACCTTACAATATCATATTCCCAATCAATTATTCCGCCGAATTCTTTGACATTTGTGTAGCCCAAATCGACAAGCGCCTGTGCGGCAATTTTACTGCGACGTCCGCTTCGACAATAGACTAAAAGCAATTGGTCCTTACGGGGTAATTCAGCTTCTGCCCTGTCACCGATTTCATATTCGGGTATAAGTATTGCTCCCTCAATGTGTCCTTCGTTAAACTCCTCGGTTGTGCGGGCATCTATAATAACGTAATCACTTTCGGTGTCCATAAGCTTTTTCGCTTGTTCACCTGTAATTTGCTCATAGCCTAAGTTCTCAGTCATAGTTATTACTTCGCTTTCTATTGTAGTTGCGGTTTGTGTTGTCTTATTATCCTCACCAACACAACCTGTCATTATAACAAGACAAAGCACCATAAAAAACAAAAATATTTTCTTCATATTAAACACCATATAAAATATGCAGATTACGGATTTCACCGTCAGCTATCATATTATTGACAGAGTAAGCGTGTCCTTCAAGCTCTGTACCGCCAAAGGTTGTGAGGTTTTGCGCCTTTAACTGCTCCGTGATTTTACTGCACACTTCCTCGATAATCAGCACCTTTTTAAGCGCGTTGTCACTATCGTTACCGCTTGAAATAAGGTATTCAAGGTCTGCGTGCAATTCACTGAGAATCGGTAAATCGCGAAGTGCCTTGAAGCACCACTTATAATAGGGCATATACTCACCATTCAGTAAAAACACGGTATGTAACGCACTTTTCACATATTCCGAAACGGCAAGCTGTGCGGCGGCAGTTTCACCACGGCCTATGCAACGGTTGTAGTTATACTGTCCCGACTGTGCCATTGTGAGGATATTGCCTGCAAGCTTTTTAAGCTGTACGTCACGTGGCATACAGGAGAGACTTTGTCGAATGTCTGTAAATACACCCGAATCATCCCTGAACACTCTGCCGTTGGTTGCTTCCAAAAGCCCTTGCTCGGGCACAAAAAACCAATCCTTTTTACCGAGTCTTCCGTCGGGTGTGCCTGCCTTGGCGGTAAAAAACTCTGTCATTCTTATAACGCCGTTCCGTCTGCCCCCAACAGGGGTATCTATACTACGGCTTAAGCCCATAAATTCACGTGGCAATTTATCGTAAGCACGTTGGAGTTCAAAAGCAGTTTTCTCATCTACAACGCTTTCATCAGGTATAAATATGCAAAAGCCCGGCTCAAAATCGTGGTCCTGTGACAGTTCATCATCATAACCGAAGCACTCCGAACCGCTCCCCGCCATACCTGTGGCAACAAAGGGAAGAACGTGGGAGAAGTCTTTTTGAAGCATAGGTAAGCCGTGCTGAAGATAAAAATTATAAGACAATTCAAGTCCCTTCATAAATCCTCCTTGAACGTTGGGTTAATTCCTCGGAATAAAAGAATCTGCCGTAATATAAAAAGGTGGGTGCACACTTTTCGCAGACAAAGGCATAGTTACCGTCGCGGTTAGTGTGTGCTTCCAGAAGCTCCTCGGCTTTGTCAAGGCACAAATCAATTTCCTCGCAGGCATTTTCAAGCCCCTGCTGTGCTTCAAGGGCATTTGCCTTGTTGAGATACGTTATCGCCGCCTCGGGCTTGCCGTTCTCGTTGCAAAGCATTATTGAAATTGCTTTTTCATACAGAGTGAGGGCATCCTCAAACGCCTTTAAATCAACAAGTGCCAAAGCCATATTATTGTAAAGACCGCCCAACCGACTATCGGTAGAGGATAAATTTTTCTCATATATTTCTTGCGCCTTGCGATAGAGTGACAGGGCTTTTTCCGGCTTACCGAAAGCCTTATATACCGTGGCACAGTTAAGGTAAGTGGTAGCGGAACCAATCTGCTCCGAAACACCCATAGCATTTATTTTTTCAAGTGCTTTACTGACACACTCAAAGGCATTTTCACACTCACCGATTTTGCGGTAAAGACCCATAAGCTCGTTGAGAATAAGTATTTCTGCTCGGCTGTCGCCCTGTGAGGTTGCATTTTCAAGGCACTCCAACAAGTATCCCCGTGCAGATGTATAATCATTTTTGTGAAGATATGAATCAAGGGTGGATAAAATACTTTCTATATTCATAATTTCCTTCATCACGGGAACACTCCTTTCGGTTTATTTTATTGTTTCACTGTTATTGAGCACCGATGTACTGTAAATGAAAAGCACATCCGCATTCTTAAAGTCAACGAAATTCCCCACCATATCGGGGTGCATATATCTTATATCAACAAGTGTTATTTTGCTGTAGCCCTCTGCCATAAGGGGTGCTAAAGCACTACCGTAGGAATCACGGAAGATCACAAGTTCTCTGTCACTTTTTGCATTATTATTCTCAATGGTAACAAGGGACAAGGGCCCTGACAAAAACATTTCATACGGATCCTTTCCGCTTGCCTTTTCCATATCATAAACACTTATTGATTTATTGTTTTCATAATCAAATACCTTGCATCCTTCTAAATTTTCATTCGTAAGGTAACGGATTTCTTCACTCTCCGTCCCCAGTGCATATTGACCGCTGTAAACACCGTTAAAGTCATCGTGTAGTGTTTTCTCCTGATACTGTACTGTAACGTCTGTGCCCATTTCTTTACCAAGGAGCAGGGCAACATCCTGTATCTTTTCCTGTCGCCAATGAGTATCGGTACGGTAATAATCCTGCAAGGTGAGGGTATTCTTAATGTCAATATATTTAAAATCAGGCGTTCCCGATTTCAGTATACCTGCAATCTCATCGTATTCTGCATTGGGATAGCCCTTACTCTCAGCAGTAAACTGACCCTTGTGGGGAATCACCGCAAGATAAGGTTTGATATTATTCTCTTTTAAATATTTACGGTAAACGTAATTGAAGCGTTCCGCGGCATAATCAATTGACTTTTCATCCACGGGGTATTCAATATCTGCAAGAAAGCCTTGGTACTCGTAAACACCGTTATTTTCACCGCGGTTGAATAAATTTACGTTGACCCAACCCTTGATTGCCCTGAAGGTGTCTCTCAAAGGAAATTGGTCTGTGGCATATTTTTCAAAATTTTGTGTAAAGCTACCCGAAAAAAGACTGTTTTTGTTAAGCTCGGGCATCTGCACCAACGCTCTGCGCTCTGCAAGGGAAATATCATCCGCAGGCTTTAGCCACGCGAAAATTGAAAAACCAAGGACAAAGGCAATTATAATCAAGCTTGTTACAATATGTTTTACGTTGTTTTTCATAATCACCCTCCTTAAAATCTGAAATACAAGAACGGATTAAAGGAGCCGTCCACAAGGTACGCAGTTGTAACAGTAAGAAGTGCCACAAGCACAACGGGACGAAGTACGTCGGATATTTTTGATGTTTTTTCACCTTCGCTGAATCTTACCGCAAGCTTTTTTACAATTGGTGTTGCACCAATAACACCAAGGAGCAGTATTACCCCATAGCTTCTGACATAATACAAAAATTCTGTTGAGATAACAGGGGCACCCCCAAGGAAAAGCATACCCTTAATGTAAGAGAACGCCTCACCCATATCGGTTGCATTGAATATGACAAAGCTGATAAGAACTGCAAAAAGAGTGTAAAAACGGCTTATAACCCTACTGTTGTTGAGATACTTTAATAAAAATACTTTTTCGATTACAAGAAGCACAGCGAAATACAGACCCCACACAACGAAGTTCCAGGCGGCACCGTGCCACAAGCCTGTAAGAAGCCATACCACGAAAATATTGAAGAAATGACGTGGCGCAGACACTCTGTTTCCGCCCAAGGGGATATATATATAATCTCTGAACCAAGAGCCAAGTGATATATGCCATCTGCGCCAGAACTCTGTGGCGCTTTTGGAGATATAGGGATAATTGAAGTTTTCCATAAACCGGAAGCCCATTATTCTGCCAAGTCCGATTGCCATATCACTGTAGCCTGAGAAGTCGTAGTAAACCTGCAAGGCAAAGGCTACGGCATAAAGCCAATAAAAAAGAACTGATTTTTCATCGGATGCTTTGAACACGGAACAGAGTTCACCGAGCACGTTTGCTATAAGAACTTTTTTTGACAGACCCATTATGAAGCGGCTTCCGCCAAGAGCGAAATTCTCAAAGCTGTGAGTACGCTCCTTCAACTGCTTTGCAATATCGGAATAACGCACAATAGGCCCTGCAATCAACTGCGGAAACAACGCAATGTATGATGCAAGGTTAATAAAATTCTTCTGTGCAGGTACCTGTCCGCGATACACGTCGATTGTGTAGCTGAGTATCTGGAAGGTGTAAAAGCTGATACCCACGGGAAGGGCGAGATTCAGAAGTCCCACAGGCAAGCCCGTTATTCCTTTGAAGCTCTCAAGAAAAAAGTCGGCATATTTAAACACCGCAAGGAAGCCCGTGATTATTATGGTTGAAATCACAAAAACAGCCTTTTTGACCTTTTTTTGAGAGAAAGCCTCAATCAATAAACCGGCTACGTAACCGACTATGATTGAGGCTACCATCAGAAGCAAATACTTTGGCTCACCCCAGCCATAAAAAACAAGGCTTGTAATAAGCAATGATGTATTTTTCAGCTTACGTGGAGTGACAAAGTAAAGTATCAGCGCACAGGGTAAGAAGTAATATAAAAACGGAATACTTGAAAAGACCATAAAATAATTACCCTACTGTGCTTAATCTTGTTCTGTTATTTATGCGAGAGGCTCTTCAACGCTGAGTGTTGCATCAGCATAAACTGCAACAAGCTTTGTTTTGAAGGTGTTGATTGCATCCTGATTACCGAATGCGGCAACAACGTAATCACCGATTGTGTAGATAACAAGTGTATCGGGGAAACCGCACATCCACTGTGTAGCCTTAATGCTGTCCTTAAGTGAAGTAACAAAGGCTTCGCCATCAGTACCCTCTGCAAGACGATATGCAGCAGCGGTAAATGTGTTTGCATTCATAGCATGGATAATTGTTGCGGCTTCACTCACAAGAGCAATGTCACCCTCTGCAATGTGAAGAGTTGCAACAGCATTTTCCTTGTCTGTAAGGTTGAATGCACCGGCAGCACCATCAACAGGAGCAGAGAAATCGCCACCCATTACAGGAAACTTTTCTTCCTCGGCAAAGGTTGTCCAAACGCTATCAAGCAACACAACTGATGATTCAATCTGAACCTTGTTTTCCTCAGGCTTACCACCGCAAGCACAAAGCGAAACAACCATAAGAACTGCCATAACTAATGCTGTAATTCTTTTTGTCATAATAAAAACTCCTTTATAATTACTCTTGCGAGTTTTTTTAAAAATATTCTTACCTTTTGGCCTTGAATGTAAGTGGCTTTTCAGCAGTTTTGAGGAATAAGCCTACCGAGCCCTCGGTGATACCCTTAACAAGCTTATTCTCCCTTACAAACTCAGGCTCAACAGCCTGCTTCCGGATAAACTCCGTAAAACAAGGGCTTGACTTGAAGCCCATTTTAACCTCATCGGGTTTAAATTCAATATCGATATAGTGGGTTGACAAGGTGTTAAGTGGCTTAACAACCGCCTTGAAATTTTTGCCATCCATATAGCCGTAAGACCATATTTTATAGGGATAGCCCTTGATAACACACTCACTCATACGGGGCTCTCCGTCAATACCGCAGTTAACTGTGACTTTGTCATCCTCTTCATACCAGGTAATCACAAGCGCACCGTCGCGAAGGTCAAAGCTGACCTTGTCAAGGTTACTCTTTGGTCTTTTGGCAAAGCTACAGGTAAGTGTACGGGGAATAACGCTTTGCGGGAAAATGATATTTGCCATAGAATCCGACAAGGGTGTTATATAATATTCCTTATTATTTTCGACAAGGGGTAATTTATCACCTTTTTTGATTTTAATCCTGCGATTTTCAAGATAACGCGCAAGCACCATTTCATCCTCGGGGGTTGATTCCTCGGAGAAGGCTTTTATAAGCACATTTTCTGCAAGGGCGCTGTTATCACCCTCAGCAATGCAACTGTTAAGAGTGACCAAAACTGCATCATACTGCGGTATGTAGGACACAAGCTGACCAAACATACCCGTCATACTGAAAATGCCGTTTTTAATCCAGAACAGATAGCCGTAGCCCTCGTTCTCCCTGAACTCAACCTGAATTTTGGTTGCCTCACGGCACCAGAATCCGGGAATAACCTGCTTGCCGTTGTATTTACCGCCACTTCCGTAGCAACGGCAGATTTTGGCAAGGTCACGCGCCTTAAGGTAACAGCCTGTACCACCTATGCACTCCCCTGCCTCATTAGTTTCCCAGAAGGGCACCTCAATACCCAACGGCTCAAAAAGACGTGGTGTCAGATACTCCACAAGGCTCTGCCCCGATACCTTTTGTACGGCAGCGGCAGCAATGTGTGCATCATTGTTACTGTAAAGGAAGCCACCTGTTTTCCTGAAATCGGCTTTCATAAATATGGTGTTATAATCAGCCGTCATATCCTGCAGGAAGGTAAATTTCTTATTACTGCTCATCGTGAGCACCGAGCGGAGTGTAAGGTCCGCCCATTGAGAGCCTCGGCACTTTTCGTAATCCGTGAAAATATCCTCAATCTTCGTATCAAGGCTAAGAAGCCCCTCATCGATTGCAAAGCCTACGGCAGTTGAGGTAATAGATTTGGTAACAGAGAAAAGAGTGTGTGGCATATCCGCAGAGTAAGGGTAGTTATACTCTTCAAAAACAATCTCGTCACCCTGCATAATAAGTAAAGCGTGGTTTTCGATATTACTTTGTTCCTGTTGCTTCAGATATTCATATATCCACCTTGCAGAAAGCTTACCTGCCATAACCACACCTGCCATTCCGTATCCTGCAAAAATTATACCATAAAAGCTGACTACTATTCAATACAAATCTGATATATTGTTCTCGTACACTTGATTTTAATGTGTATTATATTTATAATTATGTCATTATTTTTATCGGAGAAGTTTATGAAAGCAAAGAAACCCCAAAAGCAAAAAGCACATATAATTAAAAACACGGCATTTATGCTTAAGTGTGCACTCAGGTGCGCACCGATTTCACTTTTCATAATTTATTTCGCATACGTGCTTGAAAATGTTTATTATGCAGTTGTGGTAAACGTACTTTTCCTCGAAACTGCACTTTCAATAATAGAGGGCAACGGCACCTTCCGTGAGTTTGCCATTCGGATGATTATTATCGTTGTCGGTAAGCTGTTGGTTGACCTTATTGGCTACATAAATGTTTATACCGTAAGAATAAAATTTGAAATAAAGTGCGAAAGCTATATAAATTCACTAATATTTAAAAAGGCTCAGCAGGTTGAACTGGGCTGCTACGAGAACCCTGATTTCTTTGATAACTACAACCGCGCAACCTGGGTTGTGGAAAAAAGCGGTTTCAAGAGAATCATTGAAGGCTCTGCCTGGACTCTCGGCTCCGTTGTAAGTCTTATTCTTCTTGTCAGATACCTTATCTCAATCGACCCTATTCTTGTTGTTTTCCTTGTTTGCCCCGTTGTTGTAATGGTAATCAGAGTATTCAAGAACAACCTGGAGCTTGAAAAGGAAAAGGCAATGACACCTTACGAAAGGCAGAAGGATTACGTAAGACGTACAATCCTTCTCAAGGACTTTGCAAAGGAAATCAAAACAACAAACATTTTTGTTGTTCTTGAAAAACGTTTCCGCAATGCTATTGAGGATAACATCAAGGCTATCAAAAAGTATGGCTGGAAAATTGCTCTGTTAGAGTGCTTTTCTGACTACTTTGCTGAAATCATACCTGTTACGGGCGGTTTTGTTTACGGTTGTTACAGGCTTATGGTTGTAAAGGATATTCCCATTTCGGAATTTTCCGTTCTTGTGTCTGCCATAACAACCTGCAGAAACAAGCTCAATCAGTTGGCATATTACTTCGCAATGCAACAAAAGCATTGCCTGTGGGTACAGAATTTACGTGATTTCCTTGATTATGAGCCAAAAATTCAGGGTGGTGACGTTATCCCTGACGATTTCCGTAGCCTTGAATTCAAAAACGTTTCGTTCAAGTACACCGAAGATGGTGACTATATCATAAAGAATACTTCATTCCGCATTGAAAAGGGACAGACTATTGCAGTTGTAGGTCACAACGGTGCAGGTAAAACCACACTTTCCAAGCTCCTTATGAGGTTTTATGACGTTACCGAGGGTGAAATTCTGTACAACGGCATAAACATCAAGGAATACGATCTGCTTTTATACAGGCAGAAATTTGCATCTGTTTTCCAGGATTACAGAGTATTTGCAATGACTGTTTCTGAAAATGTGCTTACTGAAGAAATCACTTCCGAAAACGAAAAAACCGCTGTGGATGCCCTTAAAATGGCAGGCGTTTATGAAAAGATTTCCACCTTCCCCAACAAGGAAAATTCACTCCTTACCAAGGAATTTGACGATAACGGTGTTCTCCTTTCAGGCGGTGAAACACAGAAGGTAACCATTGCGAGGCTTTTTGCAAGTGAGTTCGATATTGCCGTGCTTGATGAACCTTCATCTGCCCTTGACCCGGTTGCAGAAAGCAAAATGTACGATGCTTTGCTTAAGGGTACCGAGGGTAAAACGGTTATTTACATATCCCACAGGCTTTCAAGTGCTACACGCTCTGATAATATTCTTGTTTTCAACAACGGTAATCTTACAGAGCAAGGCACACACGCTGAGCTTATGAGCCGTGACGGTGAATATAGCCGTATGTTCACCCTGCAGGCATCAGGCTATAAGGAGGTGGTGTCATAATGAAAAAGGCAAAAAAGGATACTCTCTCCTTCAAAAACCATATTTATATGATGAAATTCCTGTGCAAGCACACGCCATTTATGGTTTTCGGCTACATATTCTTTGACGTTATGGCAAACCTGCCCTGGACGCTTTCAAACGTGGTTCTTCTCAAATACATTATCGACGTAGCCACCGAGGGCAAGGATTTATACCGCGTGGCTATAGCACTCGTGCTTTTCGTGGTGTTTGTTGTAATCACCAACCTTTGCACAACCACGTTTTATGAAATATCGTTGCCCAAGCAAAAGGAAAAGCTTTATTTCTCCATATATAAAACCATATATGAAAAAGCGGCAAAAATGGATTACGAGGCTTATGATAACCCCGAATTCTACAACGACCTTGTCCTTGCAATGACCGCAATGAATGACAGAGCCTACGCTATACTTTCCGATATGCAAGAGGTTATCTCAAGCGTGGTAGGTGTAGTAACAATCGGTGCGGTTATCATATCAATAGACCCTATTTGTCTGTTGTTTGTTGCTTTGTGTGTTGCAATAATGACACCAATCGGCAGACTTATTGCAAACGTTAACGTTGAACGCACCGAGGCTATGACCCCCCTTGACAGAAAAAATCTGTATTTCAGCCGTGTTTTCTACCTGCAGGACTATGCAAAGGAGCTGCGCCTTTCAGGTGCTGGTAAAATGGTTGAAAAGCGTTACAACAAAAACATTACCGACCGCTTAAAAACAATCTCGCCCTACCTTACAAAACAATGGCAGCTTTATTTTTGTCAGGAATCTCTGCCCATGACACTCCTTATTTACCTTGGTATATCCCTGATTATGGGCTATAAGGCTATTGTAACAAATGAGGTTTCTATGGGTGACTTTGCCGCAACCTTTAATGGTGCCGCATCTATAAGCACAAGTGTATTTGCACTTACAAGCCGTTTTGCCATAAACATTCGCGAAAACGGACTTTATATTGAAAAATTCCGTAAATTTATGAATGCTAAAGAAAAAATGGTTTCCGGCTCAAAGACAACTTTATATGATAAACCTGTTACTGTTAAATTCAACAACGTTTCCTTCAAATACCCGGGTACGGATAAATATGTTCTCAAAAACATCAATCTTGAGCTGTCCCCTTATAAAAAGATTGCTCTCGTCGGCTATAACGGTGCAGGAAAAACCACACTCACAAACCTTTTATTACGACTTTATGACGTTACAGAGGGCAGTATTACTATTGACGGCACAGATATAAGGGAATGGGACATCAAGTCCTACCACAAAAATTTTGCTGCCGTATTTCAGGACTTTTCGCTTTTTGGTGCAACACTCGGAGAAAATGTTTCTATGAATGACTCCCCCGACGACAAGCGAGTGAAAAAGGCTCTTTCCGCTGCTGATTTCAACAGAAAGCTTCCCGACGGCACAGACAGTATACTGCTCCGCGAATTTGACGATAACGGTGTATCTCTTTCAGGTGGCGAGGCACAGAAGATTGCAATTGCAAGGGCGTTTTATAAGGATTGTCCCTTTGCGGTACTTGACGAGCCAAGTGCAAACCTTGACCCTGTTGCAGAATATGCCCTTAACCAATCAATGTCAAAGGCGGCAGACGATAAAACTGTTGTTTTCATTTCACACAGACTGTCAACAACGGTTATGGCAGACGAGATTTTCATGCTTGAAAACGGTGAAATAATTGAGCACGGCTCCCACGAGGAGCTGATAGCACAGAACGGAAAATATGCTTATATGTTCAAACTGCAGGCAGAAAAATACATTGAGGAATAAACTATGATTAAAGTAAAACCGGCAAAAGAAATTTTGCTTATAGGCACTTCGGACACTAACCCCCGAAACGGTGAAGGCTCTTTTATAAAGCTTTTAAATGGCGACATTATGTTCGGCTACACCGAATTCTCGGGTAACGACAGCTGTGATGATGATGCCCACGCACAGATTGTGGCAATAACCTCAAAGGACGGTGGCAACACCTGGGGTGACAAGCGTGTGTTGTTTACAAAGCCCGAAGGCTCGCAGAATATTATGAGCCTGTCATTTCTGAGAATGCACAACGGTGACCTTGGTGCATTTTACATACTCAAGCACGCAGACGGTGCGGACAGTATTATGCTGACACGCTCAACAGACGAGGGTCTTACCTGGAGCAGCCCCGTTGATTGCACCGACTGTATGCCCTATGACTACTATATACTCAACAATGACCGTGTGAAGCTTTTACCCTCGGGCAGAATTCTTCTGCCCCTTGCAAGGCACACCATTCACACTCCACACGGCGGATTTGTGCCGGGTGAAATCTGCTTTGCATATTCAGATGACGACGGCTTCACCTGGGAGAAAAGCCCCGCGGTGCTCCAATGCCCCTTTGAAACAATTGACGGCTACGAGGAGCCCGGTGTTCACCTGTTGCCCGACGGCAGATTGTGGTGCTACATAAGGACAAATATGGGCTATCAGTTCGAGTGTTTTTCAAATGATGAGGGTATCACCTGGACTGTACCCAAGCCCAATTTGTTTTTCTCCTCACCCTGCTCGCCAATGCACGTAAAGCCCTTCAATGACCTTACCTTTGCTGTATTCAATCCTGAATCCGAGCACGTTTTACGCGGCAAGGAAAACACAGATTTATGGGGTCGCACACCCTACGCTGTTGCAGTAAGCACCGACGGCGGTCTTACCTTTAATGAGGATAACATTTTTTATCTTGAGGATGACCGCGAAAACGGATATTGCTATCCGGCGCTCCTTGACTGCGGTGACTACTGCCTTATAGCATATTACCACAGTAACAATTCAGGTATATGCCTTAACAGTACAAAGATAGTCAGAGTTGATTATGATGATGTTAAGACATTATTAAATTAAACAAAAGGAAACGAGGCTGTAAAACCGATTAGTTTTACAGCCTCGTTAATCATTTATTTCACTTCTTTATCCATAAACACACGTGAGCCTGTTGCGCCCTTTTGTCCCTGATATTTACCGTTGTAGGGATTAAGTGCGGTGTCATCCATTTTCGCAAACACAAGCTGTCCCACTCGTCTACCGGCTTTCAGTTCAATAGCACACCTGTTTGCATTATAAAGCTCAAGTGTAATTTCACCCTTAAAGCCGGGGTCAACCCAACCTGCATTTTGGATAAACAGACCCATTCTTCCCAATGAGCTTCTACCCTCAACAAATGCAGTCAAATCATCAGGCAAATCAAAATATTCCATTGTTGTAGCCAAAACAAATTGATTCGGTAAAAGTATGTACGAATCGGTTGTTATGGTTTTATACTTTATCTCATTCTCTAAGTTTATGATACCTGTTGAAGTATCTTCAACAATACTGAATGTATTTCCCAAACGGATATCAATGCTTGCAGGCTGAATCTGTTCTTTCTCGATAGGCTCAACAACTAAAGTCTTTTCCTCAAGCATTTTCATTAAAGTTTTATCTGATAATATCATAACTTTCTCTCCTGACGTTTTTAGGGATTTAATAAATTAACAACAAATAGATTATATCACATAGTATCTTCTGAAACACCAAAAATAATAACCAAATAATCCCCATTTTATTTATTAAAAGCTACAAAAATAAAGCGGGGGCTGTTATTTTATTTGATTTTAGTGCTTTTTGTGGTAAAATACTAATTGTATTATTGTGGCATTGTGCCACCTAAGGAGGAAATACTTATGAGCAATAACCAGCTCTTCTGTGAGAAAAACGGTAAGCTTCACGTAGGTCACACAATACTTACAGGCTTCGCTTTCCTTGCATCTTCTATTGCATGGGCAATATATGACCCATACATCACAAAAATTCTTAACAGATTACTTACAGAATCCGTTTGGATAACAAACCTTAGCCAAAGTCTTAATGAGGCTTTCCCCGTGCTTGCAGAGTTTGCAAAAACTCAGGGTCAGGATGTTAATGCTGCAGGTGGCGGTATTACCCTTGTTCCGTTATTTATCGGTATTATTATGACCTTCGTTAACATCTTCGGTGTTATCTTCCAGCCAACCTTTGGTAAGCTTTCAGACCGCTGCCACTCAAAGCTCGGTAAGCGCCGTCCGTTCATTGTTTTCGGTGCTCCTGTTTCTGCAGCGTTGTTTGCAATTATCCCATGGGTTGCATTAACAAACTCTCTTCCTGCAACAATGATTTTCATCATCCTCTTTGTTTTCTCAATGTCTCTCTGGAGAGCTCCTGCAGTTGCTCTTATGCCGGCCCTTACTCCACCAACACTTAGAAGCGAAGGTAATGCTATCATTAACCTTATGGGCGGTGTTGGCTCAGTTATCGGTATGGTTGCAGGTACTGCAGTTGGTGCTGTTTACCTTCTTGCCACAGGTGTTAAGGTTACTGCTGAAAACGAGCAGACAACAAGCTTCCCATATGTTTTCCTTGTAGGCGCCATCGTTATGATTATCGGTATGCTTGTGGTTCGCGTATTTGTTAAGGAGCCGTCAAGCAAGGTTGATGCAGGCATTGCAAGAATGGAAGCTGCAAATGCAAAGGCAGCAGCTGCAGCAGAAAAAGCAGCTAAAAAGGCAGAAAAAGAAGCAAGAAAAAACCAGAAGCTTTCAAAGAGCGAGAGAAAGAGCCTTATATTTATGCTTGGCGGTCTTTTCTTCCTCTTCTGCGGTACAAACGCTATTACAACATTCTTTGCTCTTTTCGCATCTGAGGTTCTCGGTAAATCTACAGGCGAAGCAACTATTATGACAACTCTCTTTGCTGTTTGCTCAGCAGCCGCTGCTATTCCTGCAGGTAAAATGGGTAAAAAGCTTGGCAGAAAGAAAACAATCCTTATCGGTCTTGTAATCTTTATGGCAGTTTTCCTTATGTATGTTCTTACAGGCAGTATGACTCTTATCTGGGTTGCACTTATTTTCGGTGGCTTTGCTAATATGCTTATCACCGTTAACACATTGCCTCTCGTGCTCGATATTGGTGGTATTGATAAGGTTGGTACTTTCACAGGCTACTACTACACAGCAACCTTCTCAGCACAGATTGCTTCCCCTATCGTTTACGGTATTGTTCGTATGCTTTCAGGCACGTATCTTTCACTCTTCGTTTACAGCCCGATTATGTTTATAATCAGTATTCTTTGCATACTCTTTGTTAAACACGGTGAAGCAGTTCCCGATGATGTTGTAAAGAAAATAGAAGAAGAAAACGACTAAAAAGAAGGCTCGAAAGAGCCTTCTTTTTAAATTCGAAATTCGAAGTTCGAAATGCGAAGCTCTGGCATAATTCGTAATTCTTAATGCGTAATGCGTAATTTCGGAACTGCGTTGCAATTATAAAGCTTTGCGAAGCCTATCATCCCTGTGCGCAAGCATAGGGAGGGGGACCGTTCTTGAAATAACTGAAATTTAAAAAATAATATATTCCGAGCAATATACT
>JAZSGZ010000039.1:0-16198 GCA_045532945.1 Acutalibacteraceae bacterium
GATTCCACAATGCTGTCGCATCGAGAACCACCCACCATTCCGCTCGAACCAAATAATAAATGGTGAGTACATTCACCCGAACATACTCACCCAAAACAACTATTTATTTCAAGAATGGTCCCCCCGCCTTAGAAGGCAGGCAGACAATTCTGCTACTCTATCGTTTCATTTTTATTATATTAGGACAGGGGACGGTACTGTGTCCTGCTTGGATTTAAGTTAATCATTTTTCTCAAAGGGTGGGTTGGAAACAATCTGCCCTTTGTTTTCTGTTCTCTGCAAAGCAAAGCCTTACCACTCTAAGAAATAGGGTAGTAAGGCTTTGAATCAATTTGAATCAATTTGAATAATTGGTATACTCTGATAATCAATTGCCGATATTCAACCTGTTGTATCTTTCGAAAAATGCTCTTTCATCGCTTAACAGAAGTTGTATTTCACTTATGAATTCATCATATTCAGGGTCGGTGAGGTAGTGCTTTGCATAGCCGTCGGAGCCGTATTTTTCAAGGGTGTGAGTAATTGCTCTTTGTAAAATTTCTTCCTCAGTTGAGTGGGGGAAGTGCTTTAGTGTGTAAGCGTGAGTTCTTCTGAAAAATTCATCAACATCAGTTGAACGGTCAGCTGTTGACAAAATCTTACCATAAATTGAACGGGGGATATGGTCTGCAGAGGCACGGTGGTCCTCAATTGCTTCTTTGATAATCTTAAGCTCCTCATCATTAAAGAAAGCTTTTATTGATTCATCATTCATAAAAGCCCTTGCAGACAGTATTTCGTGAGTACTCTTATCAATATGGTGAGCAATATCATGATATGCGGCTGCGGTATATATAATATCGGTATCAATATTTCCGAGTTGATCACCGAAAAACAGACAACGTTTTATTACATACTCTATATGCTTCAGACCGTGTCCTGAATTATCATTTGAATATCGGGGTAAAACGTTGTTTTCAATATATTGCTTCAGTCCGGGATCTAAGTTCATAACATAACACCACCTTTCAAATTATGTTATCATATTATGTGATTATTTTCAAATAAACTTTATTGACAAAAGCCATAAGGGGAATATAATTAAAATCAAGAGGTGATTTTGTGGATAATAAAAAGGATCTGACACCATTTCAAAAGATATTATCTGTGTTAACAGGAGCCTTACTCATAGGCTTTATGTGGCGTTTAAGGGGTAATCACGGATTTGGCGCAAAGTGGGGAATGTTCTGCGTTGCATCGGTTCTCGTTATGCTTGTATATGCCCTTTACGGAAACAGAAGAAAAATGAGTTACGAGATGTTACCCTTGTGTGCCGTTTTTGCCGCACTTACAACAGGGGGCTGGGGCACTCTTAACTCGCAAATGAGCGGTTATCTTCAAAGTACGGCAAACTTTACAGGGGAGGACGCAGTAAGAGTTGTTGAAATCAGTAATTTCAGCGGTATCGCAATAATGCTTTTGCTTGGGTTTGGTTGGTTACCTTTGTTTGCTGTGGCTTTTGCATCTATGTTTTCTGATAAAGAGTATAAATTCAAGGATTATGTTACATATGTTGCTGCCTACTACATAACGGTGCTTATTGCTAACCTTACAATATCACATTTATTGCTGTATTTTATAAATCCTCAGGCAGTTTCAGGTGCAGCCGAGGGTCTTGCGGATGCAGGGCATAATCTTACACCTATGATGGCATATATAACAAAGCTTGGTAACGCTGCCTGGGCTAAAAAGATACCCTTCTGTCGCAATTATTTTACCAGCATAAATGTAATTTCAAGTGCCGTTGGTGCTGTTGTTACATCACTTGTTGTCGGTTTGAAGCTAAAGGATAAGTTCACCGCAGTTGTTTCATTTATCATTAACCTGATTTGTGCATTGGCAATTACACTTGCAGACCTTGTTTTAATTCTTGATTCAGACAGGGGAGTTCTTGCAGGGGTTAAATGTCCGCAATACATAAAATTTGCTGATTGGCCAATATGGGAGTATTTTACAGGCTTTTTATTCGGGCTTGGTGTAATGCTTCTTTTGTGCTTAATTCCACGTAAATACGCTTTAAGTGACAAAGAATATCATTACAAATCTATGCTTTGTAACGATAAATTCAGATATATTTACAACTTGATTTTAACTGTATTATTTACATTCGGAATTATTCTTGCGAGAGCATTTTCATTCAGGTTAACGGAGCTTTTCACAGACGACGGTGATGTTATCGAAATTATAATTACCGTTATATTGAGCGTTATAATTTTCTTCCCGATTCGCAAGATAATTCATAAAAATATGGTTGTTGACGGTCTCGACAGACCGTTCAAAGTCTTGCCCCGTCAATTTTATATTAATTTCTTACCCGTTTTTGTTGGTATTGCCGGATTTACATATTTCTTTATGGGTAGTCAGGACGGTACTGCTATACCAAGCTATGATTACGGTAAGCTTTTTACGGAATCGGGCTTTTGGTACTATTGGGATAATGGTTTGCTGACCGAAACCTTATTGATGATAACCACCTTCATTATTTTGATTATGCTGTTTGGTTACTTCAAAAAAGCACTTAAAAAAAAGGCTTGAAAATAATACCTCTTACTCAAAATCGAGTAAGAGGTGTTTTGTTGTTTTTGTGTTATTTAATATTGAGTTCTTTAAGTATTTCGGGGTCGAAGGTATCTGATAGCTTACCGATTTCTGCCCAAAGCACCTCTGCTTTTTGCTTCCATTCATCAAAGTCCGCATAATTTTCGGGGTAGGTATTATATAACTTTGTAACTTTGTCACTGTTACCGAGGGCGGTTAAAAGATTTTTAACAGTTTTAACCTTGATTTTACCGGTTGCAATTCCCTTGATTATGCCACCGACAATGTGTGTAATATCTTTTGCACCAAGGTTAATGCCATCATCAATGTTACCAAGGATTTTATCACTGAATAATATATCGTTTGTAAACATATATTCAGCTTCATCATAGCTTATAGTAATAACGCCTTTAAGTAATGCGCGCATTGAGTCAAATTCTTTGCCTTGTGTACGCATATAACGTGTGTTTATTGACCACATATTCTCTTTGGTAAGTGGCTTGTTATCCTTAAGTAGCTTGCTTATAACCTCTGCGGCAATTTCACCGTGAACAAGTGAGGAGGTGCAGCCCTCGCCGCAGGTGGGCTTAGTAAGAAATGCGGTGTCACCCATTGCGATGAAGCCGTCATCAACAGATGAAAACAGGTTTCTGTGGTAGGGTGTCATACCTTTTTCTGTTTTTAATAAGTTATAATCAGGCACTTTTGCATTCTTTTTGAAATGCTTGTGGAATACGTATTCTGCAGAATCGTAAGAGTAGAATGAGCCTATACCCATAAGTCCGTCATAGCCTTCACCTGCAGGGGCAAACCATGATTTGTACTGCATATAAAATGCGTTAAGGTCTGTTGGGTTAATAGTTTTATCCTTGTATGTAACGTAATAGAGAACAACGTAAAGAATGTCCTTGGGTGTAAGGTGGAAGCTCTCTACAACGGAGCTTGCAGGAAGCTTTGTTCTTGCGACAGACGGAATACCGGAGCAATCAGCAATAAGCTTTGCATTAACTGTCTGCACACCCTCTGCGGTTGTGTAGGTTGCGCCGATAATTTTATTATTATCATCGTAAACAAAGTCCTCGAATGATGCACCGTAAATGATTTCTGCGCCCTTTTCCTTGGCTCTTTCTGCCATAAACATAATGTAATCGTGCTTGTGCATACCAATAACGGGGGAGTAACCTCCGGGGATTTTAACCGTTGCATAGGGTGAGCTCATATTTGAACGCTCGAATCTGAATTCACGGATAGGGTTTTCCTCCTGCGGCACAACAAGGCCTGAACGCTCCATTTCAGCTTCGCCCATATGGAAGATGTCGTACTCGCGTGAAACGTTATCGGGAAGCTGCTTTTCAATAACAAGAACGCGCGCGCCTTCTCTTGCCATTCTCTCGGCAAACCAACATCCGGTTGTGGATGCACCGACAATAAGGATATCATAAGAATTTGCCATTTTTTCACGACCTTTCGTAATGATTATGTTTATAGGACAATTATAATATTCTGCGATGAAGATTTCAATATTTTTATAAAAAGAACAGATGGAACGGAAAAAATGTACCATCTGTTTGATTGGCGGAGATGGTGGGATTCGAACCCACGTGCCCGATTAAGGACAAAACGATTTCGAGTCGTTCTCGTTATGACCACTTCGATACATCTCCGTTTTTATTGCTATGCTATTTTATCAAAGCTCTTTGCTTATGTCAATAGTGGTATATCATTGAAATCAAAAATAAATTGTGATATAATCAAAAAAGAGGTGTTGAGCTTATGTCAATTGAAAAAGTCAGAGCATATTTCCGTGGTATCGGGATCGAGGATAAAATAATCGAGCTTGATGAATCGAGCGCAACCGTGGAGCTTGCTGCTCAGGCACTGGGCACAGAAGGGTGCAGGATTGCTAAAACACTATCCTTTATGGTTAATGATATGCCTATCCTTATAGTTACTGCAGGCGATGTTAAGGTTGATAACAAAAAATACCGCGAGGAATACGGTGTTAAGGCAAAAATGCTTTCACCAGATACAGTTACGGAGCTTATCGGACACGCCGTTGGCGGTGTTTGTCCCTTTGCCGTAAATGAGGGTGTTACTGTATATCTCGATGAGTCACTTAAGCGGTTTGAAACTGTTTTTCCTGCCTGCGGAAGCGGTAATTCGGCAATAGAGCTTACTATTCCCGAGCTCGAAAAGTATTCATCATACTCAAAATGGGTAGATGTATGTAAGTCTCGTGAATGATATAATTAATTATATAAAAATTAATTTTGTTTTTGTAAAAAAACAGTTGACAAACCTGATTTTTAATGTATAATGTAGTAGTGTTTTGAGCACATAATTACATATACACAGGGGTATAGCTCAGTTGGTAGAGCAGTGGTCTCCAAAACCACGTGTCCTGGGTTCGAGCCCTAGTGCCCCTGCCAAAAATCGACAATCTTCGACAGAAGGTTGTCGATTTTTACTTCTTACTTCTTCACTATTCACTCTTCACTAATCTTCGGGTCGATTTTTGGAAGTAAGAAGTAATAGTGAAAAGTGAATAAGTGTTAGCGGGACACCCGCACCCGATTGTAAAAGTATTTTTAAGTTGTTGTCTTTTTCTGTTATATTCGCCTTACGGCGAGTGATATACACTTTTATTAATTTTTCTTTTACAAACTCTTTACAAACTTATTACATTATTATAGTATCGTTGACTTTAAGAGTATGGTGTGGTAGAATTATCGTGTTAAAATATGTTTTTCGGGGTGCGATATGAAGAACAGTTCTGTTGTTTTTTTCACCGACCACAAGGAGAATCATTCAAAGCTTATTGAGTTGCTTGATATTAACACAAACCTTACTGTCTGCTCCTATTCCTCAGACAGCTGGGATAATGTTGATTTCTATTCCAAGAGAAACATCTGCTTTGTTATTGATGAAATGCCCCAGGATAAGGATGCCATCTGGATTATTTCAAAGTTATCCGAGGATGGTCTTTTTGCTGAGGTTCCCATTCTGTTTACAACATTTAATGCGATGTATGAATTTGACAAATCAGGCTTTGCTTCATTTGCTTATGATGTTTTGCCTGAACCCTTTGATTATGAGCTTACATACCGCAGACTTATGAATATCGCTGAGATACGTCAGCTTAAATATCAGATATATAATCTTACACAAATTCACACAAAGCGTATTCTCAATCAGGCAAACAAGCTCAAAGAGCAGAATACAAAAATGCAGACTATGAACTATGACCTTGTTGAGCTTCTTGTTGCGGCGATTGAGAGCCGTGACCTTGGTTCGGGTCAGCATATCAAGAGGATAAGACTCTTTACAAAGGCACTTACCGATTCTGTTATGGAGCTTTTCCCCGAGTACGGTATCTCCAAGGAGCAGGCGGAGTATATTTATTACGCTTCCTCTGTTCACGATATCGGTAAAATTGCCATTCCTGATGCTATTATGCTTAAGCCCGGCAGACTGACCCCCGAAGAGTTTGAAATAATGAAGACTCACACCGTCAGGGGCTACAAGCTTCTTAATATGCTTGATGATATCAGTACACAGAACGAGTACTTCAAATATTGCCAGGAGATTTGTCATTATCACCACGAGCGATGGGACGGCAGGGGATATCCCGAGGGTCTTAAGGGTGATGAAACACCCATTTCGGCGCAGATTGTTGCTGTCTGTGATTGCTACGATGCACTTACAAGCCACAGACCGTATAAAACCGCCCTTTCTCATCAGGATGCCGTTGATTTGATTATGAGCGGCGGCTGTGGTGAGTTCTCTCCGCAGATATTGAAGGCTTTTGATGCTTCGCTGAATAAATTTGCTAAAATTGAAAGAGAATTTAAGGCTAAAGAGGTTGAACCCGAGGTGCTTGAACGTGTTGAGTACACCACTGAAAAAGCACTTAATTCGGATAAGTCAACTAAAATTTCCTCAAATATTCAGGAGAGTGAGGAGCGCATCCTTTCATCTCACGACCTGATATTTGAAGCAGATATCAAAAACGGTTATTTTTCTGTTCTGCGTGGTATGTGGACCTGGATTTTCCCGTATGTTCCGAAGAATTTTACCGAGGTTATTTCACAATGCCTTAAGATGTGCCATCCTGCTGATGCGGCAAGGTTTGCGACAAAGATAAATATTCCCACATTTCGTGAGCTTTGCAAGCAAGGTAAGCGCAAAACAAGAGTTGAATTCCGTCTTATCAAGGACGGTATTGAGCATCTGGTTGTCGGTGTTATTGTTTTTGTTACCGATAGCGAAAAGGAATTAATCGGTGTTAACGGCTTCTTTAATGTCTATGACGATGATGAAATCCTTGATGATATCAAGCGTGGCTTTGGTGTTACGGATACGCTTACGGGACTTTCTCTTCAGAAGCAGTTTGAGCAGGATGTCAATTCATACATCAAGCACAATCCTGATTCAAAAAATCTTCTCATTCATATTGACATAGACAATATGAGCCTCTGTAATAATTTCTTCGGCTATGAGTACGGTAACGCTCTCATAAAAGAATTTGCATCCCTGCTCAAGGGTATCACCGGTAAGGATAAAATAGTCTGTAAAGCGGCATCTGACAAATTCCTTATGTTTGTTAAGAATGTCATTAATCAGGCTGATGTGCTTGTTTTTATTGAGATGCTGCACAATCTTCTCAGGAAGCCTTATTCAACGGGCAAGGATAACGGTGTATTTACCGCTTCCTTGGGAATATCACGTTATCCCAACGACGGCGATGATTTCAAGACCCTGGCAATGGCTTCGGAGTATGCCGCCAAAACAGCAAAAATGAACGGACCCGGCTCATATTCATTCTTCAATAACAGCATGCAGGCACTTGCTAATTACGGCTCTGACGAATACAAGGACAAAAAACGTAACAAGGTTGAAGATTACGAGCCGAAATTTATACCTGTTATTGATGCCGGCACGGGTAAGCTTGTTTGTTACGATTATATTCCGTACACAATGTATGAGGATTCAGTTTGCATTACAACCGAGGCATATTATGACCTTAACAAGAACTCTGCAAACTCAAAGAATCTCAGCATACTTTCCGTGAAATCCCTTCTGTTTCTACTTATGCGATTGAAAAGGGAGAAGAAAAAAATCCCTCCCGTTTCTGTATATACAACCCTTACCTCCGAGGATTTACCCGGATTTATACAGGAGATAACCACAATAACAACCGAAAATGATTGCAGCGGTATTGAGCTGTGCTTGTTGCTTCCTCAGGATATTTTTGAGGAGCTTCACATTAACAAGATTAAATCATTTTCCGAGTATGTTCACGGTCTTGGCTTCAAGCTGGGTGTGTATCTCCTCGGCTCGCGTTATATACATAACTACTGTCATACTCACGGTGTTTTTGACCGCTTTGTTATGAAGTCGCAATATGTTGAACATTCAATCGGTTCAGGTAATCATTTGCAATATTGTGTTGATACACTTAATGTGCTTCATAAATTTGTTGATGATGTCTCAATTCCTTCAAACGTTACAAGCAATGACAAGGAGCTGATGTTTGATGCAGGCGTCAAGGGCTTTTCGTATTGTGAGGACCCGTTGACGGGTGTAAACGCACTTTCTGACGATTTTTCGAAGCGTTCTCTTTCCAATGAACGTATTGAGCGGACAAGAAACAAATTTACAGAGATTAATCCTGCAATTGCATATCACGACCTTGTCAGAAGTGATATGGTCTGGCTGTACTATGATGTCAGGAAGAAAACCTTTAGTGTCAGCCAGAATGCAAAGTCGGTTCTGGGTGCTTTGATGTTTGACGAGACCGGCGACTTAAGTGTTGAAAATGTTACTAAAAGAATACACCCTGATGATTTAAGCGGATTCAGAGAGAGCTTGTCGAGTCTCAGGATGAATCTTGGTGTTGTGACCTTTGATGCACGCTGTAAATTAGAAGGGGATGACTACACAAAGCTTCGCACCACCATTATGTGCGTCGCTGATGATTCTGGTGCACCCATACGTTTCCAATGCTCAATTGTTAAGCTATCTTAATTTTTGGTGCATTTCCTCCAACATCCGCTTTTCGATACGTGACACATAAGAACGGGATATATTCAGCTCTTCTGCTATTTCCCGTTGTGTCATCGGCGGTTTTCCGTTAAGACCGTATCTTTTTACAATTATTTCCTTATCCCTGTTGCAGGGCATTGATTCAATTATTCCGACGAGCTTTCTCAGCTTGTTTTTGGTGTCAATATCTTCAACTATTGTGTCCTCGATTGCTATGATATCGAGCAGTGTCAATGGATTTCCTTCGCTGTCTGTATCTATGGGGTCATCAAATGAGATATCCTGTGCTGTTTTTTTCTCAGACCTGAAATTCATCAGTATCTCATTGTCGATACAGCGTGCACAGTAGGTTGCGAGCTTAACTCCCTTCCGGGGATTGAAGCTGTTTACACCCTTAATCAAGCCGATTGTTCCGATGGATATCAGATCGTCCTGATCACGGTTAAGTGTATAATATTTTTTTACTACATGGGCTACAAGCCTGAGATTGTGTTCAATGAGCATTTTTCGGGCTTGCTCGTTACCCTGCATCATTTCATTGATATACAGCTCCTCTTCCTTCTTGGAAAGGGCTTTCGGGAATGAGTCTGCATCGGTAACGTGTAATATTAAGCAAAGCATTCTTGACAATACAAACAGTAAATTCATAAAAATCTCCTTTTGATTTTTTATAAATTATATTCTGTCGGTATTTATGCCTTGCCAGTCCTGAAACGAGGTATTATGAAAAAAATCGAACAGTATCGCACAACGGTGCGAGTATCGGCAATCTCCATTTTCTGCATTATCTCCACACTTATCTATTTTTTTGTTTGGGATATTGCATATAACCCTGATTTTGAGCATCCTTATATAGGCAAGGGTAAGGTGTTTATCATCTGCGTTTATTTCGCCGTAATGCTTGTCACAAGCCTTATTCTCGGTGCTTACAGAGTAGATGAATTGAGGCGAGGGGAGATAATTTTCTATGAAATAATTGCCCTTGTGTTTGCCAATGCAATTGCCTATGCTCAGATTTGTCTTATCGAAGCAGTTATTGCCAATGTCAGCGGTATGCTTTTCGCAATGCTGATACAGGTGCTCGTGCTGATTGTATGGACCTACTGTGCCGTCGCCATTGTTCACTATATGAGTCCTCCCGAAAAGATGATTATCATATACGGCAGTCATCTTGCAACTGAGATTGTCTATAAAATGAGTCAGATGGAGGACAGGTACGTTATCAGCGAATCAGCCAATGTTGATGAGGGCTTTGACAAGCTCTCGCGGAAAATTGAGCGATTTGACAATGTTATTATATGTGACGTTCCTGCAAGACTCAGAAACGACCTTTTGAAGTTTTGCTATCAGCAGAACAAATCCATTTACCTCATTCCTAAGATTTCTGATATTATCGTGCGAAGCGCCTCGGATATAACATACTTCGATTCACCAATAATGAAGTGCTCATCAACGGGTCTTACCGTTGAACAGAGAGCGTTGAAGCGTTTTCTTGATGTTATACTGTCTGCAATTGCGCTTATTGTATCTTCACCTGTATTTTTAGTTGTTGCAATTGCAATCAAGATGTATGACGGCGGACCTGTTTTTTACAGGCAACGTCGTTGCACAATGGATCTTAAGCCCTTTGATATTCTGAAATTCAGAAGTATGGTTGTCGATGCGGAAAAGGACGGTCCTCAGCCTGCAGTTGACAACGATAAACGAATTACACCTATCGGTAAGATTATCAGAGGTCTCAGAATCGATGAATTACCTCAGCTTATCAACATTCTCAAGGGTGATATGTCAATTGTGGGTCCAAGACCCGAGCGAATTGAGCACGTTGAGAAGTATTCGGAGGAAATTCCTGAATTTGTTTGCCGTTACAAGGTCAAGGGCGGACTTACGGGCTACGCTCAGGTGTTCGGTAAATACAATACCTCAGCATATAACAAGCTCAAAATGGACCTAATGTATATACAGAACTATTCACTTGCCCTCGACTTCAAGCTTATACTTATGACGGTGAAAATCCTGTTCAAAAAGGAGAGTACAGAGGGCTTTAAGGTTAAAACAAAAAAAGGTAATTAACATTAAACATTTTCTGACAGCCTTTTTCGGCACAAAGGAGAATAATTTTGAATTTATATTATATGATACTTGCCGGTGGTGTCGGTTCCAGGATGAATTCACCTGAACTGCCCAAGCAGTTTCTTAAAATCAAGGACGAGCCGATATTAATAAAAACCATTCGTAATTTTGAGGATTTCGGCTCCTTCCGTTCGGGTGTTATCTGCTGTCCCGTCGATTGGATTGAATATACAAAGGCTACCTTGCTTGAGTACGGCATTTCCCTTGACCACATCAGCGTTATTCCCGGCGGTAAAAATCGCAACAGCTCCGTTAAAAACGGATGCAGGTTCTTATACGATAGCTATAATGTCAAGGACGACGATATTGTACTTACACATGATGCAGTCAGACCGTTTATTGATGCACGTATTATCAAGGATAATATTGAGGCGGTTGACGAATACGGCGCTTGTAACACGGTGATGCCTGTTTTTGATACCATACTCAGAAGCAGTACGGGTGATTTCTTTTCGGAAAATCTGCGCAGGTCGGAGCTGTACAGGGTACAGACACCTCAGTCATTTCATCTTAAAGAGCTGAATACATTGATTAACTCATTGTCTGATGATGAGCTTGAAGGCTATACGGATGTTGCATCAATTTTTGCTGACAGGGGATACAGAATCAAGCTTGTTGAGGGTCTTGACTGTAACATTAAAATCACAACACCCTTTGACCTTGCCGTCGCTGAGGCGGTCATTGAAAATATGCCGTAAGCACTTAAATCAATCAGCAAGGTTGTTTTTGCTGTTTATTAAGCAAAAAAATTTCAAATGTTTATACTTTTTTTGAAAAAAGTATAAACATTTATGAAATAGTGTGATATAATAGTCAAGTTATATAGTTTAAATCTCTGATTTGAGTATCTTTATAAGGGAGGCGTTTTTCTTTTATGTCAAGAAAACGTACCGGTGCTGACAATCCTCGCACCAAAAAACAGCGCAAAGAACATCCTGTACTGAGGTTTATTTTCGGTACAATATTCACCATAACCGCCATTGTCGGTGTTTGTGGTACTGTTGCTTGTTCTTATGTTTATAATTATGCTGTTGAATACATCGGAAACGAAGAAAATGCAATGGACCTGGATGAATACAAGGCTAACCAGGCTCAGACAAGTATTATCTATGCTTACGATGAAAGCAAGCAGCTTGTTGAGTTGTTGAGACTTCACGGTGCAGAGAACCGTGTGTGGATTGACTATGAGGACATTCCCGAAACAATGATTGATGCCTTCCGTGACCTTGAGGACAAGCGTTTTTATGAGCATCAGGGTGTTGACTGGACTCGTACAATTCTCGGTGTTGTCAAGTCGGGCTTTGAGCAGGGTGGTTCAACCATCACTCAGCAGCTTATCAAAAACCTTACAGGTGAGAACGGTCGTACCGTTTCACGTAAGTTCTTTGAGATACTCAATGCTTTGAACCTTGAGCAGAACTACCATAAGAAGACTATTATGGAGTTTTATCTTAACACGGTTTATCTCGGCAACGGCTGTTACGGTGTTAAGACTGCTTCGGAGTATTATTTCGGTAAAGAGGTTAAGGACCTTAATGCGGCAGAGTGTGCTACAATTGCCTCCATTACACAGGCTCCCGGTGCACTTGACCCCATTGCCCACCCCGAGGATAACGCTGAACGTCAGCTTTACTGTCTCAGCTGTATGCTTGAGCAGGAGAGCATTACTCAGGAAGAATATAACGAAGCCAAGAACTATAAGCTTGTATTTACAGGCAGTAAGGTTGAGGATAAAAACGATACTGAATTAGATGAAGATAAGCAGTATTCCGACGAGGAGATTGAGGAAATCGAGAAATCCAAGGAGGACGTTGAGTCTTCATATTATGTTGATTTCGTTATCGATAATGTTATCGAGGACCTTATGCTTGAATATGACCTCACATATAACGAAGCATGGAAAAAGGTTTTCTTCGGCGGTCTCAGGATATATTCTGCTGTTGATATGGGTGTTCAGGAAAAGGCTGAGTATGTTTACGAAAACAGAACTGCCTTCCCCAATGAAGAGGATACTGAGGATAACCCCGCTGTACAATCAGCAATCACTATTATGGACTACAACGGCAGGGTAGTCGCTATGGTCGGCGGTGCAGGTGAAAAGGGTCCCTTCCGCGGACTTAACAGAGCCTCACAGTCAGCCCGTCAGCCCGGTTCATCAATTAAGCCTATTTCGGTTTATGCTCCTGCAATTGATCAGGATGTTATTACCTGGTCAACAAAGGTTCAGAACTACGGTATCAAGATGGGTTCATCACGCTGGCCCACAAACTATGGCGGTAATGCAGGTTCACCCAACTCATTTGTAACCGTTCAGCACGCTTTGCAGGTTTCACTCAATACCGTTCCTGCTCAGATTGCCCGCAAGATGGGTCTTGAAAATTGCTTTAGCTTCCTTGTTGATGATTTACGCTTCACAACATTTGTTGAGGATAAGAACAGCAAGTATTACGATGCTAACTATTCAACAATCGCCGTTGGTGGTTGTAGTGAGGGTGTTACCACACTTGAGATGGCAGCAGCTTTCTCTATTTTCGGTAACAACGGTTATTACTTCCGTCCTTATGCTTACTATAAGGTAACCAATAACGACGGCACCGAGGTATTGCTTAAATCAGGCGATGATTCAGGCGATCAGGTTATCAGCGAAAGCTCAGCAGGTGTTATGAGAAACCTTCTCAAGACCGTTACACGTGGCGGCGGTACAGGTGCTGCATACGGTGTAAGCGGATTTGAGACCTTTGCTAAGACAGGTACAACCTCTGACGATAAGGACCGTTGGTTTGTTGCAGGCACACCTTATTATGTTGCTGCTGTCTGGTACGGCTACGACCAACCCAAGCGTATATGGAATGTATCGGGTAACCCTGCAGGTCGTATCTTCAAGGAGATTATGGACGATGTTCACGAGGACCTTGATGACCTTGAATTCCCCACAGCAAGCGGTGTTGTAGCACGTAGCTACTGTACAATATCGGGTGATATCGCTAACAGCGGATGTCCGAAAGCAACAGGCTACTATAAGTCCTCTAATGTTCCTAACAGATGTAAGAGCTGTTCAATCATAAACGGTATCGGTCAGGGTATTCCCTCTGTTATCCCCAATACAAAGGCTACAACAAAGCCCACTACCGATAATAATAATGATAAGACGACGGCTTCTTCGGGCGGTAATAACAAAACTACTCGTCCTTCTACAACTAATGCAAAGCCGTTGCCAACACAGGCACCTACACAGGCGCCCACCGTAATTGTAACAGAGCCCGTAACACAGGCACCACCCGAGCCTACTCAGGCACCGGAGACTCAGGCACCCACACCACCGGAACCCCAGGAGCCGGTAACAAATAGCGGAGCCGAGGGCATTGCGGAACAGGCTGAGCGTATGATCAGGGGCAACAGGTGATTTTAAAATACAATTTATGGCTGATAGTTTACTCTATCAGCCATTTTTTGAGGAGTATATATGATAATATTATCAGTTGATTACGGTGATAAGCGCACGGGAATTGCTCTGTGTGATAAAACAGAAATGCTGGCATCTCCCGTTTGTGTTATTACCGAGTGGAATCCGGAGACACTTGCAGATAAAATTATTTCAGTTGCCCGGGAGAAAAGGGCAGAGCAGATTGTTGTGGGTTTACCGAGGAATATGGACGGCTCAAAGGGTTTCCGTGCAGAGTCCTGTGAGTCGCTGGGTGAGTTTCTCAGAAGCAAAACCGATATTCCCGTTGTATTCTGGGATGAACGTCTTACAACAGTATCAGCCCACAGGATACTGAGCGAGAATAACGTGAGGGGTAAAAAGCGCAAGGCGGTTGTTGATGCCGTTGCGGCTGTTACTATCCTGCAGGATTATATTGATTCCCGAAAAAACGAAAGGATGTAGTCGGTGAATAAGAGGAAAAGCATTAGCTCTGTTTCAAAATTAGAGAATATTGACACTTCGTTATATACTGCCGATTACATTCTCTGTAAGGCACTTGACGTTGGTGAGAATATTCTTCGTTGTGGCGGTGAACCCCACAGAATTGAGGATACCGTCAACAGGATTTGTACTGCCTACGGTGCTGTTCACACCGATGTTTTTGCACTTCCGTCACTTGTTATTGCAGGTATCAGGATGGAGGACGGTACAACGGCTTCACAGGTCAGGCGTGTGTATAATACGGCTAATAATATGTACAGGCTTGATATGCTCAATGACATATCACGTAAAATCTGTACGGGTGTAATCACCCTTGATGAGCTCGATGAGCTGATAGAGAGAGCTACAACAACGAAGCCCTTTAACAGATATCTGTCCCTTATAGCAGGTATGATTGCTGCAGGCGGCTTCGCCCTGTTCTTCGGCGGTACGTTGCTCGACGGTGTTGCAGCCGCTATTTCGGGACTTGTGGTTTCTGCCCTTAATCTGCACAAAATCAAGCTGGGTAACAAAATGCTCTATACCGTAGCCGTCTCATTTGTTGGTGCACTTTCCGCACTGAGCGTAGTTAAGCTGGGTATCGGAGACAACATTGATATGGTTATGATTGGCACCATTATGTTGCTTATTCCCGGTCTTGCATTCGGTAATGCAGTCAGAGACCTGCTCTTCGGTGACACGGTTTCAGGTATTATACAGTTTACTCAGGCGATACTTACAGCAGTTATGGTTGCATTCGGCTTTATCGTTGCTATTCTTGTCTTTGGGGGTGTGTTAAATTGAGCCCTGAATTAATTAAGATACTTGCAGGAATCTTTGCTACCTTTGGCTTTGCACTACTTTTCAGACTAAAGCCTGCCCATTGGTTCTTTGCTACACTTGACGGTGCAATTGCTTGTGTTTTTTATTTTCTTTTCACCGCAATATTCCCCGACAATGTATTTGTACCGAATATTATTGCCGCCTTTGCCTGTGCCTTCGGTGCAGAAATCTTTGCAAGGCTTTGTAAAGCACCCTCAACCGTTTTTCTATTACCCGGTTGTATAGCGCTTGTACCCGGTGGCTCGCTTTACTACAGTATGAGTAACCTGCTCAATGAAAATTATACCGTTGCTGCTCAATATCTGCTTATTACCGCAGAGGTCGGCGCCGCAATCGGTGGTGGTATCATTATCGCATCACTTGTTAAGTTTGTGGTATTTGGAGTTGTTGATAGAATCAGGAATCGGGAATCGGGAATTAGAAATTGAGGAACTGCGTTGCAATTATAATAAAGTAAAAGTAACGCGAAGCCTTTCCTCCCGTTCTTCAGTTGGATAGAATAAAAAAGCAGATGAATGGTCTGCCTGCCTTCGAAGGCGGGGGGACCATTCTTACATTATGCTATTGGTTGGATTTAGCTCCTTCGGGTGAATGATTATATAATACAAAACAGTTTGGACGGAATGGTGGGTGGTTCTCAATGCGATAGCATTGTGGAATCGTCAGATTCCAACACAAACAACTAATTGTAAAAAT
>JAZSGZ010000021.1:0-59428 GCA_045532945.1 Acutalibacteraceae bacterium
ATTGCGAAAGCAATGGTATATCATCACACTTCAGTGTGTATATCATCGCTAAAGGCGTATATCATCAGATGTAGTCTGTATAATACTTTCGCAATGATGATATACAAAGCATTGCTTTGGTGATATGCAATTTCTACAAAATTGATGATATACACACCTATGGTGTGATTCTTATTTCTTACAAAAACTCAACGCAAGAATCCTGAACGAGCTCATTGAGAAAATTGTGGTATCAGAAAAAGAAATAATAAACGGTAAGAAATATCGGTGCGTGAATGTAATTGCGTGTTTTTTGCGTTTTTTTCACAATTCTATTTTTGCGAGAGTGACTTTTTAAAAAATATATTATATAATTACAATGACAAAAGGAGTTGATTCGATGAACAACTATGAGTTTGGAAAATTCATATCTCAATTAAGAAAAGAAAAAGGTTTGACTCAACTTCAATTAGCAGAAAAGCTTAATGTTACGGATAAAGCAGTAAGCCGTTGGGAAACAGGAAAAAATTATCCTGACATAGAAATCTTTGAAGATTTATCTAAAATATTTGATGTTTCAATAAGTGAATTATTAGAGGGAAAGAGAATTGAAAAGGAAAAGCTTTTAACTGTAAGTGAGGAACAAATAGTTACTCAAATCAAAAAAAATAAAAAATCAAGCAAGTCCCATAAAATAGTGATTTGTACAGTGCTGATTATCTCAATCATTTTCGGCTGTATCGCACTAAAAGAAAACGGGGTTTTCGATGGTGTGATTTATAATAAAATACCTTGCTACAGCAACGATGTTTTAACGATTATGAATAATATTGACGGTTATATTGCCCAAAGACCCGAAGCCGAAGGAGAATTCATAATTAACAACGGCTTCTTTTTTATCAACTCTGATAAAACCACCAACGACATTTTTTATTTGTCGGGAACCTGCGAAAACGGCAGAGCTTTTTATGCAAATACAATGTATGAACAAACGAATCCTGAAGAAAGCTATAATTTTATTGGTGAATTCAGAAAAAACCAAGAATGTGTTAACGGCATTGCTTTTGATGATTTAAAGCAGATTGTCTCCCAATTAGATTTGACAATATTACCCAAGCACCGGAAATATGAATTGCACATTCTCGGAGATTACATCTGCGATAACAAAAATTTATACTCCTCCGATTATCAGAAATCAATTAAAAAGTATATTTATTCAAATGGTGTACTCCAAAGTTACACAAAAGAGTTTCTGTCCGGTGAATTTGTTTTAATAACAATAACCGGCTATGATGAAGGCTCGGGACATAATGTTGCATATATATTCTATGAACAATAAGGATGTGATTTTTATGAAGAAAAAGCTATTGGCAGTTATTCTTGTCGTAGCCATTATAATATCGGTTGCGGGTGTATGGTACTACACCTCCTACCCTATTATCGGTGTAGGAATAATGCGCGGTTCAAGCAGTGACAAATTTGAAAATGAGTTTTACAGCGAAGCAATAAGTATTGTATCTGCAGGAAGCAGTTGGCTTCCCGATTCACCCTTGCAAAAGCGTAAAATGGATGAGGTCTGGATGTGGAACAATACCATTTCTCACGAGCTTTTGGAACACAGGAAAGAAGGCGGTCTTGCATATAACATTAAAGTATCGGGCGAAATTGAAGACGGAAAAACAACGCTCAGATATGAGGGTTATATCATCAAAAACGATGGTAAAAGAATAGATTATAAGGAAGAAAAGACATTCGACTTTATCCTTTGCGCTGAAAAGAGATTCTTTACGGATAAGATGTGACTGTGTGAACAGATAGTAAAAACGAGCCACTCGATTGAGTGACTCGTTTTTCTTTGATTATAATCAGTTAACCTTAACAATCCAGCCGTTTTTGTCTTCACGCTTGCCCCACTGAATACCTGTGAGCTCATCGTAAAGGAACTGTGCAACGGGACCGATTTTGCTGTCGTTAATAACAAGGTGCTCGTCACCGTCAATGTACTCACCAACAGGTGAAATAACTGCGGCTGTACCTGTACCGAAGGACTCTGTAAGAAGTCCGTTCTTGTGAGCCTCCTTAACCTCGTCGATAGAGAGCTTTCTCTCCTCAACCTTGTAGCCGTTAGCCTTAAGAACCTCGATACAAGAAGCACGTGTAACACCGGGAAGAATGTTACCATCCTCAAGTGTGGGAGTGATAACGGTTCCGTCGATAACAAAGAAAACGTTCATTGCACCAACTTCATCGATATATTTTCTCTCAACACCGTCAAGCCAGAGAACCTGTGCATAACCCATTTTGTCTGCCTTTTCCTGACCAATGAGAGATGCAGCGTAGTTACCGCCTGCCTTTGCCATTCCTGTGCCACCCTTAACACAACGAACATACTCGCGCTCGATGTAAATCTTAACAGGGTCCATACCGTTTGCATAGTATGAGCCAACGGGTGAAAGGATGATAGCAAAGATGTAGCTGTGTGATGCGTGAACACCAAGGAAAGCATCGGTAGCAATAATGAAAGGACGAATGTAAAGTGATGTTCCGTCGCTGTGAGGAACCCAATCACTGTCAACATCGACAACTGTCTTGATTGCCTCGAGAACCATATCGGGGTCAAGACGAGGAACACAAAGACGGTCACAGGTGTTGTTCATTCTTTCGATATTTTTCTGAGGACGGAAAAGCTGAATAGAACCGTCTGCAGTTCTGTAAGCCTTAAGACCCTCAAAAAGCTCCTGTGCATAGTGGAAAACCATTGATGAAGGGTCAAGTGAAAGCGGACCGTAGGGTACTACCCTGCCATCGTGCCAGCCCTGACCTTCATCATAATTCATAATAAACATATGGTCAGTAAAGATTTTACCGAAGCCAAGCTTTGCTTCGCTCTCAGGCTTTGCCTTGGGAGCAGTAGTTCTTTCAATCTTGAAATTGTAAGCCATTGAAAAAAACCTCTTTTCTTAATAATCGTAACCCAATTTGAGAGCTGTTTTGTTAACCTCAAGAAGGTTCTGCTTACGAGCAGATACAACCTTGTTGAGAGGAGCATCGATATTATCAAAGCCAAGCATAGGAACTTCCTTAAGAAGCTTACCTGTGATAATCATATTAGCAAGGGTGCTCATACCCTGTTCATTTGCAATTTGTGTTGAAGGAATGTAGTAAACATCAACGTCTGTACGCTCAACCTTACGTGTGATAAGTGTTGAGTCAATGAAAATTTTACCACCGGGTACAACCTCATTCTCATACTTATCAAGTGAAGGAAGGTTCATAGCAACGAGAACATCAGGCTTACCAACGATGGGAGAGCCGATGGGCTCGTCACTTACGATAACGCGACAGGTAGCTGTACCGCCACGCATCTCGGGACCGTATGAGGGAAGCCAAGAAACCTGCTTATTTTCAAGAAGACCCTTGTATGCAACGAACTTACCTGCGAAAAGGATACCCTGACCGCCAAAGCCGGCAAAAAGAATATTACATGCGCTCATTATTTTGCCTCCCCCTCTGCATAGATATCTTTATAAACACCGAGAGGATAATAAGGAAGCATATTTTCCTCAAGCCATGTAAGAGCTTTTTCAGGTGTCATACCCCAGTTTGTGGGACAGGTTGAAACAACCTCAACAAGTGAGAAGCCCTTGCCCTCAATCTGGTTCTGGAAAGCCTTTTTGATAGCCTTCTTTGCCTTTTTAACGTTTGCAGGGTTGTTAACAGATACACGCTCAAGATAAGCGGCACCGTCAACATTCTGAAGAAGCTCACAAACCTTTACGGGGTAGCCTACTGTTTCAACATCACGACCGTAGGGTGATGTCTGAGTAACCTGACCGGGAAGTGTTGTGGGAGCCATCTGACCGCCTGTCATACCATAGATAGCGTTGTTTACGAAGATAACTGTGATATTCTCACGACGTGCAGCAGCGTGAACTGTCTCTGCAGTACCGATAGCGGCAAGGTCACCGTCACCCTGATATGTGAAAACAATATTGTTTTCGGGGTCTGCACGCTTTACACCCGTTGCAACAGCCGGAGCTCTGCCGTGGGGTGCCTGAATAAAGTCTGTTGTGAAGTAATCGTAAGCCATAACTGAGCAACCAACAGGTGCAACACCGATTGTTCTGCCCTCAATGCCTAACTCCTCGATAGCCTCTGCAACAAGACGATGGATAATACCGTGTGTACAACCGGGGCAATAATGGAGAGGTGCATCGGTCAATACTTTTGATTTTTCAAATACTACCATTATTTGTCGCCTCCTTCGTTGATTTCAACAATCTTTGCAAGTACCTCTTCGGGTGAAGGAATCATACCGCCTGTACGGTTGCAAAGGTAAACAGGCTTCTTGCACTCAATAGCAAGCTTGATATCCTCAATCATCTGACCCATATTCATTTCAACTGAAAGGAATGCCTTGCACTTGTCTGCGGCAGCTCTCAAAACCTTCTCGGGGAAGGGCCAGAGAGTAATAGGACGAATCATACCAACCTTGATGCCCTTTGCTCTTGCTTCAACAATAGCATTCTTGGCAACACGGGCTGTGATACCGAATGAAACTACGCATATTTCTGCATCGTCCATAAGATATTCCTCAAAGAGAACCTCATTCTCCTCGATTTCCTTATATCTTGCAAAACGCTCGAAGTTTGTTTTCTCGAGTTCTTCGGGCTTAAGGTAAAGAGAGTTTACGATATTGTGCTTTCTCTCACCCTTTGTGCCTGTAAGTGCCCAGGGCTTATCGAATGTCTTGGGAGCTGTATCGGGAAGCTCAACGGGCTCCATCATCTGACCGAGTGTACCGTCGGCAAGAATCATTGCAGGCACTCTGTACTTATCTGCAAGGTCAAATGCAGTAGCGGTAAGATCTGCCATTTCCTGAACAGATGCAGGAGCAAGAACAACCTTTTTGAAGTCACCGTGGCTACCGCCCTTAACTGCCTGGAAGTAGTCGGACTGTGAAGGCTGAATACCACCGAGACCGGGACCACCACGCTGTACGTTAACGATAAGTGCAGGAACGTCACTACCTGCTATGTAAGAAATACCCTCACTCTTAAGAGAGATTCCGGGGCTTGAGCTTGATGTCATAACGCGCTTACCTGTTGCGGCAACACCAAGTACCATATTGATAGCAGCGATTTCACTCTCTGCCTGAAGGAATACACCGCCAATTTTAGGCATACGCTTTGCCATATATGCGGCAACTTCTGTCTGAGGGGTAATGGGATAACCGAAATAGTGCATACAGCCTGCTCTGATAGCAGATTCAGCAATAGCCTCGTTGCCCTTCATTAAAACTTTTTCACCCATCTTTTTCACCTTACCTTTCAACAGTTATTGCACAGTCAGGGCACATTGTTGCACAGAAAGCACAACCGATACACTGACTCTCATCAATGCAATGAGCAGGATGATGTCCTTTTGCATTGAGCTTTGCAGAGTCAAGCTCCACAATCTTTTTGGGACAAGCAGTTACGCATAAGCCGCAACCCTTGCATACATTTTCTGCAAATGTTACTTTTGCCATTTTCCTCACCCTATACTATCTTTTTTTGTAAAGTCAGCGGAAAGAGGTTTTCGACTTTTCCGTTGAGATTATTAACTAAATCACTTCTGACCGAAGTCATTTTAACAGGCAAGCCTGTTAATTCACTTAATTTTTCGGTTTCTGCAACCGAATTTAATATATCCTCGGCAGTTGTCACTTCACCAAGGTTGGAGTTGTTGACAATTGCCGTGAATTTAACGTGACAGGCATTTTCAATCTCCGCCATAATCCCTGCCGCATCCTGTGCGGTAGGTGTCAGAGGACGGAATTTATTGAAAACGTAAAGCATTTCGTAATTATTTTCTGCCTTGATGGCGTCTGCATAACGACCAAGAGCATAGGCTCCCCTGTCGTCACCACCGATATCCATTATAGCACACTCCGTAGGATTATCAAGGATTGAATAAACATCCTGAGGAAGTGCGGGCAAATCCACGTTTGACGAAGCAAACTCCGATGAAATAAGTCGGATACCTGCTTTTTCAAAATCCTCAAGGCTGTCCCTTGTGCGGAAATAAGGATTGACGATGTCAAGGTCAGCAACAACGACATCTTCACCGAGTGACTTAAGATGCATTGCATAGTTTACCGCAATATTTGTTTTACCGCTGCCGTAGTGCCCTGCAAAAAGAGTTATTCTTTTGTGTTGCATCTTAATCACCTCTTGTAAAATTAGAAATTATGAGTTAGGAATTAGGAATTTCGGGGAAGCTCTGCTTCCAAACATTTTAACTGTTACGAGCCGAAATATAATTCATTTTAATTTTTGAATAAGCGCAGAGAATTTGATGAAAGAGCGTATTTACGAACCGACGCTGTATGAGGATACTGCGAGGTGAGAAAATGCGCTGTTTCGCAAATTATCAAAGCTTATTTCTCTGTATCTTACCACTGGTTGTTTTAGGAAGTTCATCTCTGAATACAACGATTCTGGGATATTTGTAGGGAGCGGTACGTTCTTTAACGTATTTCTGAATTTCCTTCTTAAGCTCCTCGGTGCCCTCGGTACCGTTAACAAGCACAATGCTTGCCTTAACTACCTGACCGCGAACCTCGTCGGGAGCAGCAGAAACACCACATTCGAGAACGTAAGGAAGCTCCATAATAACGCTTTCGATTTCGAACGGTCCGATACGGTAGCCTGATGACTTGATAACGTCGTCAACACGGCCAACATACCAATAGAAGCCGTCCTCGTCCATCCAGGCAACGTCACCTGTGTGGTAATAACCGTCGTGCCAAACCTCTTTGGTCTTTTCTTCATCGTTATAGTAGCCCGTGAAGAGACCGCAGGGAGCACCGTCCTTGACATTAACAACGATTTCACCGTTTTCACCGACGTTAACGGGGTTGCCGTCCGAGTCAACAAGACAAACGTCATAAATCGGTGCAGGCTTACCCATAGAGCCGATTTTGTGTGAAGCGCCTGTCATATTACCGATAATCATTGTGCTCTCTGTCTGACCGAAGCCCTCAAGAATCTGGAGACCTGTCGCCTTTTCAAATTGACGGTAAACCTCGGGGTTAAGCGCCTCACCTGCTGTGGTCATATGCTTAACTGATGAGAAATCATACTTGGAAATATCCTGCTTAATCATCATTCTGAGCATTGTGGGAGGTGCACAGAAGGTTGTTATATTGTGCTTAGCAAACATAGGAAGAATGTCTGCGGCATCAAAACGGTCAAAGTCATACACGAAAAGTGCAGCCTCGCAGAGCCATTGTCCGTAGAATTTACCCCACATTGACTTTGCCCAGCCTGTGTCGGAAATTGTGAAATGAAGTCCGTCGGGGTCAACATTGTGCCAATATTTTGCAGTATGGAAGTGACCCAGAGCGTATGTATAGTTATGTGCGGCAATCTTAGGATAGCCTGTTGTACCTGAGGTAAAGAACATAAGCATAAGGTCCTTACCGCCGGGTGCATCTGCAGTACGCTCAAAGTGTGAGCTGAACAGTGCACTCTCCTCATCATAATTACGCCAGCCGTCACGGCTTTCGCCAACAGCAATCTTGATTTCAAGACCGGGGCATTTTGCGGCTGCCATATCAACCTGATTGGCAACGTCACCGTCGGTTGTGCAGAGGATAGCCTTAACGCCGGCTGCCTGAAAACGGTATTCAAGGTCGTGCTCCTGCAACTGATTGGGAGCAGGAATACCGATAGCGCCAAGCTTATTAAGACCGAGCATTGCAAACCAATACTGATAGTGACGTTTGAGGATAAGCATTACCCTGTCACCCTTTTTGATACCGAGTGACTTAAAGTAGTTTGCCGCCTGTGCAGATGCCTTCTTCATATCCTTGAAGGTAAACCTTCGCTCGGTTTTATCCCTTGAAATATGAAGCATTGCAAGTTTATCGGGCTCTTTATCTGCAAGAGCATCAATAAGGTCATAGGCAAAGTTAAAGTTGTCAATATTTTTGAATTTAATTGATGTGGGAGTGCCGTTTTCGTTCTCCTCAACGTCAATAAACTTCTTATAAATACGGTCCTTGGTATCCTTAACGGCAACCTTGGTGTCCTTAACTGCCTGAGCTGTCTGAAGCTCGGGAATAGGCTCACCGTTGGGGTTAAGAACAATAGCGTAGAAGGTACAATCCTTACCGTCAACGGCAATCATACCGTGAGGAGTATTTGAATCGTAGTAAATACTGTCACCGGGGCCAAGGATTTCGGAGTGCTCGCCAACCTGAACCTTCAGTTTACCGTCGATAACAATATCAAGCTCCTGACCGTCGTGAGAGGTAAGCTCAATATCCTTGTTCTCATTTTCTTTTGAATATACAGCTTCAACGAAAAGAGGCTCGGCAATTTTATTCTTGAACTTAGCCGCAAGGTTATAGTATGTCATACCGTGGGCTTTTTCAATCTTCTGTCCCTTACCTGCTTTTGTATAAACGTAGTTGGTAAGCTTGGGTGTGTTACCCTCGATAATGCTTGTTACATCAACGTTGAAAGCAAGTGCACAACGGTAAATAAATGCGAAGTTAAGGTCGCTTTCACCGTTTTCGCAGGCAATGTATTCTGCTTCGGTAACACCTGTCTTAACTGCCATATCAGCAATTGAGAGACCTTCAATCTCCCTCAGCTCCCTGATACGGGCAGCCATTTCCTTGATTTTAAAATCAAGACCTGAAATCTTATCCATGCGTATCCTCCTGAAATGCGGGACAAATCAAAACAAAACCCGTCCCAAAGATAATCTTTGAGACGAGTTATAAGTTTAACCCGCGGTACCACTCAAATTGCAGAATAAATCTGCCACTCTCAGGGTCAATCAACCCCTATGCCTTCACGCAGCAATCACGGAGAGGTTCTACTGAGCAAAACTGCCTTTCTTCCTCCCGGCTCAGAAACTACAAACTTCAAAGCTCTGCCTGTGACTTGCACCAACCGTCACTTCTCTGCAAGGTGATCACTTTGCATCCTTTTCTTCAATGCCTTTATATTCAATTTCTCAAAGAATAACACAAATTTATTGATTTGTCAACAAGAAATTCTATTAATATATAATGTGTATTATCGGAAGCTTATCAAACTACACATAATCGTGATTTATCATCTGATTAATAAGCGCGGAGAATTTGATGAAATAGCGTATTTACGAACCGAGGCTGTATGAAGATACTGCGAGGTGAGAAAATGCGCTATTCCGCAAATCATCAAAGCTTATTTCTTATGATTTTTCCGCTGATTGTCTTAGGTAATTCATCCTTGAACACAACAATTCGGGGATACTTATATGGAGCGGTGTTCTTTTTAACGTAATCCTGAATTTCCTTTTTGAGTTCTTCGGTGCCTTCTGTGCCGGGTACAAGGACAATACTTGCCTTAACTACCTGACCGCGAACCTCGTCGGGAGCGGCAGAAACGCCACACTCAAGAACATAAGGAAGCTCCATAATAACGTTCTCAATTTCGAATGGTCCGATACGGTAACCTGATGATTTGATAACGTCATCCACCCTGCCGACATACCAGAGATATCCGTCTTCATCACGCCATGCAGTATCACCTGTATGATAAAGTCCGTCGTGATATACTTCTTTGGTTGCCTCATCGTTGTTATAGTACCCGAGGAAAAGACCACAAGGAGCTTTATTATCAGTGTGAACAACAATTTCGCCTGTTTCACCGTCTGCTACAGGTCTGCCTTCGGAATCGACCACATCCACATCATAGAGAGGTGTGGGCTTACCCATTGAACCGATCTTGATCGGTGTTCCGTTAAGAGTAGCAATAGAAAGAGTTGTTTCTGTCTGTCCGAAGCCCTCGTGGACACGAAGACCCGTTGCTTTTTCAAACTGCTTGAATACTTCGGGGTTAAGTGCTTCACCTGCTGTTGTCGCGTGTACGATAGAGGACAGGTCATACTGTGAGATATCCTGTTTTATAAGCATACGGTACATTGTGGGAGGTGCACAGAAGGTTGTGATGTTATACTTCGCAAACATCGGCAATATCTTTGAAGCATCAAAGCGGTCAAAGTCATAAACGAAAACTCCGCCCTCGCAAAGCCATTGTCCGTAAAGCTTACCCCAGAGGGCTTTACCCCAGCCGGTTTCTGAAATCGTGAAGTGAATACCGTCGCGCTGTACACAATGCCAATACTTAGCCGTGATGAAATGACCAAGGGGATATTTGTGGCTGTGTGTTGCAATCTTGGGATAACCTGTTGTACCCGAAGTGAAAAGCATAAGCATGGGGTCATCACCGCAAGCGCTGTCATCATCACGAACAAAACGGCGACTGAAAAGTCCGAACTCCTCATCAAAGTTATGCCAACCCTCTTTACTGCCGTTGGCAACAATTTTTATCTTTAAAGTGGGGCTGTTTAACTGCGCCTGGTCAACATAATCGGTAGCATTACCATCAGCAGTTACAATTGCCGCAGAAACACCTGCTGCATTGAAACGATACTCATAATCGTGAACAACAAGCTGATTTGTAGCAGGGATCGCAATTGCACCCAATTTATGCAAACCGAGAATTGCAAACCAGAACTGATAATTACGCTTAAGAACAAGAAGAACTCTGTCACCCTTCTTGATACCCAAGGATTTGAAGTAGTTAGCAGCCTGTGATGAATACTCCTTAATATCCTTAAATGTAAATCTTCGCTCCGTCATATCGTTTGCGATGTGGAGCATTGCAAGCTTGTCGGGATAATTTCTGCCCAATTCATCAATGATATCAAAAGCAAAATTAAACTTATCTTCGTTTTTGAATTCGATACTGTCACAAACACCGTTTTCATCGACTGTCGTTGTGATAAACTTGTTGCAGATAAGCTTTTCTTCCTTAGGTGCTCTGCCCACATTTACACTGCTCATATGTGAATCTGCAAGGCTTTCATCCTCTGCCATAACCATTGCAAGGAAGAGACAATCATCACCGTCAACAGCGATCATACCGTGGGGAATTGAGCTGTTGTAGAATATGCTGTCACCCTCGTGAAGAATCTCAATATGCTCACCAATCTGCACCTTAAGAGCACCCTTGATTACAAGGTCAAACTCCTGACCCGAGTGAGTTGCAACCTCAATAGGCTTTGTCTGGAGCTCGGGTGAATATTCATACTTAACCCAATAAGGGTTAGCGAGCTTGTTCTTGAATTTGGGAGCAAGGTTCTGGATAAGGATACCTTCCTCATTAGCGGTAGTCTGTCCTCTGCCTCTGCGGGTAACGTTGTAGGTTGTCAGCTTTGCACTCTGACCCTCAAGAAGGTCCGTAAGCTCAACGCCGAATGCAAGTGCGCATTTATGAACAAATGAGAAGGGCATATCATCTCTGCCCTCTTCGTAGGCAAGATATTCCTCAAGAGAAACACCTGTCTTCTCTGCCATATCACCGGTGCTAAGACCGTAGATATCACGAAGCTCGGAAATACGCTCCGCAACCTCAACTAATTTGTTTGATAATGATTTGTCCACTTTTCTTCCACCTTTCAAAGATGTAATAGTACAATCAAAAACGCACAAATAAAAAACAAAAACGCCCCAAAACGAAACAAACGTTTCACTTTGAGACGAATACTTATTATATCCGCGGTACCACTCAAATTGCAATATACATTGCCACTTAAGGTCTATCAACCCGTTGCACTAACGCAGCATTCTCGGAAGGAGCTTAATAGAATAATCGTTCAGCCCTTCGGCTCAGAAGGGATAGGCTTTTGAAAAAATCGAACTGTCGGCTCACAGCAACCGCCGACTCTCTGAAAGTTGAAAATTTCAGCCGTCTTCGTCACAGCTTTTATTTGTGATATTTTTAATTTACACAAGATTAGCACAAATAAAAATATCTGTCAATAGTTTTACAACAAAAAAATATCAATTTTTGCAAAACCCAAAAACAGGTAGTTTTCAAGGCTTTTTCAATATATTATATGGTATAATGCAAGCTCTGTTATAAATTTTCAAAAATAATGTTTATAACCCTTGACATTTTAGTTTTGACGTAGTAAAATACAAAAAATTAATATTTAAAGCGTTGAAGAAGAATGGGCAAGACGGATGTATCCAGAGAGTCGGTGGTTGGTGTGAACCGATTATATAGAGCTTGTACCTCTCCCTTCTGAGCAGGAAACCTGAAGTGAAAATGTGTAGGGCGCCCCGTGTTTGCTACGTAAGTGCATAGAAGTTGTCAGACTTCGATAAGGTGGCAGATTTAATCTGCAATTTGAGTGGTACCGCGAGTGTTAAGTTATTTACACCCGTCTCAAAGCAAAGGCGAAGCTTTGAGGCGGGTTTTCGTTTTCTCACCCAAAGCAACCAGCTAAATTTAAAAGGAGTTTTCAAAAATGAAAGAAATCAGGATTTCAGACATCACACTTAAGAAAATTTCAGAGGACAGAGCCGTATCATTGCTTTTCCGCGAAAAATCAGCTATTGCAAACTGTGCAGATAAAATCGGTGCTGAGGTAATTGAGCTCCCGGCTGTAAAATCCCCCCGTGAGGATAAAATCATTTATAAAACAATAGCGCAGAACGTGCAAAATGCTGTCCTTGCAATCCCTGTGGGCTTTGACAGCGATGATGTTGCTGTAGCGTGGGAGTGTGTCAAGGAGGCAAAAAGCCCCCGTCTTCAGGTTGAGCTTCCTGTATCCACCATTCAGATGGAATACACATATCACGTAAAACAGGCAAAGATGCTTGAAAAGATTGCACAGCTTATTAAAGAAGCAAAGGCACTTTGCAATGACGTAGAGTTTTCTGCACTTGATGCAACAAGAGCAGATGATGATTTTATTATCGCTGCTGTAAAGGAAGCTGAGGCAAACGGTGCAAGCACAGTTACTGTCTGTGACGATGCCGGTGTATCAACTCCTGATGATATCGCAGAATTGGTTGCAAAGGTAAAAGAAGCAGTAAGCATCCCCGTTTACGTACAGGTATCAGACCGCATCAATATGGCAGTTGCTTCTGCTTTCACCGCTATTAAGAGCGGTGCTGACGGTCTGAAATGCTCAATGGTTGGTAAGAACGTACTTCTTACAGGTGAAATCTCCGACGCTGTAAACGCTTGCGGTGCACAGATTGGTGCAGAAGTTGCTCTTAACACAACAAAGATTCACGCAAGCATTGACGATATGGTATCAAGCATCAACCACGACGCTTATGATAACGAAAAATCAGTAAGTGAAGGCAAAAAAATTCTTATTGATTCCGATTCAACAGTTGCACAGGTTGCGCAGGCAGCCGCTGTGTTGGGCTACGAGCTTTCGGATTCAGACATCGGTAACGTTCACAGGGTTCTTAAGCAGATATGCGAAAAGAAGGGTGCTGTGGGTTACAAGGAATTTGAGGCTGTTATCGCAAGCTCTGCTATGCAGGCACCTTCAACATATCATTTTGAAACCTACACAACTACAAGCAGTAATATGTCGAGCTCTATGTCTCAGGTTACTTTGAAATGCAATGACGAAATCATTTGCGGAGTAAGTAACGGTGACGGTCCCATTGATTCGGTTTTCCGTGCAATTGAGCAGTGCATCGGTCACCACTACGAGCTTGATGATTTCCAGGTACAGTCCGTAACAGAGGGTAAGGAAGCTCTCGGTTCTGCACTTGTAAGACTTCGCAACAACGGAAAGCTTTACTCAGGCAACGGTACATCTACCGACATTGTTGCTGCCAGTATCAGAGCATATATCAATGCTTTGAACAAGATCGTTTTTGAGGAGGCATAATATGAAAATCGTATTTTCGACTAAAAATGTAAGTCGTGCCTCATTTCTCGATACCTGTCGATATGCCTATGACTACGGCTTTGAGGGCTTTGAGATTTACGATGCCATAAAAGAAAGAAGCTCACATCACGACAGCATATTAAGACGTGACCGCATTGCCGATGCAAAAAGAAAGCTTGTTAACAGAAACCTTACCGTTTCGGCTCTGCGTATGCCCTCCCCTCTTGAAAGCGAGGAAACAACCGCTGAGCTTGTGGAGAAATACGTCAGCATGGCTGCCGCATCAGGTATTGAAAACGTTATAGTTCGTGCAGAGGAAAAGGTATCCTTTGAGGTGTTAGACGGAAAAATGTCTGTGGCTATCAAGCGTGCCGAAGCAGCCGATATCAACATATTGTTCGAAACCGTGGGTTACCTTGCAAGAACCGAAAATGTAATCGGTATCATCAATCACTTTGCTTCTGCGGCTATCGGTGCAGCATGGAATGTACGCGGAACATATTTTGATGCCGGCGAAACTGCTGAAACAACCATTAAAAATCTTGGTGCATATATCAAGTACGTGCGCCTCGGTGATATGAAGGACGGAAAAACCGTTCTTATCGGTGAAGGCGATTTAGAGGTTGAAAAGTTATTGAATGCTCTTTCTTCGCTCAACTACGAGGGCTTTATCTGTGCCGCCTGGAACGAAGAAATCAGCGATGCAGACATCGTTCTCACTCACTTCACAAACTATATTGCATCATTGGGTCGTGAGAAAAAGTCCTACGACCGTGCATATTACAACCGTGATAAGACAGGCACCTTTGTGTGGAAAAAGTATGATGTTATCGATGCGACCTTTTCCGATGTGCTTGACACAATGGCTGAAACATATCCGGACCAATATGCATTCAAATACCCCACTCTTGATTACACAAGAACCTATGAACAGTTCCGTCGTGACGTTGACGAGTGTGCCGCTGCCCTTATCTCTCTGGGAGTAAAGGCAGGTGACCACGTTGCAGTCTGGGCAACAAATGTACCCCAATGGTTCCTCACCTTCTGGGCAACAACAAAAATAGGTGCGGTTCTGGTCACCGTAAACACCGCCTACAAGATTCACGAAATCGAGTATCTGCTCAAGCAGTCAGATACTCACACTCTCGTTATGATTGAGTACTGTAAGGATATTAACTACAAAGAGATTATCGAGGAGCTTTGTCCCGAGCTTAAAAATCTCGAGCCCGGCTCACCTCTGTATTCAAAAAATCTCCCCTTCCTTCGTAACGTTGTAACCGTTGGCTTTGAAATGGAGGGTTGCCTTACCTGGGAACAGATGTTATCCCGTTCCGCTCTCGTTCCCCGTGAGGAGGTACGCAGACGTGCATCACTTGTAAAGCCCGATGACGTATGTAATATGCAGTATACCTCAGGTACAACAGGCTTCCCCAAGGGCGTTATGCTGACACACCGTAATATCGTGAACAACGGTAAGACCATCGGTGACAGAATGGATTTATCTACCGCTGACCGTATGATGATTCAGGTACCTATGTTCCATTGCTTCGGTATGGTGCTTTCAATGACTTCTATGATGACACACGGCGGTACACTTTGCCCCATCCCCTACTTCTCCCCCAAGTCATCACTTGCCTGTGTAAATGACGAGCGTATCACCTGCTTCAACGGCGTACCCACAATGTTTATTGCAATGTTCAGCCATCCTGACTTTGCAAAAACAGACTTCTCATATATGCGAACAGGTATTATGGCAGGTGCAAACTGTCCTGCAGACCTTATGCGCCGTGCATCAGTTGAGATGAATATGCGTGAAATTATTTCAGTTTACGGTCAGACAGAGGCTTCCCCCGGATGTACAATGGGTGAAGTTAATGAGGACCTCGACCACCGTGTTGAAACTGTCGGAAGTGCCTTCCCCGGTGTTGAATGTAAAATTATTGACCCTGAAACGGGTGACGAGCTTCCCGACGGACAAAGCGGTGAATTTGTTGCACGCGGTTTCAACATTATGAAGGGCTACTACAAAATGCCTGAAGCAACTGCACAGGCTATTGATAAGGACGGCTGGCTCCATTCCGGTGACATCTGTATGAGAACACCTGACGGATATTACAAGGTTACAGGCAGACTCAAGGATATGATTATCCGTGGCGGTGAAAACCTTTATCCCCGTGAAATTGAAGAATTCTACCTTACAAATCCCAAGGTACGCGATGTTCAGGTTGTCGGTGTCCCCGACGAACAGTACGGTGAAGAATGTTGTGCCTGGATTATCCTTCACAAAGGCGAAACAGCCGATGAAAAGGAAATGAAGGAATACGGCAACGCTTCCATTGCAAGACACAAGGTTCCCAAATACTTCTTATTTGTAAATGAATTCCCAATGAATGCCGCAGGTAAAATCCTGAAATACAAAATGCGTGATGAATCTCTTGAAAGGTACAATCAGCAGAAGGCTGACAATAACTGAATCGCATAATTGACAAATAAATAAAAAGTCGGGCTGAATCACAGGAATACTGTGCAAGTCCGACTTTTTGTATTTTAATCCCCACCCAAAGAAGGTATTGTTATAATGAACGGCTACAAAATAATTGATGCTCATTGTCACATTTTTCCCGATACCATTGCTCAAAAGGCAACTGACAGCATTGATATATTTTACGGAATAAGTGCTTCGGGTATTATTGATAAATGTGCCTATGTCGGCACCGCAGATAATCTTATAAATCAATGTAACGAAACAGGGGTTGAAAAATGTGTTGTAACCTCGGTTGCCACCACACCCCACCACGCACAAAGCATAAACACATATATTGCTTGCGAGGTACAGAAGCACCCTGACAGATTTATAGGTCTGGGCTCCCTCCATCCCGAAAGTGAAACTATTGAAGAGGATGCAGAGCATCTTGTTGAATTGGGTTTACACGGTGTCAAGCTCCACCCTGATATACAGAATTTCAAGGTTGATGACCCGAAGGTTATCAGAATTTTTGAAATCTGTAATCGAAAAAATCTGCCTGTACTTTTACACACAGGTGATTCAAGATATGATAACTCCAATCCTGAAAGAGTGGAAAAAATACTGAAAAAGTTTCCTGACCTGACAATTATCGGTGCGCATTTTGGCGGATGGTCTGTTTGGGAAGAGGCTTACCCCACCCTTTCGGGATACGAAAACTTTTATGTTGATACTTGTTCTTCTTTCTATGCACTATCCAAGGAAACAACGAAGAAAATTATTGATGCCTATGGCACGGATAAAGTAATATTCGGAACGGATTACCCTATGTGGAAGCAACAGGAGGATTTGGAATATCTTTTTGATTTGGGTCTTAACGACAGCGAATTACGCAATATTCTTTACAACAATATTCTGAAAGTATTGCGTATTGACTAAATTCTTCAATTAACAAAGGACGGTCGTTGACCGTCCTTTCATTATTTAAACCAATTCATATCAACATTGTCTGCCACAAGTTGACCGCCGATTCTGTTGGGGTGGATTTTGTCCTTACCAAGCAAATCAAGACGTGAGCAAGTTGGTTTATCAGGATTCACACAAAGACTTGCCTGGTCGTAAACTGCATGAAAATGGTGCTTGTTATCTTCAAGAAGCTTATTGAATTCCTGAACCATTTTCTCCTTTTCAGGGCGTGAGTCAATGCACTCACCAAAGTTAAGCACATTGAAAACAATAAGCTTTTTACCCTGTGCCCTGAGTGTCTCGGAGACTTTTATAAATCCGTCAAGAACACCCTGCGGTGTAGGCTTTTCACTTTTAGGGGCGGCAATGGTGTTGTACTGCAGGAAGTCATTAGTACCAAGGGCAATTATAACGTACTCCACATCGGGATAATCGAGTATATCACGCTGTAATCTGTTAAGACCGCTTATACCGAAAAGTCCCTTGCAGATAAATCTGCGATGGAAGTCAAGCATAAGACGATTGCCCATAATCGATTTATTTATAACGGAATACTTGCCGAAAAGCTCCTTGTGTACCCTATCGGTAAAGGCATTTGTCCAATAGCCCTGCTGACTTATGGAGTCACCGAAAACCGCGATTGAGCGTGCACCGTCATCATTGAGGAGCTGAACCGACTGAAAAAGAGGTATAGGCTTGTGGAAATACATTTTCAATACAACAGAAGCAACCTCGCGCACCTTATCACGGATTCGACGTTGATTTTCAACTTGAGGAATATTTGTCACATCACCCTTTACGGTGATAATATCTGCGTTATTTATAAGGTTACCGCTTCGGAGTGCGCCTTTCTCTACAAAGGCACTTATGCAGAAATACTCTCCTGCTTTAACATCAATGTCAACAGGGTCAGTCATTGCAACCTGACCGATTTCAAGTGCAGGTGACTTTTCACCGTTTACGGTTACCTTCTTACACTCACCGGTAAAGTTACCCTTTTCATCGCATTTCGCCACACTGAGGCTACCTATATATACTTTATTTTTAGCACATTCATTTGACAGTTCAAAGCGCACACTACTTCCCGAAATTGCCGACTTTATTACAAGACGATATGTTTTCGGACAAGACGGATAATAGAAAAATGAAAATGCCGAATGTGCCTGTCCCCAGGTCTGTACCCAATTTTTACTCATTACATACTCTCTTTCATTATAATCGGAATATAAGCTTAAGCCATTTTTTCACTGCAGGTACCCACGCACTGTTGTAATCGTAAACAGGTGACATATCATCAATAGTCTGACTGTCGCAGGTAGAAAGTCCGTGACCACCGAAGGGATAAACGTGAAGTTCAACAGGCACCTTGTTACGCCACAAAGCCTCGGCATAAAGAAGACTGTTTTTTAAGGGAACACAATCATCTGCCGCTGTGTGCCACAAAAATGCGGGCGGTGTTGTAGGCTTAACATTTTTATCGCAGGAGAAAAAGTCGGTTTCTGCCTGATTTTCGGGCTTGTGACCCAGTAGATTTTCAAAGCTACCCATATGAGCGGTAACAGCCTCGGCACTTATAACGGGATAACACAGAACAGAAGCATTCACACTCTTGCTTTCGGGGAAAACTGCCCTCACCTCATCACAATCAAACATTGTGGAATAGTGAGCCGCAAGGTGACCGCCTGCAGAAAAGCCGATTATGGCAATTTTACTTGTATCACAGTTCCATACTTCCGCATTCTTATAAATCAATTCCATAAGTGCGGCAACCTGACGAAGCTGTGTAGGAAATCTGTGCGGTGCAACAGAATATGTAAGAACAAAAACGTTGAAGCCCTCCTGGAGGAATTTCAGGGCAATCGGCTCACTTTCACGCTGAGAGCACATACCGTATCCGCCACCCGGACAAACAACCATACAGGGCCTTTTGCGGTTTTCGTGGTGCATTTCCGTCATATTATACGGAAGATAAATTTCAACATAAGGGTCTGCTCCGTTTTCAGCAAGGAAAGGAAAATAATCCTTTAATTTAATAACTTCGTATTTCATTTAATATCACCTTTAAAACTTAAAGTATTTTTCACGCTGGGCTTTCATTCTGCCGTAAATACGCTTCAGGTCCTCTGCCGCAGCAGTATCACCGCAAGCGTAGGCCTTCATAAGTCTGCCCTCTTCAAATGTAAGCTCGTCGTGCAACGGGAAAAACTCACGCATAAGGAAGCAACCGTATCGCACAAAACGGATTTCGCCCACAAAACGAAGCTCTGTACTGATAGAGTCAACTGCAACGGAATAGAAATCCTTGATTGATGAAATAATTCCTTCGCGTGTGTTTTCGGGTGAAAAAACAATTGTAGATGCAATATAGCCGTTTCTGTTATGTATGCAGGAGTGGCTGTCCGTACTGCCGACAATGGGATACCGTCTGCCCTTGGCTCTGTCCTCGTAATACCTTACTGCCTGATAGCCGTTCTGCTCAAAATAGTTTTCACCGCCAAGAACCTCAAAGGCATCAAAGGGCTGTGTTGCCATAATGTGCTCAGTAAGTGTTTCAGGTACGTGAAAAACATTCTGAATCCAATAAGGATGTGCGAAAATACCGAGACCGTCCGCTTCCTTGATTCTGTCGAAAATCCACACACAAGCGGCATAGTTGTACCTTTCCACACCCTCGGGGATATCAAGCGTATCGGCAAATTCCCATATTGTTTTTTTGAATTCCTCAACGCTCATAACATCGGGGCAATTACCGTCGATTGAACGTAAGCTTTTATCGTCACCCACTTCTTCAATATGAGTACCCTCAACAAGGGCATTGATACTGTACTTACCGCCGAAGTTTACAATGTGAACATCATTATCACGAAGGTGAACCTCTTCACCGGGAACAAGGTTATATTCAATCGGAACGTCTTTATAAGCATCAATAGCTTCAAGCGAGGGGTAATATCTGCGGTGGTCGGTCATAGCAAGGAAATCATAGCCGTTCTTACGGTACTCAGCGGCAACAACAGCCGGTGACTGATGACCGTCTGAACGGAAGGTGTGCATATGAAGGTCACCGCGGAAGGGATATCTGCCCACAAGGTCGGGAAGAAGAGAATAAACAGAAAGGCGGACTACCCTATCATCACCTTTGACAATGTCAACATAATGCTCCTGTTCATCCGTAAATGTATGAGTAAATCTGAGGCAACCGTCCTCATCGGGTGTAGCCTCGTAAGGTACAAGATTTTTTCTGTCAGGGTAATGGATAATATTACCCTCATTAAGTGCACGCACCTGTACACTGTACTCCCCCTCAAAGGCGGCATGAGCACCCAAAGGCTTTACAGTAACCTGAACAGGCTCACCACAAGGAAAAACCTTTGGGAAAATATCGTAATTGAAAAGCTCATTTTTTATCATAAAATCAACCTCTTTCAACACAAAAATAACTTAACAGATATATTATATTACATCGTCCCGACAAATTCAATAAACAAAAACATCACACAAAGACTTGTGTGATGTTTTTGGTATTCAACTAAAAATAATATCAAGCTCCTGCATAATATCCTTTTGACAGAAATCTGATTTTGCACAAGCAGAAAACTCATTACATCCAAATGATATAAGGAACAATGCGGCATCTTCATTTGTGGTTATATTGGTTGTAAAAATGCGCATTTCAGGAGAATCGCCAAAGGTATCATACATAAACCGCACCGCATTGGAGAGTGATGAATCTGCCTTTGACACAGATGATTTTAAGGCGGATAATTGCTCTGCAACATATTCCGATACTACTCTGCCTGTACCGTTATTGCTGATTCTTTCCGAAAGCTCATTAACCTTTTCCCACAAAAGCAATTTTATATTTTTGTCGACAGTAAAACTATCGCCCCCGTTTTTGAGTGCCTCACACATTCGGGCAGAAGCTTCCCGGTCGGCACCATCTGTAACATCCGTCTGCTTTAACAAACCTGCCAGAGCCCTTAGGGTTTTGTTGAGAGCCACTGAACCCGAAAGCTCTGTACATATACAGTCGCAAAGGTGGTTTATAAATCCGATTTTTTCTGAAACGGACGCTTTGCGGAGAGAGTCAGACAAGGTGGGAGTTCCTTTACCGCACATAACATCAAAAGCAGAAAAATCATCCCTTAATTTCAAAAAAACAGAATAGAACTCGGCAAAATCCCGTGCAACAGAGCTTACTTGTATATACTGTTCAATAAACTCGGCAGTTATTGCGACCCCCTTTTTTTCAAAGGAAAAAACAAGTCTTGAAAGATCTTCCCATCCCCTGGCAGTCACAAACTCCTTGCGTAACGGGGTATTCTCAATGTAATAAAAGCTATTTTTATTAACGTCCAAAAATGAAATTATTGCAGGATGAACATTCTTTTTCACCGCATATTCTCGCCACACACCATAGTCCGAATCAACAGAGATTTTCTGAATACGGTCAAGCGTTGCAATATCATATTCCCTTACAGACTTATTGTACTCCGGCGGATTGCCTGCAGTAACAATAACCCATCCGTCAGGCACTTTATGTGAACCGAATGTTTTGTACTGCAAAAACCTGAGCATAGAGGGAAACAATGTTTCTGATACACAGTTTATTTCATCTAAAAACAAAATACCCTTGTCCTTGCCTGTTTCCTCAATATAATTATACACGGATGCCAGAATTTCGCTCATTGTATACTCTGAAACCTGATACTCCGTGTCTCCGAATTTTATGGTTTTGATAAACGGCAGACCCAAAGCACTTTGCCTTGTGTGATGAGTCATAGAATAAGTAACAATACCAATTCCAAGCTCTTCGGCAATTTGCTCTACAACAGCAGTTTTACCTATTCCGGGTGGTCCGTACAGGAAAAGAGGTCTTTGCTTTTCTATGGGAATAACAAAGCTATTGAACTCATCCTTTTCAAGATAGGCAGTTATTGTCGCCTTTATATGTTTTGTTGCTTCCTTTATATTCATACATAAACCCTTTCGTTATATAAACATTAAATTGAAAATAAATCCCCGAAAAGACCTTCAGTTTCTGAAATACCTGTTTTTTTACTGACCGAGGGTATAATATCCAACAAATTTCTGTGCCCGTTTTTCATGGCAATGTTGTAAATAGCCGTGTAGAAATCCGTATCAAAAATATAGTTTTCCAGCAAATACGATAATACTGCCGCTTCATTACGCTCCGTTGCGAAAACTGCTACGTTTTTCACATCATCGTGAAGTGAAGCTTCGTAGATTGTCTTAAACCTTTCGTCAAGTGACTCATTATAAACAAGTCTGTATGCGGCAACTAATGGTTTCTCGTAAGATGTTGCCTTATAAAACTGATTATCATACTTACTGTAATCAAATCTGCCGTTTTCAATAATATAGTCGGAATCATTGTTGTATGAGTAATAATTTTCCCCCACAAATACCTTGATCCCCTGTTTTGCCAAAACCAATATATGATTAAAGCAGGTTTTTTGCCTGTCCGAACCGAAATCAGACAGGACACCATCAAAACCCAAACTCAGAAAACGAGGATTGCCGTGCACTGATACCGTTGGACAAAGCCCCTCATCACCACTTTCCGTGAAAGAGGAAACAAATGCTTTTTCTGAAGCGCTCAGGTTACTGCAAACACGCTTCATAAAAGGCTGTTTCCCCAAAAAGCGTGGCACAGAGACCAACCTTGCATACTGCAAATTATTGCAATATTTAAAAGCAAAGTCCCCTATTTCCTCAACAGATTCGGGCAAGGAAATTTCTTCCAGGCTTTTGCAACGTTTAAATGCCTTTTTACCTATAATTTTCAGTTTATTGGGAAAAGCAACAGTTTCAAGGCTTGTACACCCACTGAAGCACTCATCACCAATTGCCTTCAAGCAGGCGGGTAACACAATCTTTTTAAGTGATGTGCAATTCTGAAATGCACCTTCAGGGAGATATTCCAGGTTATCAGGTAATTCAACACAGCTCAACCCTCTGCAATCCTTAAAGGCGAATTTACCCAACACACATAAAGACTCAGGTAATTTAATTTCACTCAACGAAGCACAGTTCGTAAAAGCATTATCAGAAATTTCATTTAACCCCTCAGCAAATGTTACACCGCTAAGTGCCCTGCAGCCCATAAATGCGGCTGAGGATATAACCCGCACACGGGAACCTATATGCACTCTGCCGAGTGTAGGTGAAAAAGCAAACTTATCGGGCTTTACTATTCTGTTTTTTATTGTTACGGAGTCTTTGCTCTTAAAAAACAACAAACACATCACCTGACTAAATCAAACTTATCAACATACAAAACAGTTGCCCAGGACGGAACCCTACCCTTGTCAAACCCATTGTCGTGAATTGCAAAAACCGATTTAAACACAGGTCCTTGCGACGGATAAATTCCATCACCGTCGGTAAAATAAATAAGACCGTTCACAACATCATTTTTTGATGAGGCGCACACATTTGTGACATATTCAAAAACAGGGGTAAAATCTGTGCCCCCAAAGCCTTTGAGAGTAACATTGCTCACATAATGGTCCAATTCCTGTGCGGTGCGAATAATCACAACATCCTGAATAGCCGAATCGCATTGTATTATATGAACCTCACACTGTCGGGAAAAATAATCGTTTTGTTTTAAAATGCTATAGGTTTTATCCATAAAACCCTGTACGATATCACCCTCAACAGAGCCTGATGTATCAATCGCAATAAAAAGCTTTTTTATTTTATTATCCTCAGCATATTCAAGGGGTTCAACAATGGGCATATTGTCATAAAGCTTCAGCCCATAGGTATAAAAGATGTTATCAAACTCATCATCATTAATTTTCAGTATTTCATTTACAGCCAGAAATCTTCTTAAAAAATCCCCATAATCGTACCGTTTTTGAGTAACCGCCTTGAGTAACTGTACATCTATTCCGGAGGTTTGACCCAAATCCTTTGCAGACTCCGCCTCTTTTGCGGTATGTGATGCAATGGAACGCCATGCCTCCTGACTATCTTCAGCAGAGGAATTAACAGTCTCTGTCAGAGTTTTTTCCTTTGAAAGTGTGGTTTCGCCTGCAGCTTCATCGGCAAATTTGTATATTGAGTGAATTTCCGATACATTTTCAACATCAGAATTCAGGTGCAATTTTTTCCCTTCATACCAGATATAGTGTTCATCCTGTATAAAAAGCTGTGACAATTTTTCGCACGATGAATTTTCTTCACCAAGTAAATAATAATATATATTTTCTGCTGTAAGATTTTTCAGTTTTTCCGATAGACTATTTATATATGATGACTGTATGCTCTCCGTCGGACTCTCTGTGCAAGAAAGCTTCCATTCATTTATAGTGTGTTCTACCGCTATGTCGCAGGCGAGATTCCAGAGCTTTTCGTTTTTGAAGTCCGTATTAAACGGATGGAGAAGCATACAATGAAGCATAGAATGTAAAAGTAACCGATTAACGCCGGTCGGCTCATCATAAAAAATACGACAAACAACAGAGGGATTACAATAAAAATCGGTACCGTCGGTAAATGCAGTTCCTTGATTCGTAAACTTATAGCAGAACATATTTACCCCACGGATAAGTGCGTGCAAATCTGAACAAAGAACACTTTTGCTTTGCTGCAGAATTTTTTCTGCAAGAGCAACAATATCCTCCCCCATATTCACACCACCTTTTAAATCATTTATGTCACTACATCAACAAACTACCTTACTCAAGACGCCTTAAGCTGTTGACACATTATTTTATAAATGATATCCTTATTATGTTAAAAAAATGTTTCTGATTATACTGTTTTATTGAATTAGGCGATAATTATGTTAAATTTAAAGAAAAATGACATTGTCCTCTTCCAAGGAGACTCCATAACAGACGGTAACCGTGGCAGAAACAGAGACCTTAATCACATATTGGGTCACGGCTATCAATATATACTCGCAGGTGAAATGTATGCCGAAAACCCGGGCAAGAATATTGAAATCATCAACCGTGGTATAAGCGGCAACAGGGTCTCTGACCTTTACGGCAGATGGCAGGAGGACTGCCTTGTGCTGAAGCCCACGGTACTCAGCATTCTTATAGGCGTAAACGATATCGTGTTCAGCCACATCAACGGTAGCGGCTCTGACCCTGACAGATACGAGAAAATATACTGTCAGCTCATTGATGAGGTGCTCATACAGAACCCCGATACCTTCCTTGTAATTATGGAGCCGTTTTACGGTGTGAATCCCGACCCCGACATTCACGCTCACTTTGTTTCGCGAATTGGTGCAATGCGTGAAAAAGCAAGGGCGGTTGCAGAGAAATATAACGCGGTTTTTGTACCTTTGCAGGATGTTTTTGATGACTTTGCATCAAAATATGATATTTTCGAAGCAATCTGGGACGGAATCCACCCCACAGTCCTCGGACATCAGTTAATCGCAAACAGGTGGAAGGAATGTGTGGAGGAGAAGCTGAATAGCAGATAAAACTCAAATCAGGAGTTAGGAAAGAGGAATTAACCGAACGCTTAAGCGTTGATTGTATTGCTATCGTTGAATTTATCTAAAAGAGAACAAGAAAGTTAATGGCGGTCATACCTCTCTAACTTTAGAGAGGGGGACCACCTTTTTGTCAAGCTATTGTTTGTTTTTCCTTTCAAACGGGTAAATATTTTCGTAAAAAAACAATACTTGTCGGGTGGTGGAGAGTTTCCAATGCGTCAGCATTGTGAAAACGAAGTTTTCATTGGATGATAAATTCAATTTAACAATAATGTGCTTTGCGGAGTATGATGCTGATGTTTCATATTTCATTTACAACAAGCATTCAGGCTGTTACCGTTGAATCTTACGATTCAAAACGCTTCGCGTTGGAACTCTCCACCGCCCGTCAGACTATATGTAGAATGATTAATTCTTGTCTCGTTTTCTGATTGATTTTTATGATGAAATAAATATAAGGCGGTCCCCCTCTCTTAAACCAGAGAGGTAGTCAACACAGCAACTTGTCTGTTCTATCCGACAGAAGGCAATGGGCAACCGGAACTACCCACCACCAAAATCAAAGATTTTGGTCCCTGCCCTCGAATTAGGGAGGTAAGGCTTCGCATCGCATTAAATCAGCTACCACACAATAAGCAACGCAAAATATTTCTCACATCTTCACTATTCACTCTTACTCCTTAACTAAAATCGCCCTCCGAGAGAGGGCGATTTTTAAAGGTCTGCCTCAGGTATATCGTTTTGCAGGTTATCCTGTGCAAGGTCTGTGTTGAAAAAGCCGTTTGAAACGGGAACTCTTGTGAAGTGGATTCCTCCCCTTTTAAGTCTGTCAGAGTGCACACTCATCTGTGCGCTGTGGTCTGCAATGGGGGTAATATTATTTTTGTGGCGGAGCACCCTTTTATTTTCTTTATAGCTTTTGCCTTTTTCTGTCATAATTTTCACCTCGGTAATAGTTTACCCCATATACAAAAATATATTTGACTGTGTCAAATTAAAATGGTATTCTGTAAATAGAAATACCAACACTCTGAAGGGACGTGTTAAATTGAAAAAGGTACTCAAAATCATTTTGGCAGTTGTGGGAGCATTGGCGGTAATAACGCTTCTTGCCTTCTCACCGTATATTGCAAGCTTTATTTTTACAGAGGATGATTACAAAGTGAAAAATGATTATGAAATGGTGTTTACGGTGTCTTCTGTTTCCGAAAAGACAGATGATAACGGAAACTATATAATTGACAAACCGCTCACCCTATATTTCCACGATGCTAAGTTCAAATTATTCAACTATTACGGCATAAATTACACCGCCGACTGCTACGTTAAGGCAACCTTAACATATCAACAGGGACTCAAAGAATACTCTGAGGACTTTTTTCTTGAGCCGTCTGACAAAGCAACCGACTTTTATTCATTCACGGACGATTTTCTTGATAAGCAAAAAGGCAGTAAGCCTTTGACACTCACCCTTGAAGCACTTAACGCTGACACGGGTAAAATCAAAATAAACGGCTTTTCTGTTTTCAACAGAGAAATCCCCACCCAAGAGATTTTTACCGAAGCTGATAACATAAAAATCGGTGTTGACCTGTTATGGGGCGGTGCTCTCAGCTACGTTGAGGACCTGGACTCCGACGTAGAGGCAGTTAAGGTTAACGAAACAATCAAGGTTGACTCCAACGCAAGTGAACGCTACAAAACAGAGGCGGTCAACAAAAACGTAAACCTCATAAACCGCAACGACACAGGCAGACTTGTTCAGCAATCATACTACGGCACACTTGACTATGACCACGGTGTGTATATGGAGAACGATTGGAAATACAACCCTGTACAGGGCGGTAATCAATTTAACGACCACAGCAAGATAGTTGACCTCAGAGTTACCGATAAAGAAATCTACATCAAGTGCCGTCCCCTTGACTGGGCTAAGGAAAAGGAATTTATTACACCGTCATATATGGAGGCGTGGTACACCATAGAAAACGGCACGGTTCACACCACCTGTCGGTTTGTGGATTTTTCAGGTTATCCCGAAGCTGTTTCAACACAGGAGATTCCTGCCTTTTACTGTGTTGCCCCCCTTGAAAACTTTGTTTATTATGCAGGTGACAAGCCCTGGACAGACGATAAATTATCCTGTGAAAAGGATTTGATTTTCTGGCCCGATGCAGGCTATCCCACATTTCATACAAAAGAGAACTGGGCGGCATTTACAGGCGAATTTGATGACAGCTTCGGCATCGGCATTTATGTACCAAACGAAGAAGAATTCCTTACAGGCATATTCGAACGCGGTAAAACCACAAACGAGGATCCGTCACGTGACGGACCTACATCATACATCGCAATTGTAAAGGATCGCACATTCAGAAGCTTTGAGCCATATAGCTATGAATATTACCTTGCCACAGGTGATGCTACAGAAATAAGAAATTCATTTAAAGAAATTGCACAAGAATAAAAATAATCCTCTCACTCAGCATAAGCTGAATGAGAGGGTTTCATTATTGTCGAGGCTAATCAATCGTCATAGATTTCAAAACCGTTTTCCTTGAGATCATAATAGTGCTGTTCAACATCCACCTGACCAAGTGAATCGATTGCGAGCGTAGTACCGCCAATCATATTGAAGTCCCAATAGCTACCGAATCCCGACTTAACACCGTAAGCAAGCGTGATACCCTCATAGGGAACAACAAGGTCATTCTTATGGTCGTGACCGAACACCATTGTCTTTGTGCTTCCGAGCTCCTTGCAAAGGTCAAAGAAACCGTTATTTACAGGTGAAGGACAAGGATATTCACCGATACCGCCCTGAACTATGCCTGCATATTCGGGAGCAACCACACCGAATTCATTATCATCTGAGGGAATACTCACCATATCCCACGCATCAAAAATTTCGTACACCGGAATGTGGAAAACTGCGGTACTGGGAACAACATAGCCTGCTTCTTCTGCGATGCCGTTAACTGCCCACTCATACCACGCAAGCTGATTGTACCAGAAGTGGTCGTAGCCCTCAACTGTTGTACCGTCATCAAGTACAAATTCAGCACTATCGTGAGAGTCCATCATATAGAAGGTGTGAACAAGCCTGTCACCCTCTTTAACATTTACAATATAGTTACCGTAGCCCATGCCCTCAGGACCGAATTCAAACAAACAGTTCTCGGCATTGGCAAGTCTTTCAGCTGCCCAGAACTCGCTGATACAGCCCTGACCGTCGTGATTACCCATAATGGGTGCCCACGGAATATCAAAAGATTCCATAAGCTCAATTAGCTCAAGATAACCCATTGTGCACCAGGAATTATCACCACTCAAGGTAATGAGATCGGGCTGATATTCCTCAACCATTTTTGTAATGAGCTGATTTGAGTACTCACCTGCTGCACCGTAAACCTCATCGTAATTAAGCTGAACGTCCGTAACGTTAAGAACCACAAAATCTTCACCGGGTGTTTTCTCAATAGTTGCATAATCATCAATGTCAAATGTGTCTTCCTCGCTCCACTGTGTGAAGTAAGCTGACTCACCACCTGATGTAATAAACCCTTCAACAGGTGCAAGAATTGTTGACAAGCTGAAGATCATTGCAAAAATCATTCTGATTACTGCTTCAATAGCCTGCATAATATTCACTCCTTAAATTTTATTCACCGCGTTTTTTTATTACCCTTGCAGGTGTACCAACAGCAACGGAATATGGCGGAATGGGTTTTACAACCGTTGAATGAGCGCCTATAACAGAGCCCTCGCCGATGTTGCCCGAATACATTACACAGCAACCCATACCGATATATACATCGTTGCCAATTGTAACCTTTTCACAATGACCGCCCTGACTGTATATTATTCTGTCCGGGTCGTCAAAAATATGAGAATAAGGTGTGAGTGTTATATTCTGTGCCAACAGACAATCCGTGCCGATTTCAAGACCCCTGTGTCCGAAAAGAGTGGTGCCTGTGCCGATATAACAGCCTCTGCCGATGTTTATATAGCCCTCGGTGCTGCGCTCAGTATCAAGGTAAACCCTGTGCTGAAGCCTTACATTATCACCGAGAGTAATACCGTTTTCACCGCGTGCAATAAGTGTGCAACCGTCAGAAATCTGAACGTCGTTGCCAACAGTAATATACTGAGGATTAATAATATTAACTCCCTTGCCTATAGTTACATTCTCACCCATTGATTTGAATTTTGTTCTGTAATACTCCACGCGAAGCTTGGCGGCGTATTCGGAATCATCGTTCATAAAAACGGTTTTATAGAAATTCTCCTTGCCTTCATCACTGAGATTGTTGAAGGCATCTGTAAAAAATTTATCCATATACTTCCCCATTTCGTTAATTGATTATCATTACATATTATAACATAAATGTTCTGTAAATCAATGGTTATTTCCACTTTTGCAAATAAGGTATTCGTTGTTTCTCATATTTTGTCATCACAAAGATAAAATTTCTGAAACAAAAGAAAAATTCAACCGATAATTATTGTATATGATAAAATGTTGTGATATAATATTTCATTATTGATTACAAGAGGTAACCCCATGAAAAAGTTAGACCCGGTTGTTGTTAAAGAGACTATTTATATCGGTGTTGTTTCACTGATTTTCAGTCTTATTATGCAAGCTGTTTTTCTCATTATCGGAAAATGGGATTACACGGTTCTGCTCGGCAACATTTTAGGCTATGCCGCAATCCTCATTAACTTCCTTGTGATGGGGATAGGTGTACAAAAGGCAGTCAGTAAAGACGAAAAAGATGCAAAGTCTGTTATGAAGATTTCCCAATCCTTCAGAATGTTTTTTCTGTTCATCGTTGCAATTATCGGCCACGTTGCCCCCATATTCAATCTCATTGCTGTGGTAATACCCTTTCTGTTCCCCCGTGTTGCCGTTATGCTGAGACCTGTATTCAATAAAAAATAACGAACCTTCATAATAAGGGGTGATGCTTTTGAAGGCGATTGATAAAAAATTTAAAATTGTAGACACGCTCTACATCCTTATGATGATTATCCCCATTGTCGCAGGCATAGTTTTACAGGTGCTTACGAAACCTCAGACAGAGGGTATCACCATTACAGGTGCGCGTATCTTCTTTACAATACCTATGCCGTTACAGGACTTCCCCGTTACGGAGTCACAGATAAACTCGGCACTTGTACTGATTGCCATTATTTTTCTGTGCCTGTTCCTTACCCACGGTATTGAGGAAAAAGCTCACCTTAAGCGTCAGCACTTCGCAGAGCTGATTGTTGAAAAGGTTGACGGTATGGTCAGTGAAAATATGGGTGAATATTTCAAAGGCTATTCACCCTTCATAATTGCTATTATGGCATTATCTGCATTTTCAAGCTTGTTGTCATTATTCGGCTTGTTCCCACCCACATCTGATATCAACATTGTTGCAGGTTGGGCAATACTTGTGTTTTTTCTCATAACATACTACAAGCTTAAATGCGGACCCGTTTACTATCTGAAAAGCTTTACAGAGCCTGTGGCATTCCTTGCACCCATTAACTTTTTGAGTGAATTTGCCACCCCCATTTCAATGTCGTTCCGTCACTACGGCAACGTGCTATCCGGAAGTGTTATTTCAGTATTGGTCGGTACGGCTCTGGCAGGCTTGTCCTCAATGGTTCTCGGCAAGCTACCCGGATTCCTTGCGGACATACCTCTGTTCCAGATAGGAATCCCCGCAGTTTTATCAATTTATTTTGACGTATTCAGCGGTTGTTTGCAGGCATTTATTTTCGCAATGCTGACAATGCTCAATGTTTCGGGGGCTTTCCCTGTTGACGAATTTGAAAAAAGAAGGCAGAAAAAGCTTTCAAAAAATAAAAACAAATAAAAATTTTGGAGGAATTTATAATGGAACTCGCTATTGGTATTATTTTAGGTTGCTGTGCTCTCGGTGCAGGTCTCGCTATGATTGCTGGTATCGGCCCCGGTATCGGTGAAGGTAATGCGGTTGCTAAGGCTTGTGAAGCCATCGGACGCCAGCCCGAAAGCAAGGGTGCTGTTACCACAACCATGCTTATGGGTTGTGCCGTTGCCGAAACAACAGGTCTTTACGCCCTTGTTATTGCAATTCTCCTTATCTTCGTTGCACCCAATATCCTTGTTGACATCCTTGTAAGCACAATCGGTGCATAATTAATCCATAACGGAGCAAAAAGAAAATGCAAACATTAGATGTTATTTCCATAAACGTATGGCAAATGCTTGTTTCACTTGCAAACCTTGTGTTACTTTTCCTTGCTGTAAAGAAGTTCCTTTACAAGCCTGTAAAAAAGATGCTCGAAGCCCGTCAGAACACAATTGACGGTCAGTACAGCGATGCACAGGAAGCGAAGGAACAGGCTATTTCCACTAAAGAGATGTACGAGGAAAAGCTGTCAGGTGCCAAGGCTGAGGCTGACGGTATAATTCAGTCTGCCGTAAGCACTGCAAAGGCGCGTGAAAATGAGATTATTGCCAAGGCGAAGGACGAGGCAACAATCATTGTAAATCAGGCAAAGGAAAATGCAGAGCTTGAAATCAAAAAAGCCGAGGACAGCATTAAGCAGGAGATTGTTTCCGTAAGTACATTGCTTACAGAAAAAATGCTCGAAAGAGAAATCAACTCTGACGACCACAAGCAGATTATTGACTCGTTTATTGACAGCATAGGTGACGAAAATGACACAAACAGCTAAGGAATACGCAAGTGCTTTGTTTATGCTTGCAGCCGAATGCAACTGTTGTCGCGACTATGCAGAGCACCTTGCACAAATTAAAAGCCTTATAAAAGAATCACCCGAATATATCTGTTTCTTAGAATCACCTGCCATCCCCCTTTCCGAAAGATTGGGTGCTATTGACGATGCGTTCGGTACAATGCCCGAGCACGTGGTATCATTTATTAAGATACTCTGTGAAAACGGCAGAATTGCTCACATACTCGACTGCATAGATGAGTACAATGAGCTTTTGAAAAGCTCTGAGAACAGAACTGTTGCTACTGTTTACTATGTTGAGCCCCTCAGTGAGGAACAGAAAACCGCTTTACTCAACAAGCTATGCACCGTAAGTGGCAAAATTGTTGAGGCGGTTTATATTGAGGATACATCTCTTATCGGCGGTATTAAGGTTTTACTTGACGACAAAACCATTGACGGCAGTATTGCAAACCGCCTTAACAAAGCAAAGGGAGTGATTAGCCAATGAACAACCCCGGCGAAATCAGTAATATTATAAAAACCCAGATAGAGCACTACAAATCTCGAATTGAGATGGCAGAAACAGGCAAGGTTATTCTTGTCGGTGACGGTATCGCACGAGTTTACGGTCTTACCAACTGTATGGCAAACGAATTATTGAAATTCGAGGACGGCAGCTTTGGTATGGCACAGAATCTCGAGGAAGATACTGTTTCTGTTGCGGTGCTTTCTAACAAAAACAATATACGTGAGGGTTCTTCCGTCGAAAGAACAGGCAACGTTTTATCTGTACCTGTAGGCAACAAGCTCCTCGGCAGAGTTGTCAATGCTCTCGGTGAGCCTATTGACGGCAAAGGACCCATTGAATATGATGCCACACGACCTATTGAAACAGAGGCGCCCGGTATCATTGAGCGTGAAAGCGTTAATGTACCCTTACAGACAGGCATCAAGGCAATTGACAGTATGATTCCCATCGGCAGAGGTCAGCGTGAGCTTATTATCGGTGACCGTCAGACAGGTAAAACCGAAATTGCCATTGACACAATAATCAATCAGAAAAATACAGGTGTTATATGCATCTACGTTGCAATCGGACAGAAGAGCACATCTGTTGCACAGTTGGCAAGTGAGCTGACTCGCAACGGTGCTATGGGCTACACAATCATCGTATCCGCTACTGCATCGGAAAGTGCTCCACTTCAGTACATTGCCCCCTACAGCGGTTGTGCAATGGCAGAGCATTTCCGTGAGCAGGGCAAGGATGTTCTTATTATATACGACGACCTTTCAAAGCACGCGGTTGCATACAGAGCCCTGTCGCTCCTTATCCGTCGTCCCCCCGGACGAGAGGCTTACCCCGGTGATGTTTTCTATCTTCATTCAAGACTTCTTGAGCGTGCGGCTTGTGTTGCTAAGGAATACGGCGGTGGCTCCATTACCGCACTCCCCATTATTGAAACACAGTCAGGTGACGTTTCGGCTTATATTCCCACAAACGTTATTTCTATTACAGACGGACAGATTTTCCTTGAAACCGAGCTTTTCCATTCAGGCATTATGCCTGCTATCAACCCCGGCATTTCCGTTAGCCGTGTTGGTGGCTCTGCACAGCTCAAGGGTATGAAAAAGGTTGCAGGTGAGCTTAAGCTCCTCTACTCACAGTACCGTGAGCTACAGGCATTCGCACAGTTCGGCAGTGACCTTGATGCAGATACAAAAGCACGTCTTGCCCTTGGTGAGCGTATCGTAGAAGTGCTTAAGCAAGGCAGAAACAACCCCATTCGTGTTGGTTGCCAGGTTGCAATTGTTTATGCAGTTATCAAAGGCTATCTCGATGATGTTGCAGTCAGCAAGGTGTACGAATACGAGCAGAACCTGTTTGCCAAGCTGGAAAACCAGTATGGTGATTGGCTCAAACGAATTGAAGACGGCTTCTATGATGATGAGGATGAAGAAAAGCTCGTATCAATCCTTAAGGAAATGCAGGTATAATTATGACAGGAAACACAAAAGCACTCCGTGTGCGAATTAAAAGTGTTACATCTACTCTGCAGTTAACAAAGGCAATGGGACTTGTGGCTTCATCAAAAATACGTCGTGCGAACGAGGCTATGATGAAAGCCCGTGAATATACCGAGGCACTTGAAAAATCAGTAGCTTCTCTCACCTGTGCCACAGAGTGTCAGAAAAGCCCTTATATGCGGACCTCTGACGGTAACCGCACAAGGCTTATCGTTGTTGCAGGTGACCGCGGTCTTGCAGGTGGCTACAACAACAATGTTTTCAAGCTTACCGCACAATATCCGGATGCAGAAATCATAGCTATCGGAAAAAGAGCCTGCGAGAGATATGACTCTCCCATTGTTTCGTCGGAGCACTATTCCTTTGAGGATGCTTACGCTCTCGCAGACAAGCTGTGCAACGAATTCAAAAACGAGGAATTTGACAGATTAGGCATCATATACACTACCTATCATTCGGTTATGTCTTACGATGCACAAATCAAGTGGTTACTTCCTTTGCAAAGAACCGAGTCCGAGGGTTGTGCAGGTACAATATTTGAGCCTGACCACCTTACCGTGCTTAATCTTTCGGTGCGCGAATATGTGGCAGGTATGATTACCGCATACATCCGTGAAAGCTTTGCTTGTGAGGTCGCCGCAAGAAGAATGGCGATGGATTCCGCGGGTAAGAATGCAAAGCAGATGATAGATGACCTTAGCCTTGAATATAACAGAGCAAGGCAAGGCGCAATTACTCAAGAGATTACTGAAATTGTTGCAGGCAGCGGCAATTAAGATTGAGGTGTAATAAATTGGATAAAATTATTCTGGGTAAGGTTGTTCAGGTTATGGGCCCCGTTGTTGACGTACGCTTCAACGAAGGAGAACTCCCTGAGATACTTAATGCCCTTACAATACCCATTGGCGACAGAACACTCACCGTCGAGGTTGCACAGCACATCGGTGATAACACCGCAAGATGTATTGCTATGTCATCAACAGACGGTTTACAGCGTGGCGTTGACGTTACAGACACAGGCGCACCCATCAGCGTACCTGTAGGCAGAGAAACTCTGGGCAGAATTTTCAATGTATTGGGTGATGCAGTTGACAACATCCCCACACCCGAAACTGAGGAAAAATGGAGTATTCACCGCTCTGCCCCCGCTTATGACGAGCTTTCCACAAGTGCCGAGATATTTGAAACAGGTATCAAGGTTATCGACCTTATCTGCCCCTACTCAAAGGGCGGTAAAATCGGTCTTTTCGGTGGTGCCGGTGTTGGTAAAACAGTTCTTATTATGGAGCTTATCAACAACATTGCCAAAGAACACGGCGGTATTTCCGTTTTCTCAGGTGTTGGCGAGCGTACCCGTGAAGGTAACGACCTTTATAATGAAATGAAGCAGTCAGGTGTTATTAACAACACTGCACTTGTTTACGGTCAGATGAATGAGCCTCCGGGAGCACGTATGAGGGTTGCTCTTTCAGGTCTTACAATGGCTGAATATTTCCGTGATAAAGAGGGACAGGACGTTCTCCTGTTCATTGACAATATTTTCCGTTTCACACAGGCAGGCAGTGAGGTTTCCGCACTTCTCGGCAGAATGCCCTCTGCCGTTGGTTATCAGCCTACCCTGGCAACAGAAATGGGTGCTTTGCAGGAGAGAATCACATCGACTAAAAAGGGTTCAATCACATCAATCCAGGCGGTTTACGTGCCTGCTGATGACCTTACAGACCCTGCTCCCGCTACAACATTTGCCCACCTTGATGCGACGACCGTTCTTGCGCGAAGCATTGCATCACAGGGTATTTATCCTGCTGTTGACCCCCTTGAATCAACAAGCCGTATACTCTCACCCGAAATTGTCGGCGAGGAGCACTACGCGGTTGCTAAAGAGGTTCAGAGAATATTACAGCGTTACAACGAGCTTATGGATATTATTGCAATTATGGGTATGGATGAGCTTTCGGACGAAGACAAGCTCCTCGTTACCCGTGCAAGAAAAATTCAGCGTTTCCTGTCACAGCCATTTGATGTTTCAGAGAAGTTTACAGGCATACAGGGTAAATACGTACCCATCAGCGAAACGGTGCGTGGCTTTAAGGAGATTATTGAAGGTAAGCATGATGACTTACCCGAATCTGCATTCCTGTTTGTAGGTACAATCGAGGAAGCAATCGAAAAGGCAAAGAAGGTGCAGAAGTGAACACCTTTCGTCTGACAATCGCCTCCCCCGACGGCAACAAATTTCAGGATGATGTTGTGAAATTCGACGTTCGCGGAGTTGAGGGTGAATTAGCAATAATGGCAGGGCACATCCCCTTTGTTACATCACTTGTGCCTTGCGACTGCACAATATGGGCAGATGAGGACACAAAAAAAGAAGCCCACACAGAAGGCGGTCTTCTTACTGTTGACGGTGACTCTGCCACTCTCATTGCAGGGTCATTCACATTCAAATAATACTATTATATACAATACGAGGTACTCCGTTCATAGAGTACCTCGTGTTTTTATTTATTCTTTAATTTATCAAGCTTTGAGGTTTCTGCAATAACAATCAGCTTCATTGTACTTTGAAGCTTCATTTCCGGGTCTATTGTGGAAATTACACTTTCACCATCAAGAATAGCAACAACATTAAGAGAATATTTTTTACGAAGATTCAATTCAATGAGATTTTTACCTGACCACTCCGTTTTCACGGGAATTTCCACCATAGAAATATCGTCGGATAATTCGAACATATCCATAAAGCCCGAGCTGAGTAAGTTACGGGCAAGGCGTACACCTGACTCTCTTTCGGGGAAAAGCACTTTGTCTGCGCCAACTCGGGCAAAAATCTTCTCGTGCATTTCGTCGATACACTTGGCAATTATTGTGCCCACCCCAGCATCTTTACAGAGTGTGATCGCCATAACCGTTGCTTCAAGGTTATTTGCCATACATATTATAACTACATCGACACTTGCGATATCAAGCTGTTCTATAACATCGGGATCAGTAACGTCGGCACATTTGCAGACAGGGATTTCAAGTGCAAGCTCATTCACAATTTCTGCATCATTATCAACTGCAATAACATCTGCACCATTTTTTACAAGCTCGGTGGCAATTGCTCTGCCATATCTTCCCAGACCGAAAACTGCATAAGTTTTATTTATCATAAACATTTCCTCACTATCCCACACGGACATCCTCCGTGGGATTTTTTATTATACTTGTGTTCTGCTTTCTCAGATTAAGGGCAACTGCCAATGATATGGGCCCTACCCTGCCGAAATACATTGTTACAGTAATGATAATTTTACCTAAAACACTAAGGCTTGTAGTCAGGTTGCGTGAGAGTCCTACAGTAGCAGTAGCACTGACAGTCTCAAAGGCTACATCAATAACACTCGCCTCAGGAGTTACACAGGCGAGCAACAATGTTGACAACAAAACAATAAAGCCCGAGGTACAAGCAACAGCAACCGCTTTACTTACAGTCTGCCGAGCAATGCTTCTGTTGAACACATCAACGCTGTCTTTATTTTTGACGGATGATATTGCCGAAGCAACAATAACCGCAAACGTTACTGTTTTGATACCGCCTGCAGTACCGACGGGTGAACCACCTATGAACATAAGAAGCAACGACAAAACTGCCGAGGCATTTGTCAGATTCTCCTGAGGAACGCTTGCAAAGCCTGCTGTTCTCGTGGTTACGGATTGAAAAACAGAAACCTGAATTTTATCATAAAGCGACATATCCTTTATGGTGAGAGGGTTGTTGTATTCAAATAAGAAGAACAGCAAACCGCCAACCAAAATCAATATCGCGGTTGTTGTAAGAACAATCTTACTGTGGAGGGTAAGTGACTTAAGACCAAGCTTTTTACCGTTTAATCTGCCCTTTATAAGGCGGATTACATCCCACCAGACAATGTAACCCAAGCCACCAAAAATAATGAGAAGGCTTGTTACAAGGTTGATTACAGGGTGTGTGGCATAATCACACAGGCTGTTTTCACCTATAATATCAATGCCTGCATTACAAAAAGCAGAAATTGAATTAAATACGGAAATCCATATACCGCGCGCACCGAACTCGGGCACGAACACGGTCATATAAAGAAGTGCTCCGACACCCTCAACGAGGAATGTACCTTTAACAACCTTTTTAACAAACGCACCAAGACCTGATAGGGAGTCAAGATTAAAAGAATCCTGCACAAGAACTCTGTCAGAAAGTCCCATTCTGCGGTGCAGAAATACAGAAAGAGCCGCCATAACGGTAATAACACCAAGACCGCCAACCTGAATGAGTACGAGCATCACTACATGACCGAAGGTGCTCCATGTTGAAACCGTAGGAGCAACCACAAGCCCGGTAACGCAGGTGGATGTAGTAGCAGTAAACAGCGCATCAACAAAGGGCGTTGCTTTGCCGTCTGCAGAGCTTACGGGAAGACTCAGTAAAACAGCACCAATCAATATAACAACTATAAAACTCAAGAGGATAATATGAGTTGTTGAAAGTTTGAGTTTTTTCATATTCATGCCTTTCGAAGGTTCAATGTCTTTTCAAAACAGATTTAACCTTACCGAACAATGCTGCTCTTTCCTGCTTATTAAAGCCAAAGGCAAACACAAGAATACCGTATATACCTGTTACAATTGCACCTTTAAGCACAAGCACAAACCAGCCACCGTATGAAATCACTGTATTCATAGCAAAACCCGCCAAAACGGTTATGATAATGGGAAATGATAATCTAACATAGCATTTTTTTACAAATGCCAATATATCAAACGGCAGTTGCTTATGATATAAAACCAGAAGAACAACAGAACGCACGCTGTACGCTATGCAAATTGACACACAAGCACCTATAACGCCAAACATTTTTGACAGCGGATATGACAGGCACACATTTATTATGCCGGTTATAATAGTGACAATCGCCATTAGTTTAACTTTTCCTTCAACAACAATGGTCGTATTTGCTATCTGCATCGAATTAAAGAAGGCTCCCGGAATTATAACAAGCAAAATACCGTAATAAGCATCCATATAAGCATCATTCATCCACAGACTTATAAAGCTTTTACCGACAACGGCAAACCCTACGATTATGAGACCATTTAACGCAAATTGAAACTTACCCACATCAAGCAACAGTTTGTTTAGCGCCTCGTTTGATTTGTCATTAGCTACAAGTCTTGATATCTTAGGCATAAACATTCCGTTTATAGCTGTTGTAATTGTGTAAGAATAACCCTCTATGGTAGTTACAATACCAAAAACCGCTATCTGTGCCGCACCCGTAACCATACCCAGTATGCTTGGTGTTATATTAAACACAAGTCTTTGCGCAAGGCTAGATACCGTCGTCCATAAAGAAAATCCAAATATATCTTTATACAAACCCTTACCCTTGAACTTAAATTCAACCTTCAGCGGAATTGTTTTCTTTATGACTATAAACTTATAAAGCGTTGTCGCCAAGCCTACTATTGCGTGTACAGTAACAAGGGCGTAAAGACCAAACCCCATAAGCAATGCAATAATTGTGAATGCGACAAGCGTAATTCTGTAAATAACATCTGACAACTTCAGAGGAATAAATTTCTCGTAAGAGGTGAGAATTCCATTAAAAGTAATAAATGGAAAATTAATAACACTAAACAACGCAGAAATTATATAAACCACTTTAAAGCGAGAAATTTCATCAGGTGTAAGCGTGGTATAAATAGAATCTATACGGAAATATATTATAACTAAAATCATTAATATAACCGCATCTACTAACAGATACAATTTATATACCGCACCCAAAAATCTTTCGGCTTCTTCTCTTTTGCCTTCCGCATTATATTTTGACAAATATCTTGCAGTTGCGGAGCTTAGACCAAAATCTACCATAAGCAACGTTATGACAGAATTTGCAAGAGTATAAAGACCGTAATCATTCTGTCCTATCTGATTTATCATCCACGGTGTGTACAACAAACCTGACAAGATATTTACGGCTATTGACACATATGAAAGAACTGCGCCAAATTTAATTTGTTTTGAACTGTTCATTGATTATAAAGATCCCCTTTGATTACACTATTGAATCAACAACCTTACTCCATTGTTTAATTATGCTGTCTGTGGAGTACATTTCGTAAATCGGCATAAACAATTTAATATCTTTTTTTATACTGTATGAGCTCAATTTGTTTTCGAGCTCTTTACGCATTTCCTCAAATGAACCGACACTAACATAATCTGCACCCATTTTTTCAAGCTCAATATACTTGAGCCAATCGCCCATAATAACCTCGGAGCCTGCAAACATATGCTCCTTAAGGGCATTTGAGAATGCATCCGTATCACGCATATGGAGATAAATATCTGTAGCCATGGCAAGCTTGACGCTTGTTTCAAAGGGCACATACTCGGTTATAATTTCGCAATCAAAATCTGCTTCCTTTTGAAGCTTTTTTACATTTTCAAAATGTGCAGCATCATCTATACAATACTGCATTGGCAGTACAACGTAGATTTTATCCTTAAGCTCCCTGGGGAGTTTTTTTATCTGTTCAAGTACCTTTTCCTGTCTTTGCTCCCTGGCAGCACTATAACCGCAGGTTACAAGAATCTTACCGTCAGGAACATTATATGCCTTTCGGCAATCCTCTTTTGTTACTGTTTCCGATAAGGATTTTATACAATTAAGACCGTCTGTTGCAAAACGGCAAACATAAAGCTTGTTATCATACTTATTACCGTGAATTTCACGAAAATCGTTCAGGGTCTGTTCAACAGTAACAGTAATAGCATCCGCAAGGGGAAACGCTTTTTCTCTCAAACTGAGAACCTCGGGATTTTTATCCTCCACATCTCCGCCCCAATATGAAAGAATAAGCCTTTTAAACTTTTTCTTATTGCGAAGCACCATCGCAACAGAGGTTTTATACACAGAATGAATGTGACAAACATCCACTTTGGGCACGCTTTTCATAAGACGCATTTTACGCCAAAGATTAAGTAGTCTGAAAACAATGCTTTTATTATCAAGACCCTTGTAGCCTTTTTCAGCTACAGAATGAAGTGTAATGTTATTCTCCTTATAAAACTGTCTGTATGACTCTCTGACCCGTTGAGTAGATAATGTGAGCAGATGAATCTCGTATCCTCTCGGTATAAGAAAGGTTTTTACAAAGTTCATAATATGCATTGAATTAGAGTCACCAATAACTAGATATTTCATTATCTTTTACCGAGCTTTCTTTGAATTTTAATCATAATTCTTCTGTAAAGATGTTCAAATTTTCTGTGAATTCTCCTACGGAAATCGGGTTCAATATGACTCATCATCTCATCAAAATAATGATAATCCTCTATAACGTATGGTGGGTGTTTAAGAGGGAATCCGATATCCTCTGCCCTTGTAGTAAACATCTGCTGAATTTCCTTGGGAAGCTCTGCTATATCATCGGGGGCGTGGGTAGCATTTGCAGATGTGCCCACATTTTCTATCATATTAACCGTAGGGTAAATAACAAGACCTGAGTGCAGGTTTGTACGCATACCGATGATATGCTCCCAATACTCTACCCCTTCACCTGCCCTCTGCTTTGCCGAGGCAAGACTGCGTTCAAAGCGACGGTGACCAAACCTATGTCGAGCAAGGTCCATATAATAATCATCCTGCAAAAAGCCGTAGTCGGGCTCCCAGGTTTCTGCAACACGTCGCCACGAAGCCCAGCCCCAGGATGAGCCTGAGCGACCGAAGAAATAGCTGTAACGTTTATCCGGTACACCGCCGTAAAGAGTCTGACCGCAAATACGGTCAACCCTTGTATCATTTTCGTATTTATCGAGAAGCTCCTTGCAGAACGGGAAGAAGGATTCCGAGGGAACAATATCATCCTCAAGAATAATGCACTTATCAACAATAGAAAATGCCCATTTATGAGAAAGGAAGGTTGACGGGTCACAGCCCATATTTTTGTCGTGATAGTTACGGTGAACCTCACATTCCCAATCAATATTCTCGGCAATTTCACGGCATTTTTTGATATTCTCTACATCATCCGCTCTGCCTTCACGAGGTCCGTCCTGCCACAGAAGAAGCACCCGGGGCTTTGCCTTACGGACTGTTTCAAAGCTTTTTCTGAATTGCTCGGGTCTTGCAAAGAATATACAAAGAACCGCAACATCGTTTTTCCATTTATCCATACAAAATCTCCTGATAATAATTAAAACACAATTGATGAAAACTAAAAATTCCCCGGAACAACTTTGCAATCACAAAGCACACAACACACTATAAAATGATAAATTATATTTACAACCTGTCACTCCTGCTTTTGATAATGTTAGTTGTAGCATCAACAAAAATTGGAACAATAAAGAAAACCGTTATGGTAACCTCAAAAACATATCCGATAGGATTAAAAATTGACAAAAGAACAATATATACACAAGCGATGTCAAAAAGCAATGTGCTACAGTTGTTTCTTTTCAGTCCGCTAATTATAATATCTCTACCTTTAACAAATGGCACAACAAGCGCAACAACACCTATGATACCATAATTTGCCAACGTATGAAAAAACAACGAATGCGCATCACCTGCAACGTTATTACCACCCCATATCGGACTCTTGGCAAACTCTACAAAAGCTTCAAACATTCGTTCAGGTCTCGAACCAAGGCTCTCTGCACCACCACCTGTTAACGAGTGGTGTATCAGTAAAAACTTATCTGCCAACAATGAATTGCCAAATAAATCACTCAGTTTGAGTGTTATGGATGGCAAAAGGAACAGAAATACAACCGCAACACCTACCCCTAACACTCTAATCATAGGATTTTTTACGTAAAAGAGCAGCATAAGAGCCAAACAAACTGTTGTCAATATCAACAGTGTTGTATACATGGTTTGAATAATATAATAGTAACAAAACACCGTAAGCAACGCACAGATAATTCTGACATATATTCTCCTGGCATTAAAAATCAACCACGCAATACACAGCGTAACAAGGCCTATCATATAAGAAAACTCAAAGCCGCCAACATTTTCAAGTCTATAGGAATTGATTTCCATAGAGCTTGTAGATGTGCTTTCTGCCAACAGACGAGCTATCCATTCATTTTCTGATAGCGCCTGTAGTGTTCTGAAAAAAACGAACACAGTTATCACCGCAAAACAAATCAAAACAAATATCTTTTGTTTTTTGTTACAATATTTTATAGCGTAGCCTCCCCATAGCACCGGCAAAAAAAACCTGGTATGGCGAATGAACTCGTTTACACCATTAACAAAAGTAAGTTCTTTCAGCATCAATACAAACATTAGCACTATCGATAAACACACCAACATAATACTGTAGGTAACCCACTCCGTATTTTTACGCATAATAAACGGCATAGATGCTAACATTAACAATGCTACAAGTATATAAGGCAACACATATTTTGTATACGGCAAAATATACACGGTAAAAGTCATTACCACGTACAAAACAAATATGGACAAACGTCTGTCTTTTTTATTTGATTCCGCTATTTGATTACTCATTATTCGTTTTCTTCTTTCCTCATTTCTGAATACAAATTGAGGTATTCAGTTATCATTTTCATCTTCTCATACTTTTTTGTTGCAGCTTTAGTGATACATTGCTTATCGAAACCACACTCAAATAATTCCAAAACATTACCCTTCAATAAATCAACATTACCGTACTCCGAAAAACGGCTATATTCCGGAATAGTGATTTGCTCAGGTGCTCCTGCATAAAAGCCTGCAACAGGTGTACCGCAACATAAGCTTTCTGCCACAATCATGGAAAAGGTTTCCCTTTTACTTGCTATAACCGTAACATCCGCACCGCTGTAATACTGTGCCAGTTCTTCCTGATTTGAAACCTTACCGAGAAGAACAAGGTTTTCCGGTACAACAATATTACGCGAAAAATCTCCAGCTACAAATATCTTTACATTACTACTCAACAACTTTTCTGCAAGCTTTATTATGTAGTAACCGCCTTTTATATTATCGGGGTCATCATCAAAAACGCGGGTAACGTGGAATATGACTTTTTCATCTTTTATACCGTGTTTTTTTGAATATATATTTTCATCGTAAACCTTAAAAACATCCGTGTTCAAGCCATTGAGAATTACTCTGTGCTTGAGCTCGCTCATAATCGGAGACTGTTTAGCTCTCTCCATCAGCCAAGGAGAAACAGAAACGACCTCCAGGTTTTCAAAACCTTCGAAGGCTTTTCTCATTTTCTTCCACGAGAGAGCGGTGTTATCTATCAATATAGATTTCGTCTCCCTTTTGAGCACAGGACAATTACCACAGCCGGTTTTCCATTTATCACAATCATAAGCGTATCCGCAATTTCCCGTGTGCATAAACTCCGCGTGCAGAGTAAGAACCGTGGGAATACCGCTTCCCTTCAACCAGTCTATCAATTTGTAAATATTAACAAAATATCCGTTTATACAATGAAGGTGGACAATATCCGGTTTCTCTTTTTTTATAACCGAAACAAGCTTTTGTGTGGAGAGAAGGCACCCGCCATACATCAAGCCCGTGAAACGTGACAGCAGGTTATTAAGCTTTGAGTAAAGCTCACCACAGGTTTTATAAACATTTTTATCCGTGGTTTTCTCTCCTCTGCCATAACATATAACAGAATCAATTCCTTCGGACACAAAATATGAATGAATGTCACCCATTATTTTCCCTGTGCTTCCCTTATTGTAAACACAGTTTACCTGCAAAACTTTCATTTCATCTCTCCGTAAAAGCTAATTAATCCCTGTTAAAAAGGTCTCGTGTATATACTTTATCTTTGACATCATCAAGGATATCATCGTATCTGTTAGCGAGTATTACCGCGCTGTCGCGTTTAAAGGCTTCGATATCATTGACAACCTTACTACCGAAGAAGGTGGAGCCGTTTTCCAAGGACGGCTCATAAATAATAATTGTAGCGCCCTTCGCTTTGATTCTCTTCATAACACCCTGGATTGAGGACTGTCTGAAATTATCGCTGTTTGATTTCATTGTAAGTCTGTAAACACCTACAACAACATTCTTTTCCTTGCCGACATCATAATTATCGCTGTCATAAGAATAATATCCCGTCTTCTTAAGAACTCTGTCAGCAATGAAATCTTTTCTCGTTCTGTTGGATTCAACAATAGCGGCAATAAGATTCTCGGGAACATCCTTGTAGTTTGCTAACAGTTGTTTTGTGTCTTTAGGAAGGCAATAACCGCCATAACCGAAGGATGGGTTATTGTACTGTTCACCGATTCTGGGGTCAAGGCAAACACCGTCGATAATCTGCTTGGTGTCAAGTCCCTTCATTTCAGCGTAGGTATCAAGCTCGTTAAAAAACGATACTCTGAGGGCAAGATATGTGTTAGCAAAAAGTTTAACTGCCTCTGCCTCAGTAAAGCCCATATATAGAACATCAACATTTTCCTTAAGTGCAGACTCCTTAAGAAGACCTGCAAAGGCTTGTGCCGCTTGAACAAGTCTTTCATCCTGAAGGTCTGTACCCACAACAATTCTTGAAGGATACAAATTATCATACAACGCCTTGCTCTCACGAAGAAATTCAGGGCTGAAAAGAATATTTTTACTGCCTGTTTTCTTGCGGATGCTTTCTGTAAATCCAACGGGAACAGTTGATTTTATAATCATAACCGCATCGGGGTTATATTCCGTAACAAGCGATATAACGCTTTCAACCGCAGACGTGTTGAACTCATTAAGCTCGGCATCATAGTTTGTTGGTGCCGCAATGATAACAAAATCAGCACCGGAATATGCCTCCTTGGCATCAAGAGTTGCCTTGAGGTTAAGCTCCTTTTCATTGAAAAACTGTTCGATTTCATTATCCTGTATAGGAGATATTCTGTTATTAATCTTTTCAACCTTTTCAGGAACAATATCCACCGCAACCACTTCATATTTCTGCGAAAGAAGTGTTGCCATAGACAGACCTACGTAGCCCGTACCCGCAATGGCAATTTTATAATTTTTCCTTGTATTCATCCTGTTTTATCCTCGGTTATCTGTATTTTTCTATTGTTTTTTTGCCTTCAACGAAAAGCTTGTATATATAAGAAAGTGAATAATCCTTGTGAATTTTAGAACTACGCCAAGCATAATAAAGGAAAATAAGGGGATAGAGTTTGGGAAATGCAGTTTTGTAAACCATACCTCTGTCCACAAAGAATTTATCATTTATACCCTTAAACCACGTCGACTGTGAATCATCCACGTCACCAAGACAAAATGTGTGGCTGTAAAGGGCAAGTCCCGAATCAAGACATTGCTTAAGGAAGATTGAATCCTCACCGCTGCTGAATTCAGCACCTCCGCCAAACAGAAGTGAAAACATTATACGCTCCCTGAGTATTGCCTTACGCCTTACTGCAATGAGCGTAGCTCCGTAACGCATCGAGTTGAACGCGCTGAGCTTTCTGCAAACCGTATTATTTCGGTGAGCACCGATATTTTTGGTCGAATTCACAAGGTTTATGTTAAAGCAAATAACATCTGCCTCTTTATAAGTAGCAAAAGCCTCCAAAACACCTTGCGCATAGCCGTCAGCATACTGCATATCATCGTCTGCAAACAGAATAATATCGGCATCCGAGTGCATTATGCCGGTATTCCGGCTTACACCCACGCCCCTGTCAGTCATTGAAATCCATTTGATTTTATGACCCTTGTAGTCAAGCTCTGTGACCTCATTTTTGTCGCATTGATTAATAACAACAGCATCACTCTGAATATTCATTTTATCAAGCAACGAATAATCTGCTTGATTCATTGTAGAAACAACAACCTGTAATCTCAATCAAATCACGTCCTCAATCAATGTGATTATGTTTTTGTATATGAAATTCCTGTCAAACTTTTCTTTAGCAAGTCGGGTGGAATTTTCACCCATCCTCTTTTTGAGGGCTTCGTCCCAATAAAGCCTTTCAATAGCATCTGCCACAGATTGTGCATTACCGCTCTCACAGTTGATACCGCAATTATAGTCCTCAATAAGCTTGCGATATTCCGGTGAATTCTGTGTATTTATAACGGGTACACCTGCCATAGCATAGTCGGAAACCTTATTGATGATTGATGCAACAGACTTTCCCACAATAGGGTTAACCGCCACATCACAAGCGCTCAGATTCACCATCATATCACCGTATTCAATAAAACCGGTAAACTCGCAGTTCACCTGTCGGCTATGTGCATACTCCTTGAACTCATCAATAAGCATTCCTTCGCCCATAACCTTAAAGACAATATTATCTATGCCTTTGTTATTAAGTATTTTGACAGCATCAATTATAAGCTTGATATCATAGCTGTAACCGAGAGCACCGATATAACCAATCCAAAACTCATTTTCCGGCTTTGTAACAGACTTACCCTCTGTGGCTTCCTCAACAAGCTTTGAGTCTGTACCGATAAACACCGCAAGACCCTTATCATCATTTTTATTCTGTGACAGACCTCTGTCAACGTAGGTCTGCGAAACAGCCATAACCTTATCCGCACGACTATAAATTCTGTTAGCCTGAAGCATCATCGGTGAAAAGAGAATATCTGAAACAACAGGAATATCAAGCGCCATTCTGAAGGTCTCGGGCCATAAATCCTGGATATCAATGATCACTTTAATATCATTTGCGTTTGCAAATTTCGTTACCGCACTACCCACCGACAAAGACGGAACACTCACGATTATAAGGTCAGGCTTTTTTCTGGTTTCCAGATATTTTACAACCTCCTTTGCAAAGCAATGGTGACTGTAAATACGCTGTAAGGAAATATTCTTTTTATAGCCCGGCTCATGCAACAACGTAATTTTATATTTGTATTTATTCTCAAGAACAGTTGCCGTATCGCGATGCTGTTTGGTCTGATGTCTGAAAGTAGATGAAACAACCTCAACATTATAACCTCCATCACAGAGAACATTCGCCATAGTTCTGTAACGGCTACTTTTCTTTTCGTAATCAAAATGCCAAAAATTGACAATCAGTAAAATATCTTTTTTCATTGGTTACCCCTTAAGTTAGCCATAATTACATCGTTAAGTCTTTGTGCATTACCGTCACCCACAAATGAGTTGTGAGGTGTGACAATAACGTTATTCATTTCCCACAGGGGACTGTCTGTATCCAAAGGCTCGTCCTCAAATACATCGAGTACCGCACCGCCTAATTTGCCGTTTGAAAGTACATTTATGAGTGCCGGTGTATCAACCACACCGCCACGGGCAATATTAACGATAATCGCACCGGTGGGGAGTGATGATAAAACATCCGAGTTTATGATATGACGACTTTCTTCTGTAAGAGGAAGTGTGAGAACTGTAATGAACGCATCTGCTAAAGCTTTTTTCAGATCCTGCAAAGGATAAATAACAGAATAATATTCGTCCTGTCGGGGATATAAATCAACACCGAAAACATTGCAACCGAATGCCTTGAAACGCTTGGCACACTCCGTGCCCACGTTACCGCAACCCACAATGCACACATTTTTGCCACACAGCTCAACAACATCACGTTTTTTCATCCATCGATGTTCTTTTTGGTTGTTGTCAAAAAAACGTGTATTTTTCAAAAGCTGAAGCACACCGCAAAGAGAATATTCCGCCATAGGGATACTATACACACCGCGGGCATTGTAAAGGGCTATACCGTGGTCGTTAATATACTGAACATCTACCCTGTCAAACCCTGCACTCGTAAGTTGGATATAACGTAGATTTTTAAACTCCTCTATATTGTGATGAAGAAATAATCCGTTACAGATTACACCCTCCACCCAATCGTACTCCACGGGGCAATGCTCTTTTTCATTTTGCATAAAGACTACCTCGTGCCCCATAACACGGATGTTATTCAATTGTTCCTCATTGCACTGCCATGCACCCGTAACAAGAAAATTCATTCAAAACACCTTTTAATCTTCGGAAGACTGTTCCGGTTCCGCATCTGCGGTAACTACAGTTGCGCCCACATTTTCGTTATCCTCATTTTTGAGCACCTTAAGTACTGTTGTAAGAAGAATTTTAATGTCAAGAAGAAGTGAGCAATTATCAACGTACCACACGTTAAGCTCAATACGGTGATTCCATTCAACAGCCTTTCTGCCGTTAATCTGTGCCCAGCCTGTGATACCGGGTCTGACCTCAAACATTCTTAGCTGCTCTTGTGAATATTCGTCAATGGGCCAGGGGTGGTATGTGAGGGGCGGTCTGGGACCCACAAAGCTCATATCCCCCTTAAAAATATTTACAAGCTGTGAAAGCTCATCAAGAGATGTCTTGCGGAGAATTTTTCCAACCCTTGTGATTCGCGGATCATCGTCATCGGAATAAACTCCACCCTTTTCCGCATCAACAACCATTGTGCGGAATTTGTAAATTTTAAACTCCTTGCCATCAAGACCGAGGCGCACCTGCTTGAAAATAACGGGACCCTTGGAGTCAATCTTGATTGCAACAGCAATAAGTATAAATAACGGCCACAGAATGAGGAGCATAAGCCCCGAAACAACTCCGTCAATCAATCGTTTAATAAACTTTTTATACATATCAACATACCTACCTTACAATCCTAAAACAAATCGCAAAACCACAATTATTGTATTATATAATAATATATAACAAAGTCTGCATAATGTCAATACAGTTGCAAGGTTTTAGCAAACAAAAAACCACCCGAAAACCGTTTCGGATGGTTTTTACTGTAACCTCAGATTTTACGTTAATCTCCAAAAAATTCTTCCTCAAGCATTGCACACAAGGTATGATAAACAGGCAAGGTGTATTCCTGTATTCCGGCAGTGTCGGCAGAAGGTAATTTTATTATTGCATCGCAAAGGGAAAGAAGCTTTCCTCCCGTCTCCCCTGTCACAGCAACGGTCTTACCGTTTTTTGCCTTGGCAGTAATCACTGCATTCACAACGTTTACGGAGTTACCTGAGGTGCTCAAAGCAACGAGCGTATCACACTCATTCATATAGCCGTAAACCTGCTGTGCAAAGACCAAGCCGGGGTCACAGTCATTAATAAAAGCTGTCATAAGACCCGTGTGACTCACAAGTGAAATTGCAGGCAAGCCCTTCTGCAGACCTTGGGCGATTTTCTCTCCCTGTTCATACTGCAAAAACGGCGCAACATCACCGTTTTCAAGGGGGCGTTGAAGCTTAAAGCCCTTCATCAGCTCTCCCACGATATGCTCACAATCTGCAGCACTTCCACCGTTACCGCAGACCAGAACTTTACCGCCGCATTTATATGTATTTACAAGGATGTTATAAGCACTCTCGATACTGCTTTTACACGTCAAAAGTGCGGGATAACCTGAGAATAATTCATCAAATGTTTTTTGTACACTCTGTTTCATAAAGCACCTCAGAAAAGCACGCCTAAAGCGGCATAATCACCTATACTGTCACCTAATTGAGCAGGCAAAATCTCACAAACCGAGCTGTTGCAAGGCAAGGCTTCGCGTTCAATTACCGCCTTGATTCGTGGCAAAAAGAAGTCCTTGTTGCGTTCAAAAATACTGCCGATAACAATGGCTTCGGGGTTAAGAATATCAATAAGCACAGACAGTCCCGCACCCAACTTTTCGGCACATTTTTCATAAACGGAAAGGGCAAATTCATCACCCTTGTACATAGCCTCTGCAACAGATTTTGCGGTGATACTTTCAAGGTTTTTTTCATCCTCAAAAAGCATACTTTCCCCACCATTTCGCAGGTGTTTTTCTGCCATTAGAATTGCAAGATTTCTTATACCGCCACCGGAACAAAAGCCTTCAAATGAACCAAACTTCCCATAACCTGCAGGTCCGTCGTCACTAAGCCTTATGTGACCCACCTCACCTGCTCCGTCATTGGTTCCGCTGTATAATTTGCCGTCAAGAATAAGGCCTGCACCCATACCTGTGCCAAAGGTGAGAAACACCACATTATTGTATCCTCTGCCCGCACCGAATCGCCATTCCGCAACGGCACAGGCATTGGCATCATTGTGAAGAACACACCTGACACCGAAGTGTTCGGAAAGAATTTTCACGATAGGTACGTTGTCCCAATCAGGCAGATTTGGCGGGCAGTTTATGACACCCTTTTTACTGTCAAGGGGACCGCCACAGCTGACACCCACACCAATAAGCTGACTGTTATCGACGTCGTTACGGCACAAGAGCTCGTCTGCCTTACTGATTATTTCAGCCACAACCTGTTGCCACCCACGTGAAACGCAGGTGGGAAAGGCTGTTTTATCAATAATAAATCCGTCGATACAATCAAGTGTACCCTTGCCGAGAACAACGGCACACTTTGTACCGCCGATATCAACACCTAATGAATATTTCATCAGAAGTTTCTGCCGTTCCAGCCCCAGTCATCGTAGCCCTCGTACTTTACGTAAATACGGGCTGGTGATATACCAAGCTCATTTTCAAGGATATTACAGATTTCTGCGGTCATATCATTACTTGCAGAAGGATTAACCGCCCCAAGAAGCTGAACGTCAACAACCGCACTGTCTTTGGAGTCGTCACCTGCAAACCACAGCTTCTTTTCGCCCTCGATACAAACCATAAGATATGCTTCACTCTTACCGGGGAAGCACTCAATAGCTTTGCCGAAAGCAGTTTTAAGTGCAACACACTTTTCGTCTGTTACCTTTTTAGTTGTTTTAAGATTAATATAAGGCATAAAGCTACCTCCTTTATTTGCTACAACAAAATAATATCACAGCACAAAGCAAATTAAAAGTAGTTTTTATTTATTCCCAAAATATTTTACGGCAAAATAACTGAGAGCCGCACTGCCACGCCATAAAACCGAGTCATCAAAAACCGTTTTCGGATGATGTTGAGGATGCGTGTAACCATTCTGTGGCTCGCCTGCACCAAGACCAAGCATAATTGTGGGCACTTGCTGTGAAACATAGGAAAAGTCCTCTGACCCACCACGGAAGCCACCGGGAGTTTCATCCGCAGAAATGACGTAATCAGCCTCAAAAAGCTCACTAAGGCTATTGAGAGCAAGCCTTGACATTTCACCGTCATTTTTCAGGGTGGGACAACCGTTACCAAAAGAAACAGTTACGTTGCATCTGTGTGCTTTTCCCACGTTTACGGCAATTTCTTCAATGCGCTTTTTCATATTTTCACGCAGAGAATCATCAAAAGCCCTCAAAGTACCCTTAAGAACGGTACTGTCGGCAATAACATTACCCGATGCTCCGCCGTTAAAGGAGCCCACGGTCAGTATTCCTTCATCGGAAATACTCATTTCACGGGCAGATATTTCCTGCATAGTGAGAAGAATCCGAGCAGCAGCAGTTATACTGTCCACACCCTGATGGGGCGTTGACCCGTGACAGCCTTTACCGTGAACATTTATAGTGAAAAAATCAGCTGCAGGAGCACTCACACCCTCACCCGGAACAATGAAGCAACCTGTTTTTATCGGCATACCTGTCAGCACGTGAAGCATTACGGCACCTGTTACATCAGGAGATTTCAGAACACCGTTATCAATCATATTATAAGCACCTGCAAGAATTTCCTCCGCAGGCTGAAACATAAGCTTAACAGAGCCGTTTATTAGATTTTCGTTTTTCTTGAGTAGCTTTGCCGCCCCAAGGAGCATTGCCGTGTGCATATCGTGACCGCAGGCATGCATATTACCATTGTCACAAGCAAAATCAAGGTCAGTTTGCTCCTTTATGGGTAATGCATCCATATCTGCACGAAGCAACAGACACCTATCCCCACCCCTGCCAACAACGGCAGTAACACCACATTTACCGCAATCAAAAGGCTCTACACCTATTTCGACAAGTTTTTGCTTAACATATTCTACCGTCTTAGATAAATTGAACTCAACCTCTGCATTTTTGTGTAAAAACTGATAATGCAAACGCAATTCCTCTTGCATTCTTTCAGCCTTGTTTAGAATATCATTTATCATATAAACACTCCTTGTGATTATAATTTGCCCATCACAGAGAAGATATAAACATAAAAAGAATTTTTATTACATTGACATTAAACACTTGAAAAATATAATTTACGCAGTTATAATCTATGTATCATTTCCGTCCGTGGCGCAGTTGGATAACGCAACAGATTCCGATTCTGGAGAGCGGGGGTTCGAATCCCTTCGGGCGGGCCAAAAAACTCGACAAGTTTCGACTTGTCGAGTTTTTTATCCATTGCGAAAGCAATGGTATATCATCAACAACGGCAACGCCGTTGTTGTATCTCATCACACCTTTAGGTGTGCATAAAAACCTTTCGCAATGATGATATACAAAACTTCGTTTTGATGATATACAATTCCTTGCGTAATTGATGATATACACGGCTTCGCCGTATTTAAATATGCAAGAGTTCGACCACATAGGTCAGAAATCCAAAGGGCATCGAATTTGTGCAATCTTCCCAAAACCGAGAGCACCTTTCCGGGTGTTCCCGGTTTTTCCCATCATCAAGCAAAGGGGATTCGAACCCCATCAGTCTATCTCGTGTCAAATAAAAAAGTTTTAAATCAAACATCAATTTAGCTGATTTATATTATTGACAACATTTTCACCAAGCATTATAATGAATTGGTATAAAATTCAAAACAAATGTATAAATACAGTCATTTAATGTGTTTTTATGCACTTTCAGGAGGTTTCTTAATGGAACGTTATTATCAACCCGAGATTGAAACTGCCTCACGTGAGCAAATCACGGCATGGCAAAATGAACGTCTCGTAAAGCAAGTTAAGCACATTTGGGACAATGTTCCCTACTACCGTCAGAAGATGGAAGCAAAGGGACTCACACCCGACGATATCAAGGGAATTGAGGATTTGCACAAGCTCCCCTTTGTTACCAAGGATGATTTACGTGAGTGCTATCCTTACGGTCTTCTTGCAAAGCCCCTTTCCGAATGTGTAAGAATTCAGTCCACCTCAGGTACAACAGGTAAGCGTGTTGTTGCATTCTACACACAGCACGACATTGACCTTTGGGAGGATTGCTGTGCACGTGCTATCACTGCTGTCGGTGGTACGAACGAGGACGTTTGCCAGGTTTCTTACGGCTACGGTCTTTTCACAGGCGGTCCCGGTCTTAATGGTGGCAGTCACAAGGTAGGTTGTCTTACCGTACCCACATCATCCGGCAACACAGAACGTCAGATAATGTTTATCCGTGACCTTAATGCAACCATTCTTTGCTGTACCCCTTCTTATGCTGCTTACCTTGGTGAATCAATGAAGGAAATGGGTCTCACACCCGACCAGATTCCCCTCAAGGCAGGTATCTTCGGTGCTGAGGCATGGAGCGAGGAAATGCGCCATGATATTGAAAAAACTCTCGGCATCAAGGCTTATGACATTTACGGTCTTACAGAGCTTTCAGGTCCCGGTGTTTCATTCGAGTGCTCTGCGCAGAATGGTATGCACATCAACGAGGACCACTTTATTGCAGAAATCATTGACCCCGACACCGAAGAGGTTTTACCCCCCGGCTCAAAGGGCGAGCTTGTTTTCACATCAATTACAAAAGAGGCTTTCCCCCTTCTCAGATACCGTACAAAGGATATTTGCCAGCTTAACTATGAGCCCTGTCCCTGTGGCAGAACACATGTAAAGATGTGCAAGCCTATGGGCAGAAGTGATGATATGCTTATTATCCGCGGTGTTAATGTATTCCCATCACAGATCGAAACAGTTCTTCTCAACCAGGGCTATTCTGCAAACTATCAGATTATCGTTGACCGAGTTAATAATACGGATACACTTGACGTTCAGGTTGAAATGACACCTGAAATGTTTACAGACAATATCGGTGATATTGACCGCAGACAGAAGGAAATCGTTAACGGTCTTCGCTCAATGCTCGGTATCTCTGCAAAGGTTACCCTTGTTGCACCCAAGTCAATTGTTCGCAGCGAGGGCAAGGCTGTCCGCGTCATTGACAAACGTAAAATATAAGGGAGGCTTACACTATGAGTATTAAACAGATTTCGGTTTTCGTTGAAAACAAGCCCGGTGCAATGAGTGCTATGACTGCAGTTCTTGCAGAAAACAATATTAATATGCGTGCTCTCTCCCTCGCAGAAACAGAGGATTTCGGCATTGTTCGTATTATCGTTGACAATGTTTACAACGCTACAACAGTTCTTAAGGACGCAGGATATATTCACTCCGTTACTTCCGTTCTCGGTGTGGCTGTTCCCAACTGCCCCGGTGGTATTAATAAATTGCTCACCATTCTCGATGAAGCATCCATCAACATTGAATATATGTATGCTTTCCTCGGCAAGAAGGAGAAAAATCACGCTTACGTTATCCTTAAGGTTCGTGACAACAGTGCCGCAACCGCTGCACTTGCCGAACAGGGAATCAGACTCCTTGATGAGGAACGCCTTGAGAATTTCTAATGCATTTTTCAACCCCTTTGCTAAAATTTGGCAAAGGGGTTATTCTTTTATTGAATACTCTCAATTGGTATGATAATATAGGAATATGATAATACTTTCTTCGGATAAGGTGATATTATGAGTTTTTGGGACGTATTAAGTTTATTGGCAGGCTTGAGCTTTTTCCTTTTCGGCATGAGCACTATGTCGGACGGCCTTGAAAAAGCCGCCGGCAGTAAGCTTGAAGTAATACTTAAGAAAATGACTTCAAATCTGCTGGTAAGTGTATTTGTTGGTGCCGCAATCACTGCAGTTATCCAGTCCTCATCGGCAACAACTGTTATGCTTGTGGGTCTTGTAAACTCGGGTCTGATGAGCTTTGCAAATACGATTGGCGTTATATTCGGTGCCAACATCGGTACTACAATAACAGCTTGGTTACTGTCACTTTCGGGCCTCGAAAGCAGTTCATTCATAGTTCAGCTCGTAAAGCCACAAAACTTTACACCTATACTTGCAATAATCGGCATTGCCTTTACAATGATGTCCAAGAGTGAGAAGAAAAAGACCCTCGGAACAATCTTTGTTGGCTTTACCGTTCTCATTTACGGTATGGATATTATGTCCGATGCCGTTGGTGGTCTTGCAGATTCACCTGAGTTCGCAAGCCTGCTCACAAAGTTCAATAACCCCATTATCGGTATTCTTATCGGTGCAGTTGTAACCGCAGTAATTCAGTCATCTTCGGCATCTGTTGGTATTTTACAGGCATTGTCACTGACAGGCTCAATCACCTACAATATGGCAATCCCAATCATTATGGGACAAAATATCGGTACCTGTGCAACAGGTCTTATTTCCTGTATCGGTGCAAGTGCCAACGCTAAAAGAGTTGCACTTTCACACACACTTGTAAACGCTATCGGAACTATAATTTTGTTACCAATATATCTCGTTGGTGTAAAGCTATTCGACTTTACACTCGCAAATGCGCCTGTAAATCCTGCATCCATAGCCGTAATACACACCATATTCAATGTTGCAACTGTTGTGATACTTCTCCCCTTCACAAAATTGATTGCCAAACTAGCTCAAAAGCTTATCAGAGAGAAAGCACAGGATGAAAATGCACCCAAACGCGCAACATACCTTGACGAAAGACTCTTCAACTCCCCCGCAGTTGCTATTATGGAGTGCGACAACTACACAACAAAGATGGCTCTGCTTGCAAAGGAAACCGTTGAAAAGGCGATGAAGCTTTTATTCAATTATAACGAAGATACTGCCAATGAGATTGTAGAGTGCGAAAACACACTTGATATGTACGAGGACGAGCTTGGCACTTATCTCGTGAAGCTTTCAGCATTATCACTTTCAGCAGATGACAGCCACAAAATCGCCCGTATGCTTCACTCAATCGGTGACTTTGAGCGACTTGGTGACCACGCACTCAACCTGAAGAAAACCGCCGAGGAAATCCACGACAAAAAGGTTATTTTCTCTGATGAAGCGGTTAAGGAAATCGAGGTTCTCGTTGCGGCGGTAACAGAAATAATTATTATGACAACAAATGTCTATGAAAAAAATGATATTGAGGGTGCAGAAAAAATCGAGCCCCTTGAACAGGTTATTGACCGACTCACCTCAAAAATCAAGTCAAGGCACATTGCAAGACTTCAGCAGGGCGATTGCACAATCGAAATGGGATTTGTGCTGTCCGACCTTATAACCAACTGCGAAAGAATCTCAGACCATTGCTCAAATATCGCTGTTGCAGTTATTGAAGGTCAGTCCGACGGCTTTGACCCACACCAATACCTGAACAATATGAAAACCGAAAACGAAGAGTTCAAAACACTTTATACTCAGTATAAAGAGAAATATGTGTTGTAAAACATCAACACATTGCATATTTAATAGTGTGAAATTAAATAAAAAATACCGCTTAAATTTTAATCAAATAACTTGACATTCACAGGCAGATTGATTATAATTTAGTGGATGTGCCGGTGTGGCGGAATAGGCAGACGCAAGGGACTTAAAATCCCTCGGTGGCAACATCGTACCGGTTCAAGTCCGGTCACCGGCACCATATTGAGTATTCATAAGGGATTTGACCTGTGAATACTCAATTTTTTTGCTTAAAATAGAGTTTTAAATATAATTTAATAGTTTTTATGTATCGTCGCATTCCTTTCGGAGTGCGACTTTTTGTTATGCTGACTTTTCTGTAGGTTTTGAGATATAACCTATTGCCACTCCCTGACGGGTATCTGCTGTGAAGCAAGGCTCGTCGTTTTCGGGTATTTCAAGATAGCCTACAAAGTTGTAGTGAATCACAACTCTCTGTGTCTTGTTTTTACCCTTGCCCTCTGCCTCATAAACATCAATGTGATCAATGAGCTCGTGAATGAGAGGTGCCGTGATTGTATCCATATCCAAGAACTTTCGTACCGCACCGATAAACATATCCTTGCTGTGCTGAACTGTCTGCATATTTGCAACCTTTTCTCTCAGGTTAAATATCTTGACCTTCAGCTCTGCTCTCTCAACCTCATATTTGTGGGACATGTGGGTAAACCATTCATCCGTAACCTTACCCGTTGTGTTGTCCTCATACAGCTTCTCATAAAGAGAAGCAACTGTTTGTTGACGGACTATTGCTTTCTGCAGTTCTCCTTCAAGGAACTTCTTCTCATCATAGAAATCTTTGTTAGTTTTCTTTTCAAGGATATCAGCAAGCAATGCTTCATCCTTTTGTAACATTATCGCAAGGCGTTTCAGTTCAAGGATTACTATTTGCTCAAGTGCATCAGCACGGATATAGTGTCGTTCAGGGCAAGTACCACGGGTATCTTTAACATAATTACTGCAACTGAAATAGTGAATATCCTTGTTTACGGTATTGGTATGATAACTCATATTACTGCCGCAATCAGCACAACGGATAAGACCGCTAAAGATATGCTTTCTTGCATTCTCTTTCTTAGGTGCTCTGCGTTTTGTTCTTGCTGTGAGCTTCTGTACCGTTTCCCAAATATCACGGTCAATGATTGGCTCGTGAACATCCTTGAAGATTTTCCAATTTTCCACCGGATTATCAATACGGGTTTTGTTCTTGAAATTTTTGGAATAGGTCTTGAAGTTGATAACATCACCGCAGTATTCCTGTTGACAGAGTATTTTCTGTACAGTTGTCTTGCACCACTTATACGGATTCGGTTGAGTTTTCTTACCGCCACGATTTAAGCCTTTGCTTTGCCAATATGCCATAGGGATAAGCACCTGTCTGTTCTGTAACTCCCTTGCAATAGCTTCGTTACCCATACCGTCAAGACACATTCTGTAAATATCCCTGACTACTTCAGCCGCTTCGGTATCAATTATCCACTTTTTCTAAGTCGGAGGCCAAGCGGTCTTAGGAAGACAAGGCACTTCCACAACTCCTTGGCTCACAGAACGACATGGCTACGATCCGACTTGTCTTGAAGTTGATAACATCACCGCAGTATTCCTGTTGACAGAGTATTTTCTGTACAGTTGTCTTGCACCACTTATACGGATTCGGTTGAGTTTTCTTAC
>JAZSGZ010000017.1:0-77419 GCA_045532945.1 Acutalibacteraceae bacterium
AAGGTCCTGAAGCTCCAGCAGAATGTCCAATCTGCCACGTTGGTGCTGACAAGTTCAAGGCTGTAGAAGAAGAAAAGAAGGAATCTGCAAAGTGGGTATGCACCGTATGCGGTTATGTACATGAAGGTCCTGAAGCTCCGGCTGAATGTCCTGTTTGCCATGTTCCTGCAGAAAAGTTCAAGAAGGTAGAAGGCGAAATGACTCTGGCTGCTGAACATGAATATGGTATTTATGCAAAGACAGTAAAGAACAACCCTGGCATCAGCGAAGAAGACAAGAAGTTCATCTTCGAGCAGCTGATGGCCAACTTTACCGGCGAGTGCTCCGAAGTGGGTATGTATCTGTGCATGGCCCGTATTGCCCACCGCGAAGGCTACCCCGAAATCGGCCTGTACTGGGAAAAGGCTGCTTACGAAGAAGCAGAACACGCTGCCAAGTTCGCAGAACTGCTGGGCGAAGATCTGGAACCAAACATGAAGGCTACCACTAAGGATAACCTGGCATGGAGAGTAGAATGTGAATTCGGTGCTACCGCTGGTAAGTTTGAACTGGCTAAGTGTGCTAAGAAGAACAATCTGGATGCTATCCACGATACTGTTCACGAAATGGCAAGAGACGAAGCAAGACACGGTAAAGCATTCGAAGGTCTTCTTAAGAGATATTTCGGTTAATAGATAAGAGTAAAAAGCACTCGTATCCTTTGATTGAGGATGCGAGTGCAATTTTATTTTAACACAGAATATTCTTCTTAATATTTGTCAACATCTTCAACGTCGAGGGTGAAGACGATTGCACCACCGACAGGGATTTCGCTTGCGAAGTCATCCTCGCGTAAGCCTGTACCGAAGCCCGTTGTTGTAGATGTAACAGATGTTCTTTTCCTTGAATGTGCTTTGATGATTTCCTTTGCCTTTGCGACGGTGTTGTCCTCGGCACCGATAAGGAAGGTTGTGTTTCCTACCATAAGGAAACCGCCTGTTGTGGATAATTTTGTAACGGTGTAGCCCTCACGTGTGAGTGCGGAGGAAACAACTGCACTGTCGTCATTGTTAACTATTGCAATTAAAAGCTTCATTGTAATAATCCTTTCATTATTATAATTTTGGTAATATCATACTGAGACTTTTCTTGTCAAGGTCATTTACGTTGGGGATTTCATAACGGTTGTCGTTAGCATCCTTGATAAGCACTCTGCCGTCATAAAGCGGTTTTATGGCGGTGATGTGGTTTCTGATTTCAAAGGTGCAAATGCCCTTGTCAGTTTCAGCGGTCCACATCCATATTTTGAACTTTTCACTCATCTTGATGAACCGTGTAATACGGGGAATCATATAATATTCTCTCAGGCAGTTTTCTACAACCTTTTTTGATTCAGGCATAAGGTCATCAATGTTGCGGATTACCGCTATTTCGTTTCCCTCCTTGTCAAGCAAAGCAATGTACTTTGTAAGACCTGTTATGGGAAACATTCTGTGTAATTCAAGCTCTGTGAATTTTTCTCCTGTGTAAAATTCCGCATCAACGAAGATTTTATCATTTTCCGTGAACTTTACTTCAGGACCTTCAATATATCGGGGCATTTAATCACCTCACTCAAAATTTTCTTCTGCTTTACGTTTCTGGAGCTGTTCACCCATTGACTGAATTTCAACAAGCTTGTAATACTTGCCCTTCATTTTTAGGAGCTCCTCGGGTGTACCGCACTCAATGATTTCACCCTTATCAACAACCACGATTTTGTTGGCTTTTCGGAGTGTTGAAAGTCGGTGAGCAATCATAAGAGTTGTTCGTCCGCTTATAAGTCTTTCGATAGCACCCTGAATAAGGTGCTCTGTTTCGGAGTCAACTGCGGCAGTTGCTTCGTCAAATATAAGAATACTCGGGTTTTTGAGAACAGCTCGCGCGATGGATACACGCTGACGTTCACCGCCCGAAAGTCCTACACCCCGTTCACCCAGCATAGTGTCGTACGCATCGGGGAGCTTGGATATAAAGCCGTGTGCATTTGCAACCTCTGCCGCGTGGATTACCTGCTCCACGTGAACATGACCACTGCCAAAAGCAATGTTGTTGAAAATGGTATCACGGAACATAAGAGGCTCTTGCTGGACGTAACCGATTGAGTCACGGTAGTATTTCATATCAATATCCTTGACATTGACACCGTCAACGAGAATTTCTCCGTCGTAATCATCATAATATCTCATTAACAGATTTATGAGTGTGGACTTACCCGAGCCTGTTGTACCTACTATACCTACAATGTCACCGGGCTCGATTGTGAGATTGATGTTTGAAAGAACCTTCTTTGAACGGTCAAAGGCAAAGTTAACGTTCTTGAATTCGATTTTGCCCTGCATTCGTTCCAATGTGTTGCCCTTGCCGAAGTTGTTTTCAGGCTCGGCATCTACAATATCAAGGATTTTCTCCGCAGATGCAAGAGTATTCTGGTACGAGTCGCTCATATTTGCGAAAAAGTTAATGGGAGTGTAGAACATACTTGCATAAGAAACAAATGAAACAAGCAGACCGAGTGAGATTTCGCTGTTGCCTGTAATTACCATCTGTCCGCCAAGGAACCACACAACAATTGAACCGCAGGTTACAAGAAATGTAATAACTGAGGGGAATACGGCAGCGGGAACAGCAACCTTTTTGTCTTCCTTGTACCATTCGTCGCAATAACGTTCGAACTTCTTTATTGTCTGACTTTCGTTGGTAAATGCCTTGATAACACGCACGCCGGGAATGGAGTTTGCAAGAACTGTGGAAATTGATGCACTTCTTCTCCACAGGCGCATATATTTCGGTCCGATGATTTTACCGAAAAGTCTGCCGGCAACAACCACAACGGGAACGGGAATTAATGAGAAAAGAGCAAGCTTCCAGCTCATACTGAACATTATTATGACAAGACCCACAAGGGTGAAAGCCTGTACAACGGCTTCCTGCGTGATTTTCATAATGAATGTCTGAATAACACCTGCATCGGAATTTACTCTGTTGATAACAGAACCGGTGGATATTTTGTCATAGAAGCTTAAGGGCAGGTATTGAGCCTTTTCATAAATATCCTTTTTCAAGTTAAGTGTTATTCGGTCACCTGCAAGTCGGAGCTTGTATGACCGCAGACCGTTCATTACATATTGGAGTATGTATATGCCCAGAAGTGCAACCAATACAGTAACTAATTTTGAAGAATCCTTCGACGGAATAACATCATCAACCATTATTTTGGTTATGTACGGCGGAGCGAGGGAAAGGCCTGTTGCCGCCACGGACAGAAGCATACAAATGAAAAGCGACTTCTTTTCGGGGATAACGTACCTTGCAAATTTTGAAACGATTTTCCCCTTGCCTGCACAGTTGATACACTCTGCCTCGGGATTGGGAAGCTTTCTTCCGCACTTGGGACAAAAGCACCGTTGCTTGTGATAGACGGACTTTACGGTTTCTGCTTCGTACTCATAGTCGGAGCCGTTGTTTATCGCATTAACAAAAACTGCAGCGGCATCGGCAACCTCTGCCGAGGCATAGGAGAAGCGGAGAATTGATTTCTTTTTACCGTCCTTTAATGTTACCCTGAAAACAGCGTTACCATACAAACGTTTTACTTCGGCATTTTCAATCTCCGAATAATTCAGCCGGTAAAATGTGTTTTCGTAACATTCGTCAAAGGCAACAAGCTTGTCCTTGGTAAATAACAGTAAGGATTCAGCATATCGACCCTTGAGATTCAGGTCACCCACAACCGCAAACAAAATATCGCTTTCATTCACGCAATTACTTGAACAGGTTTGATATTTTTCGGGAATGGGCTTGTTTGTTATCAGTTTCATTTTTGTAATCACCCCACATCAAAAATGAATTGTTTTTTGCAACCTCATTATAACAAACAATACCGATTTGTAAATATATTTTTGATAATATCTGAGTTGATTTTGAAAGTGGCGGATGATATAATTATCAGCGGGAAAATTATGATTAATATTATTAAAAAGGATTTGTGCAAATGAAGGATAATAAAATCAAGATAACAGGTGCAATATTTGATTTTGACGGTACCTTGTTTGACTCTATGCACGTGTGGAAAGGGATAAAATACAAGTTCTTTGACGAGCTCGGATTAAAGCTGACAGATGAAGACAAAAAGATATTTGACAATCTTTACCTGCGTGAGGCCATAATCACAGCAAAAGAGCATTTCAATATGAAGGAAACCTATGAGGAATTGTTTGATTTGTTTTTTCTGTGTATAAAAAAGAGGTATCTTGAGGATACCGAGCCTAAAAACGATATAATCGAATTTCTTGATAAGCTGAAGGAAAAGGGAGTGAAGATGGGCATCGCTACTGCTACGGGGGAGTCTGCTCTCATTGCAGTTATGAAAAAGTTTGATATGCTTCATTACTTTTCACCCATATATTCCACATATACGGTAGGGGCTTCCAAGCAGGAGCCTAAGGTTTATGATGTTGTGCTTAAGGAATTGGGGACGGATAAAGAAACCACATGGGTTTTTGAGGATGCTTTGTATGCGGCAAAAACCGCCAAGGCTAACGGCTACAATGTTGTGGGTATTTATGATAAAAGTGAGCCTATGCAGGATGAACTGAAAAAACTTGCGGATGTTTATATTAACAATTATAATGAGCTTGAGTTAATGTGAAATTGACAATAAAACTGTTGTATTTGTTTCAAATTTTGAATAATTCTTGTAATCAATGGCAAAATTAAGGTTATAAACTTAAAAGGAGAGATTGTTTATGAGATATGAATGTCCATGCGGATATATTTATGATACTGCAAAGGGTGACCCCGAAAACGGCATTGCTCCAAATACACCCTGGGAGAAAATTCCCGATGATTGGGAATGTCCTGTTTGCGGTTTAACAAAAGAATCTTTTTATGAAGTATAAAATCAAGCCCGACAGAATATTTCGTCGGGCTTTGACTTTTGTGTTTTGCGGTGTTATAATTTTTATACAGTAACTATTTGTTAATGGAGATGATATAATGGATATGACCGCATTATTCAATTTATCTTACGGAGTTTATGCCGTAACCACGTGGGCAAAGGGTAAGCCTACCGGATGTATTGCCAACTCCGCAATGCAGATTACCTCAAAGCCTGCTACCGTTGCAGTTTCAATTAACCACGACAATTACACAAACGAGTGCATCAAGGACACAGGAGTGTTTGCCCTTAATGTGTTGAGTGAAAATGTTGATCCCTTGGTTATCGGTACCTTCGGGTTCCGCAGTGGTAAGGACTATAATAAGTTTGAGGGAATCGAACCACTTGTAAAGGGTTATCTTCCCGTGTTACCTCAGGCAATGAGTTACATTACCTGTAAGGTGATAAACACAATGGAAACTGAAACTCACACAGTTTTTCTCGGAGAGGTTACAGATGCAGGTAATCTTAAGAAGGAAACTCCCATGACCTACAAGTATTATCACGAGGTTGTAAAGGGTACCGCACCTAAAAATGCTCCTACTTACAGCGGAGAATAAAACAAAGCCTATCGGATTTTACTCCGATAGGCTTTAATTAATTGTTTAACCCCATATTACCCAAAGTAAGATGTAGCCTGTGGTAACGGCCGAAAGTGTAAAGGGAATACCATATTTCATAAATGTTGTACTCTTGACCTCGTAGCCTTCTTTACGAAGGATGCCTATACCGGCGATGTTTGCGCTGGCACCGATTGGTGTAAGGTTGCCGCCAAGTGTTGCACCGCAAAGGAGACCGTAGTAAAGCAGCTTGGGGTCTGCCATACCTAAATCAAGGGCGATAACAGGCATAATTGAAAGCATTGTTGCTGTGTAGGGTATGTTGTCAATAAATGCAGAAAGTATTACGGACATCCAAACAACAATTGTATAAACAACAAAAATGTTGCCCGAGCCAAGGCTCGCAATAGCACTGCCTATAACATCGATAACACCGGCAGCCTTGATACCACCGATAACTATAAATAAGCAGGTGAGAAGTACTATTGTGTAATAGTCGATTTCTTTGAAAGCATTTTTAACAATATCTTTATTTTTCTTTATTGCCAATTCCCTTACTGCGCCTATTACAAAGAATGCAATACAGATAAGGCCGTTTGTGATATCGGGCTTGTAGAATTGACCGGGTTCTGCCGCGCTTTTGTACGGGATAAATGATGCTGCAATGAGAGCCACGACTGTGCCTACGAGCAGATATGTAGGGACGTAGTCTTCAACCTTTGTGCGCGACTCGAAAGCGATTGGACTGTTTTCTTTACGGAACATAAATAATATGATGAGAGCAGAGACGATTGCACCTGCCTCAACTACCCAGAACATACCGGGTTTGCCACTATCAACAAAAAAGTCTGAGAAGTCAAGGTTAGCAGCTTTGCCGAGTAGGATTGAAGTAGTATCACCCACAAGGGTTGCTGCACCCTGAAGATTTGATGAAACTGCTATACAGATAATGGCAGGCACAGGTGAAACTTCCAGCTTTTTGCAGAAAGCCAGAGCAACCGGTGCAATCATAAGAACGGTTGCAACGTTGTCAACAAAGGCAGACACAATACCTGCAAACAATGAAATAACAACAACCACCCATTTCATATTTGGCATCTTTGAAATGAGCAGGTCCGAGAGAAGCTGTGGCATCTTTGACTCAATGAAAAGGTAAACAGTACCCATTGTACCGGCAATCATCATAATAACATTCCAGTCAATTTCTGATAATGCATTGGTTATGCCGTATGAATAACTACCTGTTGCAGTTGTGAAAAAGTCGGGTCCGAATAAATCGGGCTTTACGGTTGCTATTACACCCAACGCAATAAAAAGCAGGGCAGAAACTGCAACAATGTGAGGACGAATTTTCTGAAATATCATCATCAGAACATAGGTTATGGCAAATATAACAAGTGCCACAATAGTGATTTGACTCATTTTGAATACTCCGATTCCGGTGGTAAAAATTTGTCTGAATAAAAACCGCCCCTATATGCAATGCATATAAAGGACGGTGGAATAGTTTGTTTTATAAAAACATAAAATAAACCCGCAACCTAATAAATAATTTGTAATAACAAATTATGCCAGACTCCACCACTTATTTGGGTTGCAATCCGATTATAAAATAACTGCTGATAAATGTCAATAAATGTTATTTTTTAAACAAATTACATTGATTTTATAAATTGATTTACTTATAATATATGTATTAATTTTATTTGAGGTTTGCTATGAATAATAATATTCCCCAATGGATGCTTGACAGTAAAACAGCTCCTGATGAACAAAATAAAGAGGTGGATTTGATTGTTGCCGATTACATAGGAGCTTTCAGGAAAAGAGGCTTCAACCAAAAACTGATGGGCATATTTATGACAACAGCGTTTTTGCTGTCGGTTGAAGAGGTTGAAAGGCGTATCGATGCTGTGCTTTCCTGCACTTCTGATGAAGAAAAGGGTAAAAATCTTTGCGGATATCTTGCACAAAAGGGATATCTTTTTGCTCAGGATAATGCAGATCCGTGTGAAATTATCGGTTTTTTGAAGAAAAAATATGGTAAAGAAGCCGCATTTGAGACAATGCTGACTTTCGGTCACTTGCTTTCTCTTTGGAAAAATGAGTCTGTGAGATATGAAGAAAAATACAAAAAAGAAAGAATTGAGGCAGAGAAAATACTTTATGAGGTGAGTAGCGTTTTTCACGAAATAATGTGATTTTTGTTTGAATAGCATAATTTAGAGAAATAAAATAAATCAGTTTAGAAATAAATATACAAAAAAATAAATATTTATGCCCGTATTTTCTTGACTATTGGGTGAGGATTTATTATAATATACGAGATGATGTGTTATTTGTGGTAATAATACACTATCCGTATTGTATGATAATAGTTTTGTTGTTTATATATTTTATATTTATTTTTATAGATTTTTTCAAAAAGAGTAATTATTTTTATTTTGTATATAGATATTTTAGCACGCGTGGGAACGCCTGTTACAAAACTTTTATTATATGCAGGTTTTCCTGCCAGGTATGACGGATGGTTCATCCGTCATTTTTATTATTTATTATTGATTTTTGAAGAATTTACAGAAAGGAGAAACATTCAGTGGGTGTTTACATTATTATCGGTGTAATTGCACTTGTTGTCGGCGGTGTTGTGGGCTTTGTTCTCGGTGGCGCACATCGCAAAAAGGTTGCTGAGGCAGCTATCGGCTCTGCTACACAAGAGGCGGCACGAATTGTCAACAATGCAATGACCGAAGCAGAACAGAAGAAAAAAGAATCCATCCTTGAAGCTAAGGATGAAATTCATAAGCTCCGTTCCGAAACAGAGCACGACCTCCGCGAAAGACGTGCAGAGGTACAGCGTCAGGAACGCAGAATTACTCAAAAGGAAGAAAACCTTGACAAAAAGGTTGAAGCACAGGAAAAGAAAGAAGAGGCACTTGCTCAGAAAATCAAGGCAATTGAGGAAAAAGAGCAGGAGGTTGAATCACTTAAAAGAAGTCAGCTTGAAATTCTTGAGAGGATTTCCGGTTATTCAAAGGAACAGGCTAAGGATGTGCTCCTTAAGAGCCTTGATGAACAGCTTACTCACGAAAAAGCTACTAAAATCTATGACTATGAGCAACAGCTCAAGGATGATATGGATAAGCTTGCCGGTGAGGTTATTTCAGGCGCAATTCAGCGCTGTGCTGCCGACCACGCGGCAGAGGCAACGGTTTCCGTTGTTACAATTCCCAGCGATGAAATGAAGGGTCGTATCATCGGCCGTGAGGGTAGAAATATCCGTACTATCGAAACAATTACAGGTGTTGACCTCATTATCGACGACACTCCCGAGGCAATTACAGTTTCCTGCTTTGAGCCCGTACGTCGTGAGATTGCAAGGCTCACCCTTGAAAAGCTTGTTTCAGACGGCAGAATTCACCCTGCCCGTATTGAGGAAATGTACGAAAAATCAAAGCGTGAGGTTGAAAACACCATTCGCCAGACAGGTGAAAAGGCTGTTATTGATGCAGGTGTGAACGGCCTTCACGGTGAGATTGTTAAGCTCCTCGGTAAGCTCAGGTACCGTACAAGCTACGGTCAGAATGTTCTTAACCATTCACTTGAGGTATCATACCTTGCAGGTCTTATGGCGGCAGAGCTTGGCGCCGATGTTAAGCTTGCAAAGCGTGCAGGTCTCTTGCACGATATAGGTAAAGCCCTTGACCACGAAAAAGAGGGTACACACATCGAGCTTGGTGTTGAGGTTGCTCGTAAGAATAAGGAAAGTGAGCAGGTTATCCACGCTATTCAGGCACACCATGGCGATGTTGAGGCAAAAACCGTTATTGCTTGTCTTGTTCAGGCGGCAGATGCTATCTCAGCTGCAAGACCCGGCGCAAGACGTGAGAACATCGAGTCCTACATACAGCGCCTTCAGAAGCTTGAAGAGATTACAACATCATTTGCCGGTGTTGATAATGCCTTTGCTATTCAGGCGGGTCGTGAGGTTCGTATTATGGTTAAGCCTGAAGCGGTTTCCGATGACCAGATGGTTCTTCTTGCCCGTGATATCGTTCAAAAGATTGAAGGCGAGCTTGAATATCCCGGTCAGATTAAGGTTAATGTTATCAGGGAGAGCCGTGCAATTGATTTTGCAAAATAATTAAGAATCAAGCGGAACCCCAAACAAAGGTGGTTTCGCTTGTTTTAATGCGGAGTGAGTGTGTTCGAACCAGATATGGTTTAATACAGTCACTTTTCCCCGTAACATCGTTAAAACTCTTGAAAGGAGAAAGCCTTCCTGCGAGTTTTGCCTTGTTACTGAAAAAATTGCCAAGTATTAAACTTCGCAGAACCTTAAATGTTCGAGTTTGCGTGCATTTTAGATTTTCTTTGGCGAAGTTATACTGTCGTATATCAAGACAAAAAAATATAAAAGGTGCGTGAAATCGGACATTTAAGGCATATTTGGTTCGAACACGCTCACTCTATATAGAAACGATGGTACACAATATGCGTTTGCTTTTTTTAGGTGACGTTGTTGGTGAGGGCGGTTGTGATTTTTTGTTGCACAGATTGCCCGGTTTTAAAAGAAAAAATAATATTGACGTCTGCATTGCCAACGGTGAAAATTCGGCACAGGGTAACGGTGTCACACCCAAGTCCGTTAATATGATTCTTGACAGCGGTGTTGATATGCTTACAATGGGTAATCACGTGTACAGACGTCCCGAGATTATGGAGTTTCTTGAAGGTGATGTTCCTGTTGTCAGACCATACAATTATCCTGCAGGTGCGCCAGGCAAGGGTGTAAGCATAATTGATAAGGGTAGGTACAGAGTTGCGGTTATCAATATGCTGGGTACTGTTTTCTCAGAGCCTTTGGCAAATCCCTTTATTGAAATAGATAAAGCACTTGCTGAGGTTGACGGATGTAAAACCGTGATTGTCGATTTTCATGCTGAGGCAACTGCAGAAAAACGCGCATTTGGATTTTATCTTGACGGTAGGGTTACTGCGGTTCTGGGTACACATACCCACGTGCAGACCGCCGACGAACAGCTTTTACCGAAGGGCACGGCATATATTACAGATGTGGGTATGGTCGGTCCTACTCAATCAGTTTTGGGGATTACACCCGAGCTGGTCATTAAGAAATTCAGAACAAATCTTCCCGTTCGTTTTGAAAACCCGAAAGGGGAATACACAATGAACGGTTGTATAATTGAGATTGATGAAAAGACAGGCAAAGCAAAATCTATAGAAAGGGTGAGTATTACGGGATGAAAAAAATTATTTCAATTGTGCTCGTTGCTTCTGTTCTTTTTGCGCTTTGTGCCTGTGGTAAAAATAAGGTCGAAGAGCCCACACAGACAGAAGAATACGTTTTACCCACGCAGATTATTGATGCAGATATTTCCCTGCCGTATATCAGCTCTGACGATTTTTATCCATACTCCGCAAAGAGCAGTTATAACAGGGATCTTATACCCGTTATTTATGAGGGCTTGTTCACACCGACACTCGACGGCAATGCACTTCCTCAGCTTGCAGTCAGCGGAAAAATTGAAGGTAAAACCGTTACGGTTAAGCTTCTTTCGGGCGTGAAATTTACTGATGGTGTTCTCCTCACGGCGGACTATGTTAAGGCATCCTACGACAGGGCAAAGAACAACGCCTATTATAAGGCATCACTCAGCAATATTTCATCTGTTACCGTTAAGGATAAATACACTATTGTATTTAATCTTATTAATCCTGATTATATGGCATTAAATATTCTGGATTTTCCTATAATAAGATTATCGGGTAAGGAATATATCGGCAGTGGTAAATATTCTGTTGAGTACCTTGATGATATTCCCTATCTTCAGGTTAATGTTCACCACCGTGACTTCAAAGCAGGGTGGAATAAGCAGATTGCACTTCACGATATGGCAGGTGTTTCAAGTCCTGTTTACCCTTTCAAGGCAAACGAAATCAGCGTTTATAAAAACGACCTTGGTTCAGGTAATTATATAAATCTGTCCTCCAAAACAATTTCACAGAACATAAACAACTTTGTTTATGTGGGTGTAAATTCTAAGTGGCAGGGTACTGCTACAAGCAACAAATGGGTAAGACAGGCAATAAACATCGGTATTGACCGTTCTGTTATTGCGGCTTCCTCGTTCCTGGGACAGGGTGTTCCTACGGTTACACCCTTCAGAGAGCAGAATTACCGCCTTGACCTGACAAATATTGCAGGTGTAAAGGGTGATCCTGAAAAGGCTATTGCCATATTGGAGCGCAACGGCTACGATAAGGTTACTGACAAGGGCTTCAGAACAAACGGCAGCAGTACATTGAGTGTGAGTATTCTTGTGTGTTCGCAGAATCAGTATAAGCTGCATGTAGCAGAGGCCTTGAAAAAATCGTTGACAGAGCTTGGCTTTAATGCATACATTGTGGAGAAGAAAACTGCCGAGGACTTTGAAAAAGCCTTGGATGAAGGTCATTACGGACTTTATATCGGTGAAACGGTACTGACTAACAACTGCAATATGTCGGCATTTTTCACCAAGGGCGGTAGTGTAAGCTATGGTGTGGATGAAGAGTTCTTCAAGGAATATGCAGATTACCGCAGCGGTGAGCTTTCTGCAACGGAGTTTGCCGAGAGTCTTGCAACAAACGTGCCCATAATATCGCTTTTCCACAGGAAGGCAGTTATTTCAGTAAACCCCAATATTACAGGAATTGATGAAACCGGTGATGTTTATGCCGGTGTTTGTGATTGGAAGGTAGAGGAAAAGTCGTAAATTGTTTATAATTTAAGGCTTGTTTTTATATGCGCCTTGGTTTATAATATATTGGTATTTATTTCAAAGGAGTTGTTATAATGGACCCTATTAAAGTGGATTTTTCCGGAAAGGGCAGACCCAAAGAGGTTGTTATCCCACCTGAGAAAAAGATTCTTAAAATCATTATCTGTATTATTGCAACTATTATTGGTGCGGCTGTTGCATATTACTTTATGCTTCCTGCACTCAACTTCAAGTCACCTGACCTTTATATCTATGTGGCTATTATAATTGCGATTTATGTGGTTATGACATTTATTACCACAAAGGCTTTTGCAAAGCCCGAGTATGTTCCTTACGTTAAGAGAAGGGCAACAATCCCCGTTATTATAGGTCTTGGCTTTGCGCTTGTTTTCGGTATTGGTTACCTTACATCAGCACCTCTTTTCAGAGCAAAGGATTACAGCAAAATCATCGCAGTTGAAACACAGGACTTCGGCGAGAGTGAAAAGAGTATCACAACAATCAAGAGCCTTGAGGACTTCAGCTCTGTTCCTATGATTGACAAGAATGCGGCATTTGTTCTCGCAAACAAGACACTCGGTGAACTCAGCGAATATGTTTCACAGTTTGTTATTGACGAAGCTTATTCAACACAGATTAACTTTGAGGGTAATCCTTACAGAATTTATCCTCTGAAATACGGTGATGTGTTCAAGTGGATTAAGAACACAAAGGAAGGCTTCCCTGCTTATGTAAAGGTTAATATGTACACTCAGGAAGCAGAGGTTGTAAAGCTTGGCGATGCCGGTTTACCCAACATCAAGGTTTCCACAGGCGAATACCTCAATGAGCGTCTTGACCGTGTGCTCCGTTTCAAATATCCCACATTTATGTTTGGTACACCTTCACTCGAAATTAATGAGGAAGGACATCCCTACTGGGTATGTGAGCGCATTGACCACACAGTTGGTCTCCTTGGCGGTAAGAATGTTATCGGTGTTGTTCTTGTTGATGCTTGTGACAAAAATAACATTGAATATTACGATCTTGATAAGATTAAGAACGATGCAAGCATTCAGTGGATTGACCAGATTTACTCTGAGGACCTTCTTATTCAACAGTATAACTACTACGGTAAGTACAACGGCGGTTTTATCAACGGCTATATCGGTCAGGAAAACGTTGTTGTAACAACACAGGGCGCAAGCTGTATCGCAAGTGGCGATGACGTTTGGCTTTACACAGGTGTTACATCTGTAACAAATGACGATTCTATCATCGGTTTTGCTATTATCAACCAGCGTACACAGGAAGCAGTTTTCCAGAAAATTGCAGGTACAACCGAAAGCGGTGCACAGAAATCCGCACAGGGTATCGTTTCCGATAAGGGCTGGGAGGCAACCTTCCCCATCCTTCTTAACATTGATGGTGAAGCAACATACTTTATGGCACTTAAGGATAACGATATTGTTAAAAGCTATGCAATGGTAAGTGTTGAGCGTGTTAACGATGCGGTTCGTAGCGAAAACGACGCTAACCCCGACCTTGAAGCTTGTCTCAGGGCTTATGTTGAAAGAGTAAAAGCAAGCACCAAGAAGGTACTTGAAATCTCTTACGATGCAGTATTACCCGATGCTCTGAGCGGTAGCGACACAGGTGACGGCGGCAGCGCACAGAAGCCTGCAGAGCTTTCAAAGGTGACAGGTACAATCACAGATATCAGAAGTGCAGTTGTAAACGGCAACAGCATTTACTATATCGCAGTTGATAACAAGCCTGTTTACTACTCAATTGCAGCATCTGACGATGCAGGTGTTGTTATCCTTAATGTAGGTGATAAGGTAAATATCTCATATATGGCAAGCAGTGAAGCAATTTTAACTGCAAAGGAAATTAAAAAATAAGACAAAAATTCAGACCCTCAGGATTTTTCCTGAGGGTCTGATTATTTTTACCATCTGTTTTCTACGTATTCGCAGAATGCCAGTAAATCCTTAACTTCTATTTTGGTGCCGTCGTCAAGGGTTACGTCACCGTTCCACAGGCCGTAAATCTGGTGGCAATTCATTCTGCCTATTTTCAGGTCAATATCACTATGATTATCAAGCGTTGGTGTCATAGTCATATTGAAACGACCGTCCTCGGAAATGATTTTCCAAGGCTCCATAAATCTGCCCTTAGGGAACTTTTCAACATCAACCGCACCGATTTTGTGTGCCTTGCCGTCATAGAAAATTGCAGTTTCCGTAGCGTGGCTTTCGTCACCGATAGCCCATGTGATTTCCCATCCTAAAAGGTGTTTTTCACCCTTTTCGTCATAGTGATAAGTAGAACCGCTACCCCAGTACCATACCATTTTGTGAACGGTGTTTACTCTGCCCCAATCAAGGGCACAAAAAGCCTTTTCTTTATTGAAGGAGTATGTAAAATCACCATACTTGAACGTACCCTCACAGGGCATACACATCTGCTTGGTGGTCATAAAGTACTTTGTTTTATCCTCGTTAAAGGGGAGAACGGTGGTAATAACCTCGGAGTCGGGGAGGATATCCATCTGTACGTTAACCTCAACAAGCTTGCCCTTGTGCATTTTGCGGAACCACAATGTGCGCGAGGTTTCTTTGGTGTCAAAATCAAACTCTGCCTTGCCGATTTTGTCCTTGTAGCGGTTGGGAGCTTCACTTGTTGCAGGGGGGACGTGCTTGTTTGTGCCGAGGAAGTATTGCATAGCATCGACAATAACCTCGCCTGTCTTTATATCCATAAGCTTAGCAGAAACATAACCGCCAACAGTAATGTTTGCAAAGCTGACGAGAATCTGATATTTATCATCGGAAATGGTATAAAAATCCCATTCCTTACGGCTCATAATTCCCTTTTTGACAAGGTTGCGGTCATACCGGAAAACATCGTGCCTTGCCCAACCTTTTGCATTGAGCGTACCGTCCTTGTTGAGCAAGGGCGTTTTTTCTGTGTACTCAGTCTGCTTTGATTTTTCTTTCCATTCCTTAAAGGGGACATAGGTTCTTGGTAATTCGTTGCTCATATACTTGCTCCTTATATTTTTTTGATTTCGTTTTGTAGGTTTTCTAAAAATTTGCCTGCGTGTGCTCCATCCATTTGCGTATGGTGAAACTGAAATGAAATTGGCAATTCATATCTGAATAATTTCTTTCTGTATTTTCCCCAAATGATAAATGGATTGTTGAAAATACCACTATTCATACCAACAGCACCATCAATTTCGGTATCAATAATTGCTGATGTGCCAATAACCATACTTTCTTCTGACAAATCTCGGTCCTTGCAAGTTTGGGCAACCTGTGTTGTGTATCCCAAATATTCCTGATTAAACGCATTTAAATCATCTGTTTGCATAATATCACAAGAACTTACTTCATTATTCTTATTCTTCACAATAGTATTTACTGCAAGGGTATCATACTGTATGAGTTTATCACCAACCGGAAGTATGTAAAATTCTTTTACACTTACTGCTGCTTTTCCAATGCAATAATTCAGAAGCATATTGAACTTCATGTTCTTTTTCTTACTGACTTTGATTATATTTGTTACATCTAAAGTCTTAAAGAAAGTAACCATTGGATTTGGCGCTTTCATCCAAAGTTCATATGCCATATTTCTTGTTGTATCTTTTGGGTGGATTTCTTTCGCCATAATACCCTCCTATGTTTACTTTCTTGACAGCAGACACACACTCTCTACATGTGCTGTTCTCGGGAACATATCCACAGGTGTTACCTCTTGTACTGTGTAGCCCAAGGGTTGAAGTCTTGCGCAATCCCTTGCAAGTGTGGCAGGATCACAGGAAACATAAACTATCTTTTCGGGTGACATATCCGCAACTGTTTTCAGCAATTCCTCGGCACAGCCCTTGCGGGGCGGGTCAAGAATAATTGTTGTGGGTGTAATGCCTTCTGCTTTCAGCTTTTGTGCTGCAATTGAAGCATCACCGCATATAAATCTTGCGTTATTTATATTGTTGTTAAGTGCATTCTTTTTTGCATCCTCAATAGCCTCGGGGATGATTTCCACACCCGTGACGGATTTCACCTTATCTGCCATTGACAGACCGATTGTACCCGCACCGCAGTAAAGGTCAAGTATATCCTCATCACCGCTTACTGAGGCATATTCAGCGGCTTTGCCATACAACAGCTCTGCACCATCGCGGTTCACCTGATAAAACGAGAGGGAAGATATTTTAACCCTCACACCGCAAAGAATATCCTCGATGTAGCCGTCACCGAGAATGGAAATACATTCCTTGCCGAGGACAACATTTGTTTCCTCGCGGTTAATGTTAAGTATAAGTGTTTTGAAGCCGTATACAGATTTGAGTTTTTCTGTAAGGTCATCCTGTGCCGGAATAGTTTTGCCGTTTATTACAAGGCAGACCATAATCTCTCCTGTGGCAAAAGCCTTGCGGAGATACAGATGTCTTACAAGTCCCTTACAGGTGGTTTCACTATATACAGTAACCGTATTTCTGCTTATCCAACCCCTTACAATTTCAACAATTTGTGTAAATTCCTCGGGTTGAAGAAGACAGTCACCGCCGTCAATTACGCGGTGGCTTTTCTTTGCATAAAAGCCGATGTTGAGAATACCGTTTTCACGTCGGACAGGATATTGTGCCTTGTTGCGGTAACGCCACACAGAGGGTGAGGCTATAATTGGGGCAAACGGTACATTGAGACCCCCGATGCGTGAAAAAGCATCCTTTACTTTTTGCTCTTTAAGGCTCAGCTCTTCCTCATAAGTTATATGGGCAAATGAGCAACCGCCACAGGATTTAAAGGCGGTACACTCAGGCTCAATTCTGTGCTTTGAGGGCTTTAATATTTTAATTGCTTTACCAACAGCATAGGTCTTTTTAGCCTTGATAACGTGGCAAAGAATTTCGTCACCAACAGCGGTATTTTCAACGAAAACAGCTTGTCCGTCATATTTACCGACACCGCCACCCTCGGAGGTGTAGCCTGTTATATTCAGTTTGAATTCATCGTTTTTGTTAACCATTTTTAATTTCCTTAACTGCTGTTTTGTATTGGTCAAAGGTGAGGAAGGTGTTGAGTATCTGCACAAGTGCGTTTGAGGTAAGTCTTTCGGGCAGGTCAAGGTGCTTGAGCAGTTTTTTTCGCAAAGCATCACTGTCGGGTCTGCCTGAAAGTCCGTCCTCATATAAATCCAACTTAGTGATTTCGCGACGGGGAGTATTATCAACCTCCTCGCACAAAACACCTGCCTTCTCCAAAGCCTCGATTATAATCTCGGGACGGATTCCCTCTACACCCAATTTACCCTCTTTTGAGGGTTCTGATTTACGCTTTTCCTTGCCGAAAATATCGGGGATATATGCGTGCTTGATTTGGTCGGCAGGCACCATACCGCGGATGAATGAGCGGATTTTGAAGCCTGCGGAGTCGCTGTCCGTGAGTATCAGCAAGCCCTTTGTTTCTGCCAGTCGGCGGATTAAGGCTTGTTTTTCCTTGTTGTTGAATATGCCGAAGCCCTCTGTTTCAATAATTATGCCGTCTATTACGGATGACAGCTTTATTTTATCATAACGACCTTCAACAATAACAACACGGTCAATTTTAATCATTATAATCTCAACAACCTTAAAATAAGTTCTTCGATAACGGTTTTGCCGTCCTCATTTGTGGATTTGAGTCTTCTGTCTGCATCGGAAAGAATATCCATAGCATTTTTCAACTGTGCTATTGTGTAGCCCTTACCGTCGTTTGCGGCATTGTCAAGTATAAAGCTTCTGCCTTTGTAAGCAGAGGGGAAATCCTCTGCAAGGCGGGAGTAGGGGACACCTGTTTCCTTAATAGCCTTGACACGGTACATATCAACAAAAGCCTTTGAAAGCACGCTCAATATAACAATGGGTTCTTCACGTAGCTTAAAGAGATTTCCCAGGTTTTCGAATGCCCGGTCAGCTTCACCCTTGACAATCATCCGTGAAAGCTGGAAAATCTTTGCTTCAACTGATACTATAACTGTTTTATCAATGTGCTCACGGCTAATTTCACCCGAGCCTGCATAAGAACAAACCTTGTGAAGCTCGTTCTGTAGAGTGCTCATATCCTCACCGACAAGATTAAGTATATAAGCCGCATTATCCCTTGACAGGGTGCAATTTTTCTTGGCGGCAGATGATACGAGGAGCTTTTCAAGAGCCGAGCGGGTGCGCTTGTCAATTCTGGCACATACACCCAATTCGTCAAACAATTTAATAAGCTTTGCCCATTTACTCAGCTTTTCATCAACCTCTGTGGTATCCATCCAGAAAACAAGGACAGATGTTTCGGGGATGTCGGTGATAACTGTCTGGAATTCGGAGTCAAGCTTACCACGGTCGCCTACATATTCTGTAAGGGGAAAGTCCTTTACAAGTGTGCAGGAGTAATCACTCATCATAGGAAACGATGAGATGCAGTCATATATTTCATTGAGCGAGGTGTCCTTGCCGTCAAGCTTTTTGAGGTTGAAATCCGCAAAATCCTTGCTTACGGTAGTGTTGCATATCATTGTGGCATAGTGCTGTTTGAGGTATCCCTCGTTGCCGTAAATGAAATATACACGGGCGAAATCACCGTTTTTAATTTGTTTTTTTAAGGCGTCTTCATTAAACTGTGCCATAGTTACTCCTTTTGGGAATTATAGGTTTATCTGTATGTTACCGTCACTTGCGGTAAAGGATAGCTTATCGCACCTTGTTTCCAGGTACGGAATATCCTCATCAATAAGCAGGTCACTGTCACTGCTTATGATTATTGAGTTAACCCGGAGCTTTATTACTTCAGGTATGTTGCCGTTATATACAAGAATATCGGCATCGGATATGTCGGTAACTTTTTCTGTTGCCGTGTTACCGAAAATGTGAACGTAAGCCGTTTTTTCATTACTTCTTATTATAGCATATTGACCCTGGTATGTGTCAATGATTTCAAGGGTTATTTCAGTACTCAGAGTATATTTGCCGTGTGTTCTGATAATAGTGTTTGACGGTGGGACGATTTCCTCTGTGCGACAAAGCTTTTCAATTGCTTTAGTGATATGAGTTTCCTCGGGCTTGTACCTTTCTCCCATCGATTCAAGTGAGTAAATATTTGTACGGTTCAGGTAGGTGGCTATATATAAATCAAGGGTTTCACTTGTGGCTTTCGGTAGATAATCATAGATGTCCTCGGGTAATTTCTTTTTTGAATTAACAAGAAGTGCGTGGTGTGTACCTGACCTTACCACAAGGCAAAGATTGTCGCCCGTTGAAAGTATTGTGAGCGTGTTTTTGTACCCGGGTACGGTGAGCGGTATAAAAATGCAAGCGAACAAAGATAAAACCGCTGTTATTGCTGTTGCTTTGATTATTAAGCTTTGTCTTTTGCTTTTGTAAATCAAGGCACCTGCAGATAATATTACCGTACAGATAAAAACACCTGTGATTAACCAGCTTTTGTGTACAGGTATTGTGCAGATTTTAATATCAGAAACGAGCTTTGCAACGGTTGAAACAACATCGAGAATGAACTCGGTAACATCAAATAATGTCAAAGCAAGTGCCTTTGATATTGCTGTGGGGATGAATGAAAGAGCAGTCGCAAGCGTGCCTGTAATCATTCCGTAAAATGCAGGCTTGACACAGAGAATGTTTGCAATGGGTGACAAGAGAGTTGTAACACCGAAGTGGTATGCAGAAACAGGCAGAGTAAATAAGCCCGAAAACAGACTGATTACTATTGATGAAAGCAGATAGATGACTAATGACTTTGCTTGCTTTATCGGGATATCTTTAAATCTTGTGAAAATTTTGTTGGTTGTGGGAACTGATAAGAGTACACCGACGGTTGCGGCAACAGAAAGCTGAAAGCTGATGCTCTGTATAGTATAAGGGTTCAATATAAGTAATACGGTAACGGCAAGACCGAGGCTGTTGAAGGAATCTGCACGTCGCTTCACCAAAGGTGCAAATAAAGCACACGCGGTCATTATTGATGAGCGTATTACGGACGGTGTAAAGGCGGAAATGATACAGAAGCAAACAAGAAAAACGGTGCATAAAATGACACCTGATTTGTTGCTTGCTTTAATTATTTTCAGTAGTGACAGAAGCATTCCGCACCACAGGGCAGTGTGTAAGCCTGAAACTGCAAGAAGGTGAGCTGTACCGCTGTTTCGGAAGGCTTTTGCAGTTTCATAACTCATACCTGTTTTGTCACCGAACAGCATTCCCGACAGAAGTCCTGCATTATTGTTGCTTATTGATGTGTTTATTCTGCCTGCAACGATTTCTTTTATTTTAAGACAGTAATAAAACGGTGTTTTATTGCTGTCCCTTAGTTTTAGTACTCTTTCAGGATAGGCATTGAGAAGTGTGCCGTCTGCAATATCTCCGAAATAAAAGTTGCCTTTATCATCGGTGGGAATGATTAATTCTGCATCACCCAGGTACAGATAATCATAAAGAGAAATAGTTGTTTCATCGTCGGCAGGATATGTTACGGTAATATTTTGGTTTACTGCTTCTTCGCCGACCTTGTCTGCTTTTATTGTGAAAACATAGTTACCGTTCACAATTCCGGGAGCAGAGATTACCTTGCCCTGAATATATGAAACGGTTTCGTGATATTTGAGGCAAGGGGTGATTCTCGCGTATGTGAAAGCAGAAAAGCTGAGAGTAACTATTGCTGTAACAATAGAGATAAAAGAGACTAATAAAGTATCCTTTCCATACTTTTTAAGTATGAGGGATATAACAAAGACCGATGCAGACAGGATAACGATAACAGTGGCACTTTTAGGGAAAACGGTTAAAAGTGCCAGGATAACTGTTGCTGTTATGCCTGAAATAAGCATCGGTCGTTTCATTTTCAATTACCTTCTTTAGGTATTTAGAATCAGCCTGCAGGCCACGTGAACTCTCTGCCTGCCATAAGGTGAAAATGAATGTGCTTGACTGTCTGTCCCGCACTGTCACCGCAGTTGTTTACAACGCGGAAGCCGTCGTTGAAGCCGTTATCTTCGGCAATCTTTGCAATTACCTCGAAGATGTGAGCGATAACCGCACTGTTCTCGGGTGTGATATCAGCGGCAGAGGAAATGTGTGCCTTGGGGATAACAAGTATGTGAGAGGGAGCCTGAGGCTCAAGATCATTAAAGGCAACTACTGTGTCGTCCTCATAAACCTTTGTTGAGGGGATTTCCCCGTTTGCGATTTTACAAAAAATACAATCCATAATAGATTCTCCTATAAATTTATTCAGGATTCAACGATTACACCGACTTCTTTTCGTTTGCTTGCCAATTCGTCCAGCATTTTCTTTTTCTTATCGCCTGCAATATCGTAGAAGAACATGGGGATGGAGCAGAGAAGCATACTTACACCGGGAACGATGGAAACGAGGGCAAACATTGCGAAGCGAATAGATGTATCAACATCGGTTGCAGCAACGATATTTGTGGCGCTGAGCATTTTCGCAGGATCAATATCCATAAGCATATATGTGATAACGATACCTGAGGTTGCAAATGCGTTACCGATTTTGTTGATGAAGCCCTGACAAGCGGCACCGAGTGCATTGTCGCGGAAGCCTGTCTTAAGCTCCATATAGTCGAGACAGTCGCATATCATTGCATAACAAACGGTATTGATGACACCGAGGGGAATGCAAGCGACGATAACGAAGGGAATGCAAGCGTAAAGGTTCATTGTGAACCATCCTACGAGTGTTGTAACAAGACTTGCGCAGAAGCCGGCAAGACAGGACACGATAACAAGCTTTTTGTAATCAAACTTCTTCATAAGCTTGGGCATAAACAGTGTGGCGCCGAAGAGACCTACGATTGAACCAATCTGGAAAATGGTCTTAACAGAAGAAACGCTCTGTTCGATGGCGGCTGTTCTTGCTGCCTCAGAAAGACCGGCAAGCTCGGGACCTATATAGAAAGAGTAACGTGCAACGTGTATTGCTGCTGCACCTATCATATAACGACCACTCGAAAGCACACCCATAAGAAGAACGAGGACAAGGGGCTTGCACTTGAATATTCTTGTGAGCTGTGACGGTTCGCCGGGCTGACGCTTTTTGGCAGGGATTTTAACTCTCTCGCTGACGCCTGTGCAAACTCTTGAATAAAGAATGGAACCGAGACCTACTGTAATGACAGCCATGAGAAGATACTTCCTCTTCTGGACTGTGAGGGGGTCAATTGCCTCGGGAGAGTTTTCTACCCAAGCTGCAATGATGAAGCCAACCACAAGGAAGAGAACCTCAGGAACGGCAGAACCGATTGAGTTGAAGATTTTGCTTATTGAAATAACCGAGCTTCTCTCTTCTGAGTTGGGTGTCATAACATTGGGAAGGCCCCAGAAGGAAACGTCACCAACGGTATAAATCATACCCCATGCAACGTAAACAATAGCAGAATAAACCATCAGTTGAATGGGGGAGAGTGAGGGACTCAGGTACATAAGGAAGGTGACGATGGCTATGGGAAGCAGGGCAAATCTGATGAACGGAATCATTTTACCTTTTTTGCCGTTTGAACGATCAACAATCATACCCATAAGCGGATCATTGATAGCGTCCCATATACGTGCAAAAAGCATAAGCAAAAGAACAAATATGGGGGATAACTGTAAAACGTTGAGGTAGTAGTCACTTATGTAGCTTGACATCAAGGCATAGATCATACCCTGACCCATACCTGCAACGCAAAATGCAGTCAGTTCCTTTTTGGGAACGTATTTTTTGTTTTCCATTGTTTTCACCCTTTAAAATTAAATAATATTTTTATATGCCATTTCCATTGCTACGGAAAGGGCCACGGCATCGTCAATTCCGTAAGGGATTGGTGTGCCGGTTTCAATACCGTTTATCCATAATGTTATGGGAGCATCAAGGTTATCGGGAGTTTTGGGGAATACCCATCCGTCCCCTACATTATAACAAACCTTGCCGTTAAAGCCACCTGCAAGGATTGTTCCCTTTGAGCCTACGAGCTCAACCTCAAACGGATTATTTGCAGCCACAAAAGCAGTTTCGTTTATGCCGATAGCACCGTTTTTGTATGTGAATACCGTAACTGCATTATCTTCGACAGACTTTACCTGCACATTTGTAAATGCTGAGGTTGCTTTCACAGGCTCGCCCAATAACCAGTTGAGAAAGTACATTCCGTGGGCACCAAGGTCCATCATTGCACCGCCGCCACAGGTAGCAGGGTCATAAAATGTGTCGGGTAACCAGCCTGCCAACGTGCCGTTGTGTGCATTTCGCATACGGCAGAAGCTGACATCTCCGATAAGACCGCTGTCAACTGCATTTTTAATCCATATAAAGTCACCCTTACTGCGCCAAGGGAAGGAAATGCAGAATTTAACGTTGTTTTCTTTGACAGCCTTTGCCACGTCAAGTGCCTCTGCCTCGGTAAAGCACAAAACCTTCTCTGTGAAAATATGCTTTTTAGCTTCTGCGGCTTTTTTTATTACAGAGTGGTGCATATCTGTTGAAGTGCAAACCATAACTGCATCCACATCCGACCTTGCTAAAAGCGTGTCATAGTCAGATTCATAACAACAGTCGAACATTTCGGCATATTTTTTACCTTTTTCTGGGTCGGGGTCCCATATTGAGGTTATCTTACAAAGTGGACTGGTGACTACCGCTTTGGCATAGCCTTCAAAGTGAACGTGCCACGTACCCACAAGTGCAATATTTATCAAATGACAAACCTCCTTATTTAATCCTGATATAATGTAAATTATAAATAAATATATAATCTTTTTCAATATGTAATTTAGGACAAAAATAGTGCAAAAAAATAGTAAAAAACAACAACCGCATTATAAAAATGCGGCTGTTGTTTTGTTTTGGCTTTATGAAACTTTTTATAATTTGCTTTATCGCCTGTCTTAGCGCTTATAAGGGGTAAAACAGGAGGATAAAGCTTATTATTGATTTTAAAAAGGGAAAGCTTTTTTGTGCTTTTGTGCACCTTTGAGGTTCTCTTGTCTTATAGCTTTCGCTTTCGTGAATTTATGGTTATATTATAATGCTTTTTTGGAAAAAGTCAAGTGATGTTGCACAAACTCGCGACAATGAGCTTGTGCAAATTGCACAACGCCATTTGTGTTACTTTGGATTGTGACTTGAATAAAATGAATGAAAAAAATCAAGAATTTTTGTGCAAAATGCACTAAGAAAAAGCCGGACTTGCTACAAAAAGACTAATTGGCAAGATTTATCTGTATTTGTAACTCGTAAAGTTTGTGGAATATTTAAATAAAAAAAATCTCCGATTTAATGGGATAAAATCGGAGACTTAGACTTATTCTTTTTCTTCGTGGTATTCCTGCTCGGTGTTCACGTTCCATATAGCAGACTTGTCATTTGACCCTCGTTTGATACAATTTACCGCCTCGATAGCAGTGAGCATTGAGTGGTCCATATTGTTGTAACGGTGCATACCGTTTCTGCCGATGCAGAAAAGATTGCTGATGGAGTCAAGGTATTCTCGCACCTTGTCAAACTCCTTGTATGAGCCGAAGTATGCCGGGTAAGCCTTTTTAACCTTGATGCGGACAGCATCCTTTATGTCTTCTTTGTTGATGATGCCGATTTTTGCAAGCTCATCAGCGGCAAAAACAATGAAGTCGTTGTCGGTCATATTCCACATCTCGTCACCCTCAGAGCAGAAGTATTCAAGGCCAACCCACACTGTGTTCTCAGGGTCCTTTACCATATAAGGTGACCAGTTGTTGAAGATCTGCAATCTGCCGATTTTTACATCACGCTCCTGAATGTAAATCCAACAGTCAGGAACAATATTGCCGAGGGTTTTGTGCTTTGTTTTGTTTTCAAGCAGAAGCTTGTCAACAAGGAGTCCCACGGTAATAAAATCGCGGTAAGGGAGTTCGCCGGCAATATCGGCAACGATTTTCGGTGCCTGCTCACCCATACCCTCCACAAGGTCCTTGACAGGCATTGTGGAAATGTAATAATCAGCCCTGTATTCGGTAAATCCGTCGGGTGTTTCCACGCCTACGGATTGGATCTGCTTGCCACGGATTGATATGGTCTTTACACAATTGTTTTTGAGTATTTTACCGCCTAAGGCTTCAACCTCTTGTGCGAGAGTTTCCCACAACTGACCGGGCCCCTTCTTGGGATAGTAGAACTGTTCAATGAGAGAGGTTTCCACCTCTTCCTTTTTCTTGAAGGGCTTGGTGAGAACATTGAGTACGGCTTTTGTCAAAGACAAGCCCTTGACTCTCTGTGCACCCCAATCGGCAGAAATATTTGATGGGTTTACACCCCACAGCTTTTCCGTATAGTCCTCAAAGAACATTTCGTACAGAGGTTTACCGAAACGGTTTATATAAAAGTTTTCAAGAGAATCCTCGTCCTTTTTGAAAACGCAGGAGTGAAGATAGCCGAAGCCTGCTTTTACCGTGCGGGAAAAACCCATATTGATAAATGTTTCCGGCTTGAGGGAGATGGGGTAATCAAAGAATTTGCGGAGATAGAATATTCTTGATACCCTGTTTCTCAGGAGCAATACTTTCTCGTCAATCTCAGGATCGGGACCACCGGGAACAAGCTCTTTTTCCGTATTGGTTTTTATATCGTCAAATGACGGAGCACCCTGCAAGGGCATAAGCTTACGCCACAGGTCGTTCACCTGTTCACTTTTCGAAAAAAATCTATGACCGCCGATATCCATTCGGTTACCGTTATGGGTGGCGGTTCGTGAAATACCGCCGATGAAGTCGCTTTCCTCCAGGATGAGTGGCTTTATATCCGTGGTGGTCAACAGTTGATATGCGGCAGTAAGTCCTGCAGGACCTGCACCGATTATTATGGCTGTTTTAGTTGACATAAAATTACTCCTTTACAGTAATTTTCGTTAATTTACAATAATTCTCTTGCGAACAATCCGTTTGTTTTCTTGCCGGGTAAGGGAAGTGAGTTTTTGCAGATATTGAATATCTTTTCACATTCTTCTTTTGCCTCGGTTGTAAAGTACAGCGTTCCGAAGTCGAGGGCGGATAGGTTTTTATCACCTATGTAGAGGGGAATGCTGTTGTGAAGGACGGAATATTCCTTATTATGGCACAAAAGGGGGAATTGTATTCCCTTGCGGTCTGTGAGAGTTGTGTTGCCGTTACACTTACCGCAACCGTCAAAGCTTTTTTGCGGACAGGCTCTCATATACATAACAGGCAGACAGCCGTATATAATTGCACCGCGTTTTACTTTACCGCCCATATTGCTTATGGCTTTTTGGGTAAGCTCAATCGACAGCGTAATATCCTCAACACCCATATCAGAATATTCCTCTGCAGATATGACATTTGTAATGTTGAGATTGTTGCCTCCGAATACGGAAAAATCGCATTTTTTTAACAGAGCAATACCCCCGATATTGCCTGTGATACCTTTTGTGAAGCCTTTATCCTTGAGGAATTCCAGCTTGCGGATGATGGCTTCTTCGCTTTTGGGATAAATTAAAGCAGGCAGTTCAATAATAATCTTATCTGCAATATCTTTTAATTTGTCGCAATTGTCTGAAACCTCATCAATAGGCAAAATTATGTGTTCTGCCTTTACCAATGAAGCTGAGAATTGAGAGAATGAGTTGAGTCGTACTCTGTAAGAGAGTCTGTTTTCGGTTTTGTGCCCCTCAATTTCAGGTGGTCTTGAGTTCAGAATATCGTATCGGAGAGCGGTTAATTCATTCTGTAGCTTTTCTGCACCTCTGCGACGCAAGTCGTTGACAGATGATGCGGAAAGAGTCAAATCAAAATCGTTATGATATGTGAAATTATCAAGATAAAAAGGTGTATCACCAAGCTTGGAAAGGTTGCGTAATGCGATTTCGTAGGGGAGAGGTGTGTTTCGTGGTATCTCTGCCACGTCACCCTCTACTGTAACGCATTTATCACCTGACGAAAGTGAAAGAGTTGCAGGAGAGTCTTGCAACAAAGTTAGTTCTGCATTTAATGGGGTGGGGTGAATGTCATTTTTGTACGTAGCTTCAAGCTCTTTGAGAACGTTTGCGGCAGATGTGACATCATCCTTCACACGATAGCCGAACATATCCGATGTTCGTTTGCCCTTCAGGTAGCCGTCCGTAAAGCCACTACGGGAGAAAACGGAACGTAAGGTGTTTTTATCGTAATTATTGTCGTTAAGGGCGCTTTTTAAACTGCTGACAGCGGCGGCAACATATTCGGGGCGTTTCATTCTGCCCTCGATTTTGAAGGAGTTTATGCCTGCATCTGTTAAATCCTTTATGCTGTCAAGATATGACATATCCTTGAGAGAAAGAGCATATTCCCTGCCGTGCTGTGAAACCCAGTTAAGGCGACAGCCTTGGGCGCAAAGCCCCCTGTTGCCGCTTCTTTCGCCGAGCATAGCGGATAGGTAGCAGTTGCCCGATGTGCTCATACAATGTGCACCGTGAACGAAAACCTCCAGCTCTGTTGCTATATTTTGTCTTATAAGCCTGATTTCTTCAAAAGACAGCTCTCGCGCAAGGACAATACGGGAAAAGCCCATATCCTCCAGAGCTTTAGCACCTGATACGTTGTGGACTGCCATCTGGGTCGAGGCGTGTAAGGGCATAGCGGGACAGATTTCTTTGACAGCCCTCGCGGTTGCCAAATCCTGTACAATTACACCGTCTGCATTGCTTCGGACAATGGCCTTGACTGTGTCGTAAAGGGCAGGGAGCTCCCTGTCAAAAATCAAGGTGTTAAGTGTTACGTAAACCTTGACGTTCCTTAAGTGACAGTAATCGACAGCTTCTTTTAAATTTTCGGTTGTAAAGTTGTCAGCGTTTCTTCGGGCATTAAAGTTGTCGGTGCCCAGATAAACCGCATTTGCACCGCACCTTACTGCGGCATAAAGCTGTTCTCTTGCTCCTGCAGGGGCGAGAATTTCACAATTAATCATAAAATTAAATATCCGTAATGATTTTTTCTTTTGGTGTGCGAACTCTTAAAATATCACCTTTTTTAACATCCGCAGAACACTCTAAGGTAAGAATTTCCTGTGGATGACAGGCGGTTTCACAGAGCTCACCGTTTTCGTTATATATTCCTGTGCAGGTGAATGACATACCAAAGGAATCGGGAGAAAGTACCTCGATATTGTCGCCTGTTTTAAAGAAATTGCGTTGCTGGATTTTCAGCTTGCCGTCAACACAGTCCTCAAGTGCAACACCCGCAAAGGTGCAATCCCAATGATAAAGACCGTCGTTTTTGTGGTCGTGAACAAGGTTGCCGAAGTAAAAGCCGCTGTTATATGGGCGGTGGCTGATGGCATTAAGCTCGTCCTCCAACAGCTCTATGGGAGCAGATTTATCAATTGCTCTGCGATAAGCATTTACAACGTGTGAAACGTAGTATTCAGTTTTCATTCTGCCCTCGATTTTGAAGGAATCAACACCCGCATCTCTCAATTTGTCGAGGAAGCCGATTGCCTTCATATCGTGTGATGACAGGAGCGCGGAGTGGTCGTCATATTCTTCGACCTTCAGGTACTCGTTAGGTCTGTTACGCTCAACGAGATAGTATTCCCAACGGCAGGGCTGTGTGCATTCTCCACGGTTACCGCTTCTGCCGTTCATATATGACGAGATAAGGCACCTGCCCGAATAAGCCATACACATTGCACCGTGGACAAAGGCTTCGATTTCAAGGTCGTCGGGTATAAGTGAATGCATTTCACCGATTTCATCAATAGTCATTTCACGGGCAACGACAATACGTGAGGCGCCTAATTCGTAGTAAGCCATTGCAGCGGAATAATTACAGCAGTTTGCCTGTGTGCTGATGTGGACCTCGAGTCGGGGCTCTGCCTGCTTAATAGCTCTGAGAGCACCTAAATCGGCAACGATAACCGCATCTACACCAAGTGAATAAAGGCTTCTTGCATATGCCTTAAGTGGCTCTATTTCGTTGTTTTTAGTGAAGCTGTTTACAGTAACGTACAGCTTTTTGCCCATACTGTGCAGGTGTTCTGCTGCAAGGGCGATATCCCCTTCGGAAAAGGCAGCTTTTTCTGCTCTTAATTGGAGCAACGGACCACCTATATATACAGCGTCTGCACCAAAACGGGCAGCGGCTCTGAGACAGTTCATATCCCCTGCGGGGGCAAGTAATTCGGGCTTTTTCATATATTTACCTCGCATTTTTTTTACAAATAATTATTATACCTCAAATTACCTGAAAAAACAAGGTATATAATGTATTATAATATCTTGATTTTTATAGGTCCGCTGTGCTATAATAAACTTCTTAAATTGGGCAATATTTTCGTAAAAGGAATTATTGCGTGTTTTATGAGGAGATGTTACTGATGAAGTACGATGTTGCCGTAATCGGTGCAGGTGTTGTTGGCTCACTCATTACAAGAGAGCTTTCAAGATACAACATTAAAACTGCATTGCTTGAAAGATGCAACGATTGTGCAATGGGTGCAACCAAAGCCAACAGTGCTATTGTTCACGCGGGCTTTGATGCTGTTCCCGGAACACTTAAGGCGAAGCTTAACGTCCGCGGTGTTGAGTTGATGAAAAACTTTTGTAAAGAGCTCAATGTTCCTTTACAGAATAACGGAGCTCTTGTTGTTGCTTTTTCTGAGGGGGAAAAGGAGCATCTTGAAAAGCTTAAGGACAGGGGCATAAAAAACGGTGTTCCCGGTCTTTATATTGCCGACAGAGATGAGCTTGTGAAAATGGAGCCCAATATCGGGGATACTGCCGTTGCGGCTCTTGTTGCTCCCACATCTTCGATTGTGTGCCCTTATGAGCTTACTATCGCAGGTGTTGAAAATGCTGTTACAAACGGTGCGGAGTTTATCAGAAATTGTGAAGTAACCGCAATAGATTATGCTGATGATGAATTCACCCTTACAACCACACAGGGCGAAATCAAGGCTAAGTACGTTATAAATGCAGCAGGTGTTCACTCGGGCAAGGTGGCCGGTCTTATCGGGGATGACTCCGTTGAGATTATCGTGCGCCACGGTGACTATTATCTTCTTGATAAGTCACAGGGAACACTTGCTTCACACACCATATTCCAGTGTCCTACTGCAATGGGTAAGGGCGTTCTTGTTTCTCCCACGGTTGACGGAAACCTTATTGTCGGTCCCTCTGCCGAGGATATTGATAACGGTGACGATGTTGCCACAACAGAAGCAGGCCTTGATAAGATTTACACAATGGCAATCAAGAGTGTGCCCAAGGTATCGCTCCGCAATGCTATTACCTCGTTCAGCGGTAACAGAGCACATCCTGCAACAGATGATTTCATTATAGGTTCATCTGATGTGAACAAGAATTTCATTAATGCCGCGGGTATTGAGTCCCCCGGTCTTTCATCTGCACCTGCTATTGCAGAGATGGTTGTGGGTATTGTAAATGACCTTGCAGGCGGACTTGAGAAAAAGGCTGATTTTGACCCTGTACGTCCCGAGCCTGTACGCTTCAGACATATGAGCACAGAGGAACGTGCTGAGCTTATAAAGAAAAATAAAGCCTACGGCAGAATTGTTTGCCGTTGCGAAACAATCACAGAGGGCGAGATAATTGATGCCATTCACGCTCCTGCAGGTGCGCGTGACGTTGACGGAGTCAAACGCAGAACAAGGGCAGGTATGGGCAGATGTCAGGGTGGCTTCTGTGGAAGCAAGGTTGTAGAAATCCTTGCGAGAGAGCTTGGTGTGCCTATGAATGAGATAACGAAATTCGGCGGCGAATCAAGAATTATGTATGACAGAACAAAGTGAGGTGCGGCAGATGTTGAATTATGACTTGGTAGTTGTGGGCGGTGGCCCTGCAGGTATGGCCGCAGCACTTAAAGCAAAGGAAGAGGGCGTTGAAAAGGTAGTTATCCTTGAACGCGCAGAGACTCTCGGCGGTATTCTTGAGCAATGTATTCACACGGGCTTCGGTCTTCACTATTTCGGTGAGGAGCTTTCGGGTCCCGAATACGCAGGCAGATTTATTGAACAGGTTGAGGCAACCGATATTGATGTTTACACCGACACAATGGTGCTAAATGTTTCTGAGAGTAACGTTGTTACTGCAGTTAATAACAAGGACGGACTTTTACAGTTTCAGGCAATCGCAGTAGTTCTTGCTATGGGTTGCCGTGAAAGACCCCGCGGTGCACTTTCCATTGCAGGCTCAAGACCCGCAGGTATTATGACCGCAGGTACTGCACAGAAGTACGTTAACATTGACGGCTATATGCCCGGCAAGAAGGTTGTTATCCTCGGTTCGGGTGATATCGGTCTTATTATGGCTCGTCGTATGACACTTGAGGGTGCTGAGGTTAAGGTGGTTTGCGAGCTTATGCCTTATTCGGGCGGTTTGCAGAGAAACATTGTTCAGTGCCTTGACGACTTCGGTATTCCCTTAAGACTCAGCTGTACAGTTGTGAAAACTCACGGTAAGGACAGACTTGAGGGTATTACAATTGCAAATGTTGATGATAAATTAAAACCTATTCCGGGTACAGAGGAATATATTGAGTGCGACACACTTCTCCTTTCGGTTGGCCTCATTCCCGAAAATGAGCTTTCCAAGGATGCAGGCGTTGACCTTGATACGATTACAAACGGACCTGTTGTTGACGAATACAGAGAAACGCTCCGTCCGGGTGTATTTGCCTGCGGTAACGTTCTTCAGGTCCATGACCTTGTTGACTACGTTACAGAGGAAAGTCAGATTGCAGGTAAGGGTGCCGCAGATTACATTTTCGGTAAGAAAAAAGGCGGTACATTTATTAACACAAAGGGCATTAACGGTGTTCGTTACGTTGTTCCCCAGCGTGTTAATATTGATGGTGAAGAAAAATTAAAGCTCTACTTCCGCGTGGGTCAGGTATTCAAGGGCGCAAAGGTAGTCGTTGAGTGTGACGGTGAGATTCTTTCATCACGCAAGAAAGTGAAGCTTGCCCCCGGTGAGATGGAGAATGTTGTTATCACACCCGAAATGCTTAAGAAAATGAATAAAGACAGCGAAATTATCGTTCGCGTTGAGGAATAAGGAGTGGCAGTTATGATTAAAAATCTTATTTGTGTTGCTTGCCCCTTAGGTTGCCCCATTGAAGTTGAGGTTGAGGACTTACAGGTTGTCAGCGTTAAGGGTAACACCTGCAAGCGCGGTGATGAATATGCACGTACAGAGGTTACAAATCCTGTACGTAGCCTTACCACAAGCGTTAAGGTTGAGGGTGGCATACACCCTGTTGTGCCTGTTAAATCATCGGGCGCAATCCCCAAGGGTAAGATGTTCGAGTGTATGGAGGTTATAAACTCCGTTACTGTAAAGGCACCGGTTAAAATCGGTGATGTCATTGTTGAGAATATTTTAGATCTTGGTGTTGATATTGTTGCCACAAATTGTGACAGCGGTAAATAAATCCTGAAAGGACAATTTATGAAACCTTACGAGATAGCGGCGGAGATTAAACCCTCTGCAAGACAGATAGAATGGCAGAAAACAGAGCTTTACGGCTTTATAAACTTCGGTCTCGCCACGATAGTGAACAGAGAGTGGACAGACGGTGACATTGACCCTGTAAACTTTGTGCCCGAGGAATTTGATGCAGCCGAGTGGGTGCAGTTTTTCAAGGATGCGGGCTTTAAGGGTATGGTGCTTAACGTAAAGCATCACGACGGCTTCTGCTTATGGTATTCTCAACACACAGATTATACTGTTGAAGCTTCAACAGATTGGGATGTTCCTACACGTGATATTGTGAAGATGCTCAGCGACGAGTGCCGTGAGCAGGGACTTAAGTTTGGTATATCCATTTCACCACTTGACCGTCACGAGGAAAGCTATGGCTCGGGTAAGGAGTACAACGAATATTTCAAAGCGCTTCTCAGAGAGGTGCTTACAAAGTACGGAGATATCTTCTATGTTCGCTTTGACGGTGCCGCAGAGCCCGGTGAGGACGGCAATGTGCAGGAATATGACTGGCAGGGTTACTATGACGTTGTAAGAGAGTGTCAGCCCGGTGCGGTTATTGCCCTTGTGGGTCCCGACGTTCGTTGGTACGGTAATGAGTGGGGTGTGCTCCGAGAGGATGAGTGGAGTGTTGTTCCCGAAAGACACAGTATATACAGCGCATTTGAACGTGCTAAGGATACTTCGCGCAAGGCTCGTAAGCGCAACAAGGAATTTGAGCTTGATTTGGGCTCGCGTAAAGCAATCAAAAAAGAAAGCGAATTTATCTGGTATCCCTGTGAGGTAAGTATGTCAATCCGTGACAGATGGTACTATCACAAGGAGGACGAATACAGCGCCAAGACAAAGGACAGGCTTCACAAGCTGTATTTGCAGACTGTCGGTAAGAACTGTTGCTTTATGTTGGGTGTTCCCCCTATGAAAAACGGTAAGTTTTCTGAAATGGAAACACAGATTCTTAAAGCATTCGGACTTGATATTAAGCGTGCCTATGCCTATAAGGTATCAGGGAATGCACAGATTGAAGCAACAAGCTCATTGTCGGATAAGTATTCTGTAAATAATCTCCTGAACGATGACGAAAGTCTTACATGGAGACCTTCTGACAACGATACAGAGCCTGAAATTACAATTACACTTCCTAAAAAGGATATGTTTGATAAGGTTTGCATTATGGAAAACATTGCTAACGGTCAACATATCGAAGGATATGAGATTTATATTGATGAAGGAACAGGCAAGTTCAAGAAGGTGGGAGCAGGCGGTATTGTCGGCTACAAGCGTATACATAAAATCACACCTGTTGAGGTTACACGTGTTAAGGTTAAGATAACCTCTTACCGCGGAAAACTTGAGCTTCAGTCTGTTACAATGTATTAATATGAAAAAAATCGCAATCTACGGCGGTTCCTTTGACCCGCCACACAAGGGGCACAAGGCTCTTGCCGAGAATCTTGCAAAGGCTTGTTCGGCAGACAAGGTTATTATTGTCCCTACCGCAATGTCTCCCTTTAAGGATAAATCAGGTGCATCGGCAGAGGACAGGCTCAATATGTGCCGTCTGAATTTTTCGGAGGATTTATTTCTTGTAAGTGACGTTGAAATACAGCGCGGCGGCAAAAGCTATACTGTTGATACAGTAAGTGCTGTAAAGGAAATGTACCCTGACAGTCAGCTTTACCTCTTTATGGGTGACGATATGCTTTTGTCGTTCCACAGGTGGTACGAGTACCGCAGGATTATGTCAATGTGTTGCTTGGTTGCGGCTTGCCGTACCGAAAATCTTGCTGAGCTTAATGCTATGAGGGACTATGCTTGTGAAGTGTTAGGTGATGACGGCACAGGCGTGATAATATGCAGTAGTGTGCCTGTCGAAATAAGCTCAACCGAAATTCGCAATCATTTAAAAACAGGTGTAGAGAGTGAATGGCTTTCTCCCGAAGTTAATGAATATATAAAATCAAGGGGGTTGTACCGTGAACAGAGATGCTGAATATACAAAGATTCTCCGCGGAAGATTGACAGAACGCAGATTTTCTCATTCGCTTAATGTGGCGGATTCTGCAAAGGAGCTGGCGGAGATTTACGGCTATGACCCTGAAAAAGCGTATACCGCAGGTCTTATACACGACTGCTGTAAGGATGAGCCTGCAGGATTACAGCTTTCATATATGCTGGGCAACGGTGCCGTGCTTACAGAGTGCGAAATAAATACTGCCAAGCTTTACCACGCCATTTGCGGAAGTATTTATGTTCAAAAGGAATTTGGTATTGATGATATTGAAATAATAAATGCGGTGCGTTATCATACCACAGGCAGAAAAAATATGTCATTGCTTGAAAAAATAGTGTTTATTGCGGACTTTATAAGTGCAGAGCGTGATTACAACGGCGTTGACATTATGAGGGAAAAGGCAAGGCGCTCCCTTGACGAGGCTATTGTTGAGGGCTTAAGCTTTACTATTAAGGACCTTATTGATGCAGGTCGTATAATCCACACCGATACATTGGATGCATATAATGACGCAATAACAAACGTTGAAAAATCAAGACGGGAGAGATAAGATGAGTTTGGATATTGTTAAAAAGGTTGTTAAAGCCCTTGATGATAAAAAGGCTAACGATATACAGGTTATGAAAACAGATGAGTTGACAATCGTTGCAGATTATTTCGTAATTGCAACCGCCAACTCAAACACCCACGTGAGAGCCCTTGCAGATGAGGTTGAATATCAGCTTGAGGAAGCAGGTATCAGAGCAGACCACATCGAGGGCAGAGCAACAGGCTGGCTTTTGCTTGAATATCAGGGCGTAGTTGTTCACATCTTCCTTGAGGAATCAAGAAACTACTATAATCTTGAAAGACTTTGGGAAGATGCTGAGAAAATTGACATTAGTCAAATTTTGAGTGATTAATGAGAAATAAGTAAAGTGCTCTTTAATGCAAAATGCAGAATGCAAAATGCAAAATTAAAGGGTGCTGCGCACGGCATAATAATTATGAAGGAAAATATAATTGTTGACAAGACGAGAGCTTTTTCTAAAAGAGTAGTTTATTTAGGAAGATATTTGACAGAAGAAAAAAGAGAGTTTATACTTTCAAAGCAGGTTGTCAGATCCGGCACAAGTATAGGTGCCAATGTGTTTGAGGCGCAAAACGGACAGAGTAAAAATGACTTTGCCTCTAAGATGAATATTGCACTAAAAGAGGCAACAGAAACAATGTATTGGCTTATTGTATTGCATGATACAGAATATATAACTGATAAAGAGTATGATAGTTTGTATTGCGATTTGAATGATATTCGTAGCGTTTTGATTTCAATATGTAAAACAGCATACAGCAATCTTGAAAAGTAAAAATGTTTAATAATTGCGACAGCGATATAATGTTTGGAAGCGAAGCTTCCCCTATAATTCTGCATTTTGCATTCTGCATTTTGCATTTAATGAAAGGTGATAGAAATGAAGTATGATTTTTCCGCCGTTGAGCAGAAATGGCAGAAGAAGTGGGAGGACGAAGGTGTTTTCCACGCACAGGATAATTCTGACAAGCCCAAATTTTACGGACTTGTAGAATTCCCTTATCCCAGCGGTGCAGGTATGCACGTTGGTCACATCAAGGCGTATTCAGGCCTTGAGGTTATTTCACGTAAAAGAAGAATGCAGGGATATAACGTTCTTTTCCCCATCGGCTTTGATGCTTACGGTCTTCCTACCGAGAACTATGCTATCAAGACAGGTATTCATCCCCGTAAGGTTACGGATATGAATATTGAAAAATTCTCCTCACAGCTTAAAAAGGTTGGCTTCTCATTTGATTGGGACAGAGTTGTTGATACTACTGAGGAGAATTATTACAAGTGGACTCAGTGGATTTTCCTTAAAATGTTTGAAAAGGGACTTGTTTTCCGTGATAAGACTCTTGTAAACTACTGCCCCTCATGTAAGGTTGTTCTTTCAAATGAGGACTCACAGGGCGGTAAGTGTGACATCTGCCACAGTGATATTGTGCAGAAGTCAAAGGACGTTTGGTATCTCCGGATTACAGAATATGCTGACAAGCTTCTTCAGGGTCTTGATGAGGTTGATTATCTTCCCAACATCAAGCTTCAGCAGGTGAACTGGATTGGTAAATCAACAGGTGCTTTCGTTAACTTCAATATTGACGGCACAGACGAGCAGATGAAGATTTACACCACACGTCCCGACACACTTTTCGGTGTTACATTTATGGTAATGGCACCCGAGCATCCTCTTATCGACAAATATGCAGATAAAATCGGTAATATGGCAGATATTGAGGCTTACCGTGCAGAGTGTGCAAAGAAAACAGAGTTTGAAAGAACTCAGCTTGTTAAAGAGAAAACAGGTGTTTGCATTGACGGTCTTGAGGCAATTAACCCCGTTAACGGTAAGAAAATTCCCATTTACATATCCGACTACGTTATGATGGGCTACGGTACAGGCGCTATTATGGCTGTGCCTGCACACGATCAGCGTGACTACGAATTCGCAAAGAAATTCGGTATTGATATTATCGAGGTTATCAAGGGTGGCGACATTTCAGTTGAGGCTTACACAGGCGACGGTGAAATGGTTAACTCCGACTTCCTCAACGGTATGACAAAGAAGGTTGATTCTATCGAAAAAATGGTAGAATTCCTCGGTAGCAAGGGCATCGGCGAAAAGGGTGTTCAGTTCAAGATGAAGGACTGGGCATTCAACCGCCAGAGATATTGGGGCGAGCCGATTCCGATTGTTCATTGTGAAAAGTGCGGTATCGTTCCTGTTCCCTACGAGGAGCTTCCCTTAAGACTTCCGGAGGTTGACAACTTCCAGCCCGGCTCAGACGGTGAAAGCCCCTTGGCAAAAATTGACAGCTTTGTTAATTGCACCTGCCCCAAGTGTGGCGCACCTGCAAAGCGTGAAACTGACACAATGCCTCAGTGGGCAGGATCATCATGGTATTTCTTAAGATATATCGATCCCCACAACGATAGTGCATTTGCAGATAAGGATAAGCTCAGCTATTGGGGTCCCATTGACTGGTACAACGGTGGTATGGAGCACGTTACACGTCACCTTATCTACTCACGCTTCTGGCATAAGTTCCTTTACGATATCGGTGAGGTTCCCTTCGCAGAGCCTTATAAAAAGAGAACGGCACAGGGTCTTATTCTTGGTCCTGACGGTGAAAAAATGTCAAAGTCAAAGGGTAACGTTGTTGACCCCAACGAGGTTGTTGATTCACTTGGTGCAGACGTTCTTCGTACATACGTGCTCTTTATGGGTGACTACGAAAAGGCTGCTCCCTGGAGTGAGAGTAGTGTTAAGGGCTGTAAGCGTTTCGTTGACAGAGTATGGAATCTTCTTGATATTGCGGTTGACGGTGAGGGTTATTCAGCAAAGCTTGAGGTACCCTTCCACAAGACAATCAAAAAGGTGTCAGAGGATATTGAAAATATGAAGTTCAATACCGCTATTGCGGCACTTATGACACTTCTTAACGAGATTTACGAGGTTGGCTCACTTACAAAGGGCGAGCTTAAGACCTTTGTTAAGCTTCTTGACCCCTTTGCGCCTCACGTTGCAGAAGAGGTTTGGGAGGTTCTCGGTGGTGAAGGTCTCCTTGCTGTTGCACAGTGGCCCGAGTTTGACGAGTCAAAAACTGTTGATGCAACAATCGAGGTACCCGTTCAGATTTGCGGTAAGCTCCGTGCAACGATCAGCATTGCTAAGGATTCAACTGCCGAGCAGGCAATCGAGGCAGCAAAGGCGGATGAAAAGGTACAGGAATTCCTTGCAGGTAAGAGCATCATCAAGGAAATCTACGTTCCCGGTAAGATTATCAATATCGTTGCGAAATAAGATATAAAAAGACCGCTTCGGCGGTCTTTTTTTAATGCAAAAAGCAGAATGTAAAATGCAAAATTATCGGAACGCTTCGCGTTGATTATAGTTGATATGGTATTTGTTTGAGTTTGATGGAATTTGTTGACATCAAAGTCGAAAATATGATAAATTATTTAGGTTGTTTATAAAGTGAAACGGGGTGTATATATGACCAAGGATATGACCACGGGAAGTCCTATGAAAAATATTATAAGATTTTGTCTGCCTCTTATGGTGGGTAATCTTTTCCAACAGTTTTATAATATGGCGGATATTATTATTGTGGGCAGGTTTGTGGGCAAAACAGCCCTTTCTGCTGTCGGTTCTGTTGGTTCCCTTAATTTTTTGGTTATCGGTTCGGTTATAGGGCTTTGCACAGGCTTTTCCGTGCCTATTGCACAGCGCTTTGGTGCACAGGATGAAAAGGGTCTGAAAAAATACGTTGCAAACATAATTTATCTGTCGTTGGCACTTGGAGTGCTGCTGACTGTGGGCGCGGTTCTTCTTACCCATCCGTTATTGAAGCTGTTGAATACACCTGCCGATATTTATAAGGATGCCTATGATTATATTGTAATTATATTTGCAGGTATCGGTGCCACAATGTTTTATAATCTGCTTGCTGCAATGGTGCGTTCCTTGGGTGACTCCAAAACACCCTTGTATTTCCTACTGTTTTCATCTGTTCTTAATATAGGTATGGATATTCTCCTTATAGCAGTGTTTGATATGGGGGTTCGCGGTGCCTCGGTTGCCACTGTTTTTTCTCAGTTCGTTTCAGGTGTGCTGTGCTTTATATATGTTAAGCGTAGTTTTCCTATATTACATATAACAAAAGAAACCCGTAAGCCGGATTTTAAATATATGCGAAAGCTTCTGGGTAACGGTCTGCCAATGGCGATGCAGTTCTCCATAACTGCAATCGGCTCCGTTATGCTTCAATCCTGCGTGAATGGTCTTGGTGCAGATGCTATTGCGGCTGTTACAATCGGTGGTAAAACCCAGCTTATGATAACTCTGCCGTCGGAAACAATCGGTGCTACTATGGCGACCTATTGCGGACAGAATCTCGGTGCAGGAAAATATGACCGCATCAAAAAGGGTGTGGGCAGGGGAGTTATACTTGCAGCCTGTTATACTGCAATCGGCTTCTGTGTTGCAAACTTCCTCGGACCGTATATTTCTCTTTTATTTATTGACGGAAGTGAAACTGCTGTCATAGGACTTGCCCAGCAATACATAAATATGGGTAGTTACTTCTATTTCATACTTTCTGTTCTTTTCCTTTTCAGGAATTCACTTCAGGGTCTGGGCTATAGCGCTGTTGCAATGTTTGCAGGTATATTCGAGCTTGTTGCAAGAGCAATTATGGGCTTCGGCTTCGTTAACAGCATAGGCTATGCCGCCGCTTGTATTGCGAACCCTGTTGCATGGGTTGCTGCAGATGTGTTCCTGATTCCCGCGTATTTTGTTGTGATGAAGAAAGTGAAAAGGAAATTGCAAATGGCAAATTGCAATTTGCAAATTATGGAACGCTGACGCGTTGATTGTAAAATAAATGTTTGGGAGTGGTGGAAATGCAAAACGATTTAGAAAGAAGGACGTTTGATTTTGCGGTAAGGATAGTTAATTTGAAAGATTATCTAATCGCAGATAAAAAAGAATTTGATTTATCAAGACAGATTTTAAAATCGGGAACAAGCATTGGTGCGAATGTAGCAGAAGCACAGCAGGCTCAAAGCAGGGCTGATTTTACATCAAAAATGAACATTGCACTTAAGGAAGCGGCTGAAACAAAGTTTTGGTTGAAATTATTAAATGCTACGAATAAACTTACAGACAGGGAATTGGATTCTATTTTACAGGAATGTATTGAAATAGAAAAGATTTTATATTCTATTGTAAGGACTTCCAAAAAAACATCGGAAGAATAATTATTACAGTGATAAATAACATTTTTTATAATAACGGCGTAGCCCCTGAATTTGCAATTTGCAATTTGCCATTTGCAATTTTTCGGTTTCGGAAAATTCACGTTAATAATCCAGAAAAGTTACAGGTAAAATAGCCAAAAACCACCTTTGGGTTTTGTGCAAATGGTAAAAAGATACAAAAACGGATAAAAAGGGGTTTACATTTTGTGGGTAGTGTGCTATTATGTGGGTGTAGCAAAGGTACGGAATATTCCCGTAAGGGTTTAACGTAACCGGTGCTCGTTAAGAATGGTATTACGGTGGGGTGAAAACTTACCGGTAATATTAAAAAATTATTTAATTTTTTGAAAGGAGTTCTTTAATATGTTTAAACTTTTAAAGAGCAAAAAGGGTTTCACCCTCGTTGAATTAATGATCGTTGTTGTTATCATGGCTATCCTCGTTGCAGTTGCTGTTCCGATTTTCTCAGCAGTTACAAAGAATGCACGTACAAAGACTTGCCTTGCTAACCAGAGAGAAATCCAGGCACAGTTCAATAACAACTCAATGTCAGGTATCCTTAAACTCGCTGCTGGTGATGAGTTCGTTCTCACAACAAATGATGAAGGCGACGGCGGCGAATGGACCGGCGATGCTGACAAGGTTGCTATCATCAAAGAGCTCTTCCAGAAGGTTCCTTATTGCCCCGTAGAAGGCAACACAATCACTGTTACTGTTGCTAAGGCTAACCTTACAGGTTCAGAGGCTGAGAGCTTCAAGATCACAACAGTATGTGCTGGTGCTGACGAGACTCACAACGCTACAGCATAATAAAATTTGATTATTCGAATTACTCCCGGAGCAATCCGGGAGTAATTTTATGCAAAGTGTTTGATATAATGGAATAAACTTGTGTAATTTTATGCAATAACTATCTTGAAAAGCATTTACAAATGTGGTAATATATGTTATAATTTTCTCGTGAGAGTTTCGTTTCTTTCACGAAAGAAAGAATTATACGGAGTGTTAACTATGTTTAAGTTACTGAAATCAAAAAAAGGTTTTACACTTGTTGAGCTTATGATAGTTGTCGTTATTATGGCTATTCTTGTTGCAGTTGCAGTTCCGATTTTTTCTGCAGTAACCAAGAATGCACGTACCAGAACTTGTCTTGGTAATCAGCGTGAGATTCAGTCTCAGCTCAGTAATGCGGAGATGGGTGGTGTGCTTAAGCTCAAAGAAGGCGATGTTTATACAATTACAACAGATGAAGATGCCGATAACGGTGAGTGGACAATAAGCTCGGGTGCAACACTTGATGTTGAAACACTTGAAAGTCTTTTCCAGCATCCGCCCATTTGTCCTGTTGCAGGTAATACAATTGTTGTTACTATCGGTGCAACAAATTTCCACGCAGATGAAGAGGGCTATAAGGTTACAACAGCATGTAACAAGTCAGGCTCAGAAGAGGTTCACGGTTCATAATTAATGTAAAGCTTAAGGGGTTGCTGAGGCAGCCTCTTTTCTTTTGCGTAAAATAAAAATATAAAGTTGATTTTGGTATTTTTGTGTGGTAATATATATTTTGAAGAGGTGACTTTATATGTTATATAGCTTTTTGCGTTCTAAAAAGGGTTATACCTTTGTTGAGGTTCTTATCGTTGTAACGGTTCTCGGTATACTCGTTGCAGTTGGTGTGCCCATTTTTTCCTCCGGTATAAAATCACAAAAAATAAAAGACTGCAATAACCAACGTGTTGTTGTGCAATCCTTGGTTCAGGAAGTTATGGTCGGTATGATTGACAACGGCAGAGCACAAACCGAGATTAAATTCGATGCCGGACACATCAAAGAAGGTTTTGCTACTAAGGTTATTACTTATGCGGGTGATAGCGTTAACGGAAACGGTGACGATGAATACGTGGGTAAGCCTTGCTTTATTCTTACTGATGGCGAAAATGCTTTTACTATTGGTGATATTCGCGGCGGATATCGTGACAAAAATCAACCAAACTGTGGTGACGATGCTGAGGGCTACAGAAACGGCTGCGATATTTACGGTAACTATCTGAAAAAAGAACGCCTTAAGGATAATAAATTTTTCTGGTATCTGACAAACGAGGAGATTCCTGTTTGCCCATTTGCCGATTACGAAAATGAAGCCATAACAGATGACTATCATTATTATATTTTCGAGGATGGTACAGTTATTTGTGATTGTCCCAAGTGTAATGAAATTGAGGATTAAGTAGGTAAGCTATTATGAAATTAAGTGAAAACTATATATTAAAAACAGTTGCGGGCACAGCAGTTGTCGTGCCGGTCGGCGATGCCGTAAATGATATCCGTGGTATGATTACGCTTAACGGTCCTGCGGAAACCATCTGGAAATGCCTTGAACAGGGTATGGACTTTGAGGGTATAGTTGCTCAGCTTAAAGCTGAGTACGATGCACCCGAGGATGTTCTCCGCAATGATTTGACAGCGTTTATTGAGAAGCTGAAAAAAAACAAAATTGTATCCTAATTCCTAAGTATGAATAAAGTTAAATTAGAAACCCTTCTTCCTTTTATTGAAGAAGCGTTTGAGAGAAATCAAAAGTTTAAAATCCCCATTACGGGCACAAGTATGAATCCGCTCCTTATTCAGGGGCGCGATTTCGTGTTTATTGAAAAAGCTGTTTTCCCGCTTGAGATAGGGGATATTCCGCTATACCGACGTGATGACGGTGCTTTTGTGCTTCATAGAATTGTAGGGAAAGATGTAAAGGGTTACACCTTGTCGGGTGATAATCAGTTTTTGTTGGAGCACGGTATAACTGATGAGCACATTATCGGTGTTGTGACCTCATTGTGTATAGATGGTAAGGTTATTGAGGTTAGTGACCCTGAATACATTAAACATAAGAATAAATATGTGAATAATGTCCGCCGACGTTATCCGGTACGTCGCTTCAGGCATTGGTTTTATGGTGTAAGACATGGAAAAAAGTGAGATAATCAATTTAACAGTGCAGATGGGTAATGTTGTTGTAAACGTTCTCAGAAGCAGCTTGACGGGTCGTGAGTATTCACTTCCCGATAATGTTGATTTTGAAAAGCTTTATAAATTCTGTGAAAAGCACAAGGTGACCTCTCTTGTTGCAGGCGAGGTTGTTAAGTGCGAAAGTGTACCCTCTGAAATCAAGGCGCTCTTCCAAAAACAGCTTTTCCGTTGTGCCGCACGTCATACCGCCCAGGAAAATGAAATGCACGGGCTTACGGGAATGTTTACCGAGAATAACATAAAGCATTGCTTCCTTAAGGGGTCAAAGGTTTCCCGGTATTACCCTGAGCCGGAGCTCCGATTTATGCTTGATATGGATATATATATTGAGCCTGAAAAGTTCGAGCAAGCCAAGGAATTGATGCTTCAAAGGGGCTATGAAGTGATTTCCGTGGAGAGTGACAAGGATATTGCCTTGTCGAAGAAGCCCTTTTTAAATATAGACTTGCATAAAGAACTGAAATATGACTACGATAAGGGCTATGATTATTATAAAAGCGCATTTTCACGATTAACTGACGTTGACGGCACCACTGCCATGAATATGGCAAATGAAGACTTTTACGTATATATTCTTTCTCATACTGCCCACCACTTTGAGACAGCGGGCACGGGTATCAGAAGCATTGTTGACCATTACTGCATAAGGAATGGTCTGTTACCCGAGTGCGACGGTGTTGTGCTCGAAAAAGGCCTTGAGGATACAGGTTTAAAGCTTTTTAATGACCGTATGAACGCATTGTGCGAATATTGGTTCGAGGGTGCTCAGGCTGATGAATCTGTGCAAGCTATGGCGAAGTATGTATTCCTCAGTGGTGTTTACGGAACTCAGACAAACACATATATGAGCGGTATCGGCAGGGGAGAATACGGTGAGAATAAATCGTCTTACTTTATGAAACGTATTTTCCCGTCTTATAAATCTATGAGTGCCCGTTATCCTATTCTCAGAAAAATGGCTTTTCTGTTGCCCTTGTTCTGGATTGTACGCATTGTAAGTGCAATTTTCGGTAAAGAAGATTTTAAAAATGAGGTTAAGAGTGTTGCGTCTGCTTCCGAAAGTGAGATTGCCGCACACCTTGATTTTTTGAGGGAAAACGGACTGTAAAAATATTTAAAAAAACTATTGTAGTTGTCGGAAGTTTGTGGTATCATATCCTGTGTATGATATTGTATAATAAATAAAATTACAATAAAAGGGGAATAACAATGGCTTACGAAGAAAAAAGAACCCAGGATGAAGGCTTGGACCTTGAGCCTATTTTAAAATTCATCCGAATTATTCTTGCTAAATGGTGGCTTGTGCTTATTTTCATTCTTGCATTTTCTGTTGCAGGTTTCGGCATCGCCAAGCTTACTTACAGCGAGAGCTATACTTCAAGCATTATTTTCAACGTTTCCAACAAGGACAGGGATATTGTTGGTGAAGCGGGTAAATATACCACCGCCAGCGATGCTCAGGCTTCCGCCACGATTGCCAATAACTTCAAGTATATCATTGAGAATGGTGATGATTTCGCCTCAAGAGTTGTTGACACTGTAAAGGCAAAAACAGGCAGAACAATCAGCAAGGATGATTTACAGTCAATGCTTAATGTTGAGCTTGTTACAGATTCAACACTTGTTAAGGTTGATGTTAAATCAGGTGACGGCGACTTGACTTACGACGTTACTACTGCTATTCAGAGCGTTTATCTTGATTTTGCAAAAGAAGCATTCCCTACAGCTAACATAAGCGTTGCCGACAGCGCAACAGCTGCAAAGCTTGCTGCCGACTCATCAAAGCTTATTTATACTGCAGCCGGCTTCCTTCTCGGTGCCGCATTGGCTGTGCTTGTTATCCTTATCAGAGCACGTATCCAGAACAAGCTCCTTTCAACTGAGGATATTAAGAACAAGTTTAATATCAACATTATTGCTACTGTTTCCGATATCAAGGGCAAGAACAAGAAGGGCGACCGTACAAGGCTCCTTATTACCGACAGAAATGTTGGTTTGCCGTTTATTGAAACATTCAAGCTTATCAGAACAAAGCTCGAGAATGCTAAGCTTAAAAAAGGCTTCTCTGTTTTCTCAATAACCAGCTCAACTGAGAGTGAAGGTAAAACAACATGTTCTGCTAACATTGCACTTTCGCTTGCAAAGAGCGGTAAGTCAGTTCTTCTTATAGATGCTGACCTCAGAAAGCCTGCTGTTTGTAAGACTCTCGGTATTGCTATTGAGGGCGAAAAGGGTATTTACGACATTGTTCACGGCAACAAATCTTTTGAAGAGTCGGTTAAATATATCGAAAAATACAACCTTTATCTCCTTGTGTGCTCTGCAGCTGTTGCAGACCCCTCTGAGACACTGGCTTCTGACCAGATGGCAAAGCTTGTTGAACAGGCAAAGCGTGAGTTTGACTACGTAATCATCGACTGTCCTCCTGCAGGTGTTGTTGCTGACGCGGCTATCGTTGCAAACTATACAGATACAATTATCTTCGTTACCGCAGAGGAGCGCGTTGCTATTCCTCAGATCGAGTATGCACTCAGCGATATTATGACTACAAAAGCAGATGTTATGGGTTGTATTTACAACCGTGCAGGTACCGGTACACTCAAGGTTGCGGCTGAAAAATCGGGCGGTTATTTCTCAAACCGTTACGGTGGATATTACGGCTCATCATATTACTACGGCAGTCGTCATCACAAGAAACGAAAATAAAATTTTATTTGACTCTCCGAACAAATCGGAGAGTCATTTTTTTGTTTAAAGTGACAAAAAACGTCGCTGTTTTTATGCGGTTTTTTTCAACAGAAATTCAAAAAACTATTGATTATTTCACGATTATATAGTATATTAATACTGTGTAATACTCTAATTGGGTCATTGCGCCCAAAAGTGAGAAAAAAGCGAAAAATCGACCAAAAATTAATCTGTTTTTTATCACGATTACAGTTGAAATAATGTGGAGGTTATTGTATGGCTCTTGAATTACCCAAGCTTACAAAAAAAGATGGTAAGGGTGCCCCTGCGGCACCGAAGGTTGATATAACACTTAAGGTTATGGAATTCTTCGATAAAAACCCATTTATGAAGATACTTATTCCGGTGGTGCTGTTCATAATACTTTGTGCAGTGTTCCTGTTCGTTATTTTTGGTGACGGTGTTATACTTGATGATACGGTGGCAGATACTGATAATGCTCCTGCAGCAGGTCAGGTGGACGTCATTCCCGGTAACAATATCATTACCGATAAGGCGGTTGTTAAGCTGATTGAAAGTGATCCTCTTTCGGAAGATATTTTGGCAACAGCTGTTTATAAGGGCTGTGTAAAAGGTAACAGCGGTCTTAAGACGGGTCTTGTGCAGATTGGTACCCAGAGTGATACACTTATCCTCTCCTTAGGTGAGACGGTTGGTGATTCAAAATGGGAGCTTGTTGAGCTTACCGATGACTATGTAGTCTTCAAAGCAGGCGAGATAACCAAAAAAATAGAAGCAAAATAAATGAGTAATCTATGCAATTTACATATAATTTAGGGGGATTTTCCAATGAAAACACGAAACAGTAAAATGAGGTCAATAGGCATCTTCGCCTTGGCTCTCGTATTGCTCACAACCACCATTTTGCCGCTTGCGGCATCGGGTAGTGAGGCAGGGTGTATGGGTACATATGTCGTTAAGTCAGGCGACAGCCTTGCATCTATTTCTGCTTCACACGGTGTAACCGTATCAAGCATTGTCGATGCGAACGGTATCTCTGCATCTGCTAAGCTTTATGAAGGTCAGCGCCTTCTTATTCCCGGTGCTACATCTGTTGAAGAGGACTCTACAACAGTTTTCGGTTCTTCAAGTGTTATTTCAATTAATTTCAAGAAGGATTCGGATCTTGTCGGTGTTCTTGAGACAATCGTTGCGCACACAGGCTACACAATTATCTATAAGGGTGCAGCACAGATGGTACCTGCGATTGCTCTTGACAACGTGACACCTCTCACCGCTATTGATTACGTTCTCAGAATGGTTGATATGACTTATATCAAAAATGATAACATAATCTACGTTGGTACTGCTGAAGCACTTAATTCAAGCTTTATTGATAACAAGGTGCTTACAAGCTTCCGCCTTAAATACATATCAATCGAAACACTTACTTCTCAGCTTTCTGCTCTCGGTATTTCACCCAAGATGGTGAAGATTGACGAGAACATCAGAGAGTTCTGGGTAAGCGGTTATCCTATGGAGCTTGCAAAAATCTGTGAGCTTATCAAAACTCTCGATAATAAGACAAATCTTACCCTTGGCAGTGCAAATCTCAGCTCATCACTCAGTGCTATTGAGCTTGAGCATATTACAGCAAACGAATTCAGCGCATTGCTTTCAGCTTTGGGTCTTCATGCAGGTGTTACAACCGAGTATCATCCTATGACACTTTATGTTTATGCATCAGGTGATGCTTACCAGGATATCCTCAACATAAAGAAGCTCGTTGACTTCGAGGATGCTAATGCTCCTAAGGACGAGACCGAAGGTGAAGGTTCAACTGAGGGCTCTGGTTCAAGCGAGGTTGAAATCACAGATGGTGAGACTTCTCTTGTTAAGATTGACCTTCAGTACATCAATAAGGATGCCGCAGAGTCAATCGTATCAACATTCGGCTACGACGTTGAAATTCTCGGTCTCGACCTCTATGAAAAGAGAGTTTGGGTTCGTGGTGATGTTGAAGAAGTTAATGATGCTGTTGCACGAATCAAAGAAAATGATACTGCTGACAACAATACAGCAAAGACATTCTTTACTTATGAGCTTAAGAATATCGTAGCATCTGAGCTTCAGAGCAAAATCGGGTTTGTTGACCTTGATGGTGTTGAGTTCTACTTCGGCTCATATCCCCAGCTTACAAAATCAATTATGGTTTATTGTTCAACAAATAAGGTTGATGAGGTTAAGCAGATAATTGCTTCACTTGACTCAAACCTCGGTGATATGTACTATCCCATCGCTACAATTACAGATGCAAAAGAGCTTTCAGTTCTTGCCGCTAAGGAAGAGCTTGTTGTAAAACTTATCAACAGCCCGACAATTTCGGTTACATCGTTTGAAATTTCCGGAGACCTTGATCCTTCCGACGAGGGCGTTAAGTATATCCTTTATGTTCTTGAATCACCTGAAAATATTGACCTTATTACAGAGATGTGGGGCAAGATTGCATAAACTTTTGGAGTTGAATTATTGTGGATTTTTTGAACCAACCAAGTGAATATCCCGTGAACCTTGAGCAATTGCTCAGGCTCACGGTTGAAAAAAGAGGCTCTGACCTTCATATAGTTGTAGGTATGCCACCTTGCATCAGAATTGACGGTGACATCGTAAAGCAGGATTATCCCCCTATGAAGCCTGCCGATGTTGAAAATATGCTTACACCGATTATGTCTGAGAAAAATAAACGAGATCTTCAGGAAACCCTTGAGCTTGACCTCGCTTATTCTGTTCCTCAGTGCGCTCGTTTCAGAGGTAATGTGATTGTACAGCGTGGTACACTTGCAGCGGTTTTCAGAGCAATTCCCTTTGAGGTTCCCACACTAGATAAGCTTGGTCTTCCTGCGGATGTGAGACGACTTTGTACTTTGCCCCGTGGCCTTATACTTGTTACGGGCCCCACGGGTTCTGGTAAGTCAACAACTCTTGCTGCAATGATTAACTATATGAACTCTAACTTTGAGTACAATATGGTTACAATAGAGGATCCCATAGAGTTCCTTCACTCTCACAAGCGTTCAATTGTCAGACAGCGTGAGCTTGGCGGAGATACACTCAGCTTTAACAATGCGCTCAGAACGGTTCTTCGTCATGACCCCGATGTTATTATGATCGGTGAAATGCGAGATCCGGAAAGTATCAGTATTGCGCTTACCGCAGCAGAAACAGGTCACTTGGTGCTTTCTACACTTCATACGCAGACAGCACCTCTTACCATTGCACGTATTATTGACTCCTTCCCCAGTGAACAGCAGAACCAGATCAGAAGTCAGCTTTCAAACTCTCTCAGAGCAGTTATTTCACAACAGCTTCTTCCCAGACTGGGTGGCGGTCGAGTATCTGCTGTTGAATATATGGTTGATACGCCTGCTATACGAAATATGATTCGTGAAGGTAAAGACCATCAGATTTATTCTACAATGCAGACCTCACAAAAGGAAGGTATGCAGACAATGGACCAGGCACTTCTCAAGCTGTTACGCGAACAGAAGATTTCGCGAGAGTCCGTGCTTGAAAACTGCGTTGAAAGAGCAGAGATTCTTCGACAGCTGCAGATGTATTGATACAAATCAAAAAGCTATACCATTATATTATATATAATTCATAAGGGGGCACACTCTTGGAATTTACATATGAAGCCTTAAACCGACAGGGACAGTCAATTACCGGTAAGGTTGTTGCCAATACCACATCGGAGGCTTATGAAAAGTTACGTGAAGCCGGTGTTGTTGTTACAACACTTACTGAGAATAAATCTTCCGCCAAGAAAAAAGGCGGTAAAAAGGTTACACTTGCTGATATGTCTATGTTTGCACGACAGCTTGCGGCTATGATTGGTGCAGGTATTCCTGTTACACAGGCTATGTCAACACTTGTTAACCAGACAACAAATCCCACTTTGGCAAATGCAATAAAAGAGGTTTCTCAGGATGTTGAAGGTGGTGCTGATCTTTCTGCAGCATTTACCGCACAAAAGCCTGTTTTCTCAGACTTGTTTTGTTCAATGGTTGCTGCCGGTGAAATGGGCGGTATGCTGGATAAGACACTTTTGGCTATGTCTAACCAGCTGCACAAGGACAAACAGCTCAAGGATTCTATAAAATCTGCAACCTCATATCCTAAGATGGTTGGCGGACTTGCAGTTGTTATCTGTATCTTTATGATTGTGTTTATGGTACCTACGTTCAAAGGTATGACAGAGGGTGCAACTGATATTAACCCCATAACACAGTTCATATACAATTTGTCTGACTTGTTCAGAGAGAAATGGTATATTGTTATTCCTGTTGTTATCGGTTCAATATTCCTTATTGTTCAGATTGTAAAGTCACCACCCGTACAGAAGCTTTGGGAGAACCATAAGATGCATGCGCCTATTGTTGGCGAGCTTATTTCCAAGACTATTTTTGCACGCTTTTGCCGTATCTTCGCAACACTTGTTGCCGGTGGTGTTACGGCTGTTAAAGCTCTTGAAACTGCAGGACCAACCTCGGGCTCAAAGCTTATTGAAAAGGCGGTTTTCGATGCTATTGAAGCGGTTGAAAACGGTACTACAATCCACGAAGCACTTGATGAGTGCAAATTGTTCCCACCAATGGTTATCAGTATGATTGCCATCGGTGAAGAGGCAGGTTCACTTCCTGTTATGCTTGACAAGGTTGCAGAGTTCTATGAAGAGGACGTTGATGCACTTGCCAAGAACCTTGGTTCAGTTCTTGAGCCTATTATGCTTGTTCTTTTGGGATCAATCGTTGGTTTCCTTATTATTGCACTTTATCTTCCTGTTTTCCAGGCAACCACATCTTATCAGGCATAAAACAAAAACAAAAACGGATTCTTTTGCAAGGGAGAATGATATAAATGGCAAAAGTAAACAGTGCTGTAGGCATTGAATACGATTCACATGAAATAAGAGCCGTTGAACTTACCAAAAACTCCGATAATTCCTATCGTGTGACCGGTTATGGCTCTGTTGCACTCGGAGAAGGTGTAATTTCAGAGGGTATTGTAACAGATTCACCTCTTTTCACCGCAAGTCTTGATGACTTATTTAAACAGTCGGGAATAAAGAATGTTTCCCCCATTGTTGTTGGTGTTAATAACGAGAATGTTATTATGCGTTATGCAACCTTCCCGAAGGTTCCTCAGGAAAAATTAAGGGGTGTTATCTCAATGCAGGCACAGGATTTCATTCCTGTACCCGTCAGTGAGCTGGGGCTTGACTTCGTTGTTATTGATGAAACAGTTGACGATGATGATCAGCCGGCACTCAATGTTCTTCTTGTTGGTGCACGAAATAATATGCTCCAGAACCTTATTATTAACTTTGAAACTGCGAAGTTAGAGGTTGTTGAAATTGACAGTTCATTCCTTGCGTGGACTCGTGTTGCTATCAAAGAACAGCCACAGGATTCTACCTTTGCGTTTCTTAAGCTTACTGATGATGTGCTTAACTTTGTAGCGGTATCTGACGGAGATATTAAAATGGTTCGTTCCATAAACATTCCCGATCGTGCTGCTATTGAGGTAAAAAAAGCTTTCAACAACGCTGATGAGGTTACATCTTTGGAGCTTGAAACTATTACAGATCTTCTGTATTCCGAGCTTTCATCTTCAATGAACTATTATCAGATGCAGACAAGTCACCTTATTGATAACGTATTGTTCTCTGCATCAACCGTTCTTGAGGAGAGAATAGCACAGGTTCTTGCTGAGAAATGCTATGTTCCGCTTACGATTCCTTCATTTTATAATGAATATATGACAAGTTCATTTACACCTAAGAATTATGCAGGCTGCATCAGTCTTGCAAAGGTAGCATTGGAGGGATAAGCGTGAAGTATAAAGTTAGCTTGCTTCCTGAGAAAAACAGGAAGCGTATAAACAGTAAAAAGAAAGCGGAAAAAGTCAAGGTTATTGCGCTTGTTTCTCTCCTTATAATGCTGTCACTTATTGTGATTGTGCTTATCGGTAAATTTGTTGCAGATAAAGAACTCACAAAGGTCAAAGCTATGAATGCTGAGTATGAGCAGAAGGTTCAGGGTCTCCAGCATTATCGTGAAATCAGCGACACCTTGCAGAAAAAGGTTCAGCTTATTAAGGATATTCAGGTTGAAGAGCCTTCGCTTTACAACTTTATTGCATTAATCAGTAACGTTACTCACACGGATGTAAGCCTTACGGCAATTGAGTGCTCTGAGTGGAAAACAGCAAGAATTTGCGTTCTGACAGGTACCTGCCAATCAAGACAGAGCTTTAATGAATATATAGAAAAGCTTAAAGCTATTGAGGGTGTGAGTCCGGAATCAGTACAGTGTACTGCATATACAATAAGCTACAATGAAGGCAAGGCGGTCGCAGAGTTCTCAATTTCATTGACATGCTCGGGCGGTTCAGCCGTAATTGTGACAGAGGCAGAAAGCGATGCACAAACAACAGCCGCTGATGATACTGCATCACTTACAGCAGAATAAGAAGGAGGGATTTCTTTTATGAAAAACAAAAATATTGAATTAAAAGATATAACATCCTCACCTTATTTCGTTGCAGTAATGATGGTTCTGCTTATTGGGTTGTGTATTGCGGCACTTGTGTTCTTCGTGTTGGATATTCAGAATACGAAGAACGAAATCAAGGATGCTCGTACGCTTTATGAGGAAAATGTGAAAGAATATGCCGTGCTCGAAGAGCTTAAGGCTAGGAGTGAAGTGGCTGAAAAACAGCTTGAGGATTGTAAAGGTGTTTTACCGGATTCTCTGGGTGATGTTTACATTCTTCAGGAGAATGTTGTGAACAAATGTCAGGGCTTTGGTCTTAATGTTACATCTGTTGAGCACGTAATTACAAATAACGAAACAAGTGAGGTTGTCTTTACCGTCACTGCAAATGGTTCGTTTACAAATATTTACAATCTTATGAACTACTACACCAATCTTGAACAGCAGCACAGATTTGATTCTGTTGTTCTTAAAAAAGATGGTGCAAACGGTAACTATAATACCGTATTTACACTTGCTGTTCTTTCAGAAAACGGCGCAGAAGGCTCTGTTTCCGCAGGTGTAGATGAAACAGCAGCATAAAACATAACACAAAGGGGTTATTTATTTTGGCAGATATAATGAACGTTGTTGTTCCCGGCAGTATTGCCTATTATCTTATTGAAGACGGGAAAATTACAGAGGAACAGTTAAAGGATGCTCTCGAAAGCCAGAAGGAAAGCAAAAATCTTATCGGTGCAGAGTTAGTTGCCCGTGGTTTTTGCACAGAGCTTGATATAGCTAAGGCGATGGAGAAAAAGACGGGTTACAAATTCGTTTCAATCGAAGAGGTAGGCATCAACTTCGCTATTGCAAACATAATATCCCCTGACTTAATGGCAAAACGAGGTATTTTGCCCCTCTATCAGGACGAGAAGCGTTTGTTTGTGGTTATGCGTAATCCCAATGACGTTGTTACCCGCGATAACTTGTCCGTAAGAACAGGCGGTATGGAAATTGTTCCGCTTATTTCTACTGATTCAGAGCTTACTGCGGCTATCAATACAATTGCGAACAACGCTTCGAATATTGATACTTATGATGACGAGGAAGTACAGGAAGAAGAGTATTCTGCACTTGACGAGCTTGCTGCTGACGAGAAGCCTGCTGTTCAGCTCGTTAACCAGGTTATCACAAATGCAGTTAAATCAGGTGCATCCGATATTCACTTTGAGCCTATGGAGAAGACCATGCGAGTTCGTCTTCGTATAGACGGTGTTCTTCACGAGGTTCTTCAGCAGCCTATCAAGCTTCACAGCTCGGTTGCATCTCGTATCAAGGTTATCGGTGGTATGGATATTGCCGAAAGACGTATTCCCCAGGACGGTCGTACAACGGTTAAGGTTGATGATCGTACATTCGATATCCGTATTGCGGTTCTCCCCTCAGTTTACGGTGAGAAGATTGTTATGCGTCTTCTTGAGCGTGGTGCAAAGTCAGTTAAGCTTGAGGATATCAAATTCTCTGCTGCACAGTCAGACAGATTTATGAAGACGGTGTTTATGCCTTACGGCTTCCTGCTTGTTACAGGTCCTACCGGTTCAGGTAAATCAACAACGCTTTATGCTACTCTTGCCGAGGTTTCGGATATTACAAAGCATACAATTACACTTGAAGACCCTGTTGAGCGTCGTATGCCCGGTCTTTGTCAGGTTCAGATGAATACCCGTGCAGGTATGACCTTCGCTGCCGCTCTTCGTTCAGTTCTTCGTGCCGACCCGGATATTGTCATGGTCGGTGAAATTCGAGACGGTGAGACAGCAAAAATTGCGGTTGAGTCAGCTCTTACAGGTCATATGGTTTTCTCAACACTTCATACAAACGATGCTCCCAGTGCTATCACCCGTCTTGATGAAATGGGTGTTGAGCCCTTCCTTACAGCATCATCACTTGTTGGTGTTCTCGCACAGCGTCTTATCCGCGTGCTTTGTCCACGTTGTAAAGAGGCTGTAGAAATCACTTACCGTGACCTTCGTCAAAGTATTGAGGATTTCCCCATTCCCGAAGGAAAAACACTTGATGATACCACAACAATTTATGAGCCCAAGGGCTGTATTGCTTGCAGTAATACAGGCTACAAGGGTCGTCAGGGTGTTTTTGAGTTCCTTCAGGTTACTAACGAAATGAAACAGCTCATCCTTAAACGTTCAGGCGTTCAGGAGATTAAAGAGCTTGCTATATCACAAGGTATGCACACACTCCATCAGGAGGGTATTGATAAAATTCTTGACGGTTCATCTTCAGTTGAAGAGGTTCTTCGTGTTCTTGTATAATTTTTAGCTAAATAAAAATTATTGGCAGTTCATATTCAGTAAATTTGTAAAGGGTGATTCAGATGAGTATATTAACAAAGAAAAACGGTGTTGCGCTTATTGCAGTACTGGCAATTCTGCTTATATTAACACTGCTCATACCTGCAATGTTTACAATGTCTGAAACTGCAACGGAAGCGGCAATGCGAGGTACGGATCAGTTCAGGGCATCATACCTTGCCAGAACTATGATAGAGATGTCTGTTGCGGCATTTCAGGATGCTTATGATAATGCGGAGGAAAAGATTGTTCCCTACGAGGCGCATATGCAAAAATTCCTTGAGCAAACGAAAAAAATGGATGCTCAGACTGTGTATATGTATCGTAATGATAGTGTGCCATTTCCTGAAAAACCCAAGAGAGCAGATTATGATACTCAGGAAGCTTATGACACAGCTATGGAATACTTCAACGCGCAGTTTGATGTTTATTCGCAGAACGGCAACGGAATCATCTATTCCACAAGCTCATCTGCACCGGCAGGCTGTACACTTATAGGTCGTGCAAACTGCACAATTACATATAATAATGAAACAAGCTACTATGCCGTTGATTCTGACGGTAAAACAACAGCTATTGATGTTAATGAATACGCAGGAGGTAAAGAAAAGCTTGAACAGCTTATTTCACAGGGTGTTGATGTAACGGAAAAGACACAGTACGTTAAGATTCAGAATAAAAATGTTGTATTTGAATCAAGTGCCGTTGTTAACGGTAAGGGCGGTGTAAGACGTTGCGTTTTAGTTTTACCTACAAAGCCTGCTGAAGAAAACTGGATTACAATGGCTAACCTTGAGATTGGCTGTAACCAGATTTTCCCTGATTCAAGTAAGGCAACAGGCAGAACAAATATTAACTATCAGTCAGGCACATTTATTGACGGCAGTGCACTTAAGCAGCCTCTTTACATATTCTCCTGTATTGGTAATATGGTTATTTCAGACGAGGGTCTCCAGGTTACCAGAGCTAACGCAAATGGTCTTGAAGAGACTATACCATATTATCAATATCTCAGAGAAAACAATGCAAGCTATCGTGGCCAAGATATGTCATTCGGTCTTCACCCCGAAACAGGTACAAGAGAGCCGGATAATGACCCGGCATTTAACTGCCTTAGAACTTACAATATGAGAAGCTGGTCAGAGGATGCTCAGCTTGATAACTTCGTTGCTTATACAGCCACGAACGCTATCCAGGTCGATTTACCTGTCAACCTGCTTGTTAATCCTTGCCGAACCAATCGTATTGGTGACGGTCTCGATAAAAACTATTCTCTGTATAAGGTTCTTGTTTTCCAGGCTCCTACAATTGTATTTAACAAACCTGTAAACAGTATGATTTCGCTCAATGTTGAAGATAACGCTTACAGAATGACATCTATAATGTTTGCAGCTCCTCAAAATACACAGTACAGCTACGTTAACGGTTCACGTGATAAAAAGGTTGTAAAAGCCGGTAAGGTTTTCTTTGCCGAGGATGCTTATATATGGGTAATTCCATATGATGATAACGGTTCCGGCTACAAGACACAGACTGTTTACTACAAAAATGATGATATCATTCTATATAAAATAGCCAATGCAGGTGATATCTATTATTTTAACTCTGAAATTCAGGTTGATATTAACGGTAAGATGACAAACTCAGGCTTCTCGCTTACGGGTTACTTTATGGATGTTATTTACAATACGTACGGTGATGATTTCAGTAACAACAATTGGTGGAATGTCTGGTCAAATGCCAAGCAGAAGCTGTTTAATAATCTTCATGAAAACTACAGTAAAAGAACTTATTTACCCGATGACTTTAAATGGGTAGGTAATATATATAACGGCACAGGTGATAAGCTACCTGTGGTTGATGATTTCTATGTAATCTGGGACAGCTAATCAGATTGTTTGTGATTTTTTACAGAAAGGGTGGATATTATGAAAAAGCGACTTTTCAATAAGCGTGGTATGACATACGTTGAGTTGCTTGTTGCACTTGCCTTGCTTGCACTTATAGTAGTATCCTTCACACCTATGCTCGTATCTTCATACGAGACCTTGTATAAAGCCGGTGAGAAAACCGAAGAGGTTTATAAATCTCAGGAAGAAATCGAGGATGGTCTTGCAGTCAGAAGCTCTGTTCGTGAGGGCTCTGTTGCAATGTCATTCAAAATGAACGCTCAAAACGTTTTTGAAACAATGAACGTCAGCGGAAGAAAGGTTGTTTCCACCTTCCAGGAAAATCTTGAAACAATTTTCTATGGTGTAAGAGCTCGTGTTGACATTCTTACACCGGATACCGTTTATGACGATACTTTAACGCACGATGTTATTCTTCAGACGACCGGTATTCCCTTTACCGAGGTAAAAAAGCGTAGTGAATATACCGGTGACCTTGAGAATTTACCTGAGGCTACTATTCTGATAGATGCCTTTATTCCCGATAAGTCAGCCAGCATCAGCTACGGTACGGTAGTTGAGGAGAATGTATATAAAAACACACGTGCTTCCATTACAAATATGGAGGCGAATTCTCGCACCGGCAGAATTAACTTTACTCTTGGTGGTGCTGATTTTACAAAATCTCCCGTTAAGTTCGTTATCTATTATAAAAATGAACGTGGGATAACAAAACAACTTCAGGATTATCTGTTTATAGAGCCAACAAGACTGTTGTTGGCAGGTACAACAAACTTTAACGATTATTATACATCAGCAGGTGCCCAGCAGGTGGATGCTTCAACAGGCGATACACAGACTACGCTGTATGAATTTACACTTGAAGGCAGAATAATGAATCTTGCAAACAGCGGTTTGTTTGCCCAGAATGAAACGCCTATGAACAGAGATACGACATTCAGAACTGTTGCATGGGTTCCGAACGATTCTAATACGAATCTTGCACCGTACTATGTTATGGCAGGTACAAATGCATCTGTTTATCGTATGTATAATATGAAAACTACAGCAAGTCTTAAGGATGCTATGGGTGCTCAGAATGACGTTGCAGGAACAACAGACGGTATTTATACAATCTCAACAGGTGAGAGTATTATGCCCTCGTTCTGGAGCGGTGAGATGAGTGACCAGTATTCATTCCAAACCTTGTTCAAATCGACAACATACGGTAATGCCCGAGATAATGATATTGACTGTTCAGCCCCATATACATCAGGCGACAACATCTCAGGCCCCGGGTATGTAGGCACTCAGTACAACAAGTTGGATAAAAACCTCAGATATATGATGATGTTCAACTCATACAGAACAGGTTATGAGTATGCTTCACAGCAGTCCAGAAAGATCTCCTACGTTCTTACCGAAGCCGGCTCAAAATCATTCCGAATTGCAGGTAAAAAACGAGATGAGGATGACTTTATCGGTTATCATACACCTTGGGAGGGTGAATATACAAAGTTCGAAGGTGGTTTGTTTACTGCTAATACCTCGGATGAGAAGGCTATTTACCTTGGCGGTTATGGTGCTGCTGCGGCTACAAACTCACAGACAGATAAGCATCTTGCATACCTGAGATTGCATACATATACCAACATCAACCCATTTGAGGCTGTAAAGGATAGTACAAATTACGGAACAGGTGAGACAATAGCTGATCGTTTCATAGTAGGCGGTGAGTTCTGGAGTCCTCCCGGATATTCAGAAGAAACGTACAAGGATTTGAGCTGGAAAAACAGAGAGAGCTATATCAATACCAAGTACGCACTTAACGTTAACATTACTTCTGCTGTATATCTGCCCGGTGCAGGTTATGCAAACGGTAAGACATCAGGTCAGGTAATATATTTCGGTACAGTTCCTGCCTATGCACTTATGAGACAGAGCTCAGATATTGAGAAAAAAGATGAAAAGGTTTACAACACCAAGAATGTTGTAGCAAGTGCAGCTACGATATATCTGATTTGCGGTACACAGGGTGAAGGTACAACCATTTATAAAAACTCATATAACGGTACCAACGGTAACAGAACCGAAAACGTAGATGCGCAGAATCATATGAGAAATCACCTTAATGCCGGTAGCACAAGCCTGCAGACATCGGCACAGGTATTCTATACAACAAAGGGTGACGGTATTACGTATAAGCACCCTGTCAGCGACCTTGAGTTCACTCTTGGTTATTGCTCTCGTTGGCGTATGGCTATCGGTGATGTTACATTTAACGGAACCAAGGAAGAGACAAAGTCTTACGAGCACCTATACAAGGCAAGCCATGCTGCTGCAGGATATAACAGAAAGCCGGGTATAAATGCCGGTGGTACCGACAACCTTTATTACAATGTATGGTTCCCCGGTGAGTTCTACAACCTTACCCATACTGCAACCTGTGACGAGGTTACGGTTGCTGTCGGTTACACGGTTTCAGGCTCTACCTATATGTCAGAGTCCTGGATTGTAGGTGACGGCTACTACGGTACTGCTCTCGGCAGTGTGTATAATGACGGTGTGCTTGCTGCATACACGGAGAACGGTACAAAGATTACAGAAGGTCTCTCCGGTAAGGGCGAGCAGAACGTTATCTTCAAGAATCTGTTGTACTACAAGAGTCCCACATTTATTGACAATACACTTCATTCGAGAGAAAACATAAGATTTGAAAGAGTCGGACTGAATGTTGAGACAACTCAGACCTCTGACACAACAGCCACCAAGAATTATTATGCTTACTTCTCGGATAACAAGGGTAGGCTCTTCAAAGCACATGTTGCAACATCAAGCGCAACTGCAACGGGTACAGGTGAAAACACATCAGCATCGGAGGCAGTAACCTTGAGAACTATTGCTGATACGGAGCTTCAGGAAATTAAAGTAAAGAATCAGTCTGCTAGCGCATATTTTTCAGAAATCGTTTCTATTGATGCGAGAGATGAAATTATAATTGTTACAGGCTCTCCTGCATCCGGTCAGGGCAATATGTTCCTCGTTGCTACAAAGGACGGCTCAGGTAACTGGAACTGGAAAATTGTCAAGTATCTTCCCGAATTCGGTAGTCTGCCCATTACTGCAGCTTGCTCAGTCGGTGGTTACTACTATGTTGGCGTTGATGCCGGTGAAGGTTATGTTGCTGCTATAAATATGGAAACACTCAGAGCTGCCGGTGACGGTGCCGTGCTTTGGTGTGGTGCCTATGATGGTGAGACAAATACATGCTCATCGGCTAATGTTGACCACGTATTATATGCTCGGGCCGGTGACAAAATATACGCTATTGCAGGTCGAGATACTAACTAACGAAAGGAGACTCCGAAGATGTTTAAGTTCCTTACTTCCAAAAAAGGATTTACATTAGTAGAACTTCTTATAGTTTTGGTTTTGCTTGGCTTAGGAGTCTTTGCTGTTGGTAATATAGTAAGGGTTTCCTACAGAGCTTTTGACAAAAGTGAAGAACGCTTCGTCAAGCAGGAGGCAGTCAAAACCGCTGCTGAGTTATTGCGAACAGGCTCAAACAGTGTTGCAGCGGCTATGTCTGCAGATATTTTCCCTAATGGTGACCAGGTTACAGAGGCAAACGGCGGTCCGTACAGTAATGCCACGGTAGTTCCTGCGGGTGAATCTGTTGATGAATCATATTCATACCTTTTTACCGAGCCCAGCTATGATGAAGAAACAGGCGAGATGAACGGTTATTACCTTTATATTCAGAATAAGGGTCAGAAGAGAGCGGATGCAATTCTTGTTTCAGACGTTCCGATGTATGTTGATATTAAGGCATCGGTAGGTCCTAGCTATGCAGGTGGTCCGGATGAAAACCAGTGTGGTGTTCACATTGTTCTTGCAGCCCTTGAGGATGACTTTGAATATGATGCAAATAATGACGGCATAGTTGACCAGCCCACGTCTGATGATATTTACTACAGCCTTAACGTTGCTTATCATTTTCCCAATATGGTAATTAATGAATCAGGTATTGCAGTAAATTACGCAAAAAAGAATCTCCGTTCAGAGGCTAACCTGTATGACCAGTCAAATGGTAGCTTACTTACGGGAAGTGACGGATATGTTACAGTTCAGTCTATTGATACGAACGGCTCTGTTCTCCGTGTGTATTGTGACTCCATCCTTTCGGGTGATAACACAAATACAAGTATCGCAGTTCCCAAGCTTTGCTTTGTTGCTACAGCATCTTACGGATATGATTCAGGTGAAGTTGGTCTCCTTTGTGAATTCCGTGATAAGTGCTTGTTGACCAATCCTCTTGGTACTGCATTTGTTGATGCTTACTATGCAATTTCACCGCCTATTGCCGACTTCATTGCCGAGCACGAGGATCTTAAGGCAGCTGTAAGACTTGCACTCAAGCCCTTGATTGTGGTTGCAGAGTATGCAACAAATGACGAAATTGCTCCCGTTGGTGCAGCTTGGTTTGCAGTATTTATGCTTTGCGGTGTAGCTTCATCTGCAATGCTTGTACACATCAATAAGCGCAACAAACGTGAAAAACGAGCAAAAAACAAATAGAACAATAAAGTAGTTGGTGGTCCTACCTCTCCGGTTTAAGAGAGGGGGACCGCCTTGTATTTATTTCATAATAGAAATCAACCACCAAGCGAGACAAAATCAAACCTTTAAAACCAAGTCTTACGGGCGGTGGAGAGTTCCAACGCAAAGCGTCGGGTCTGCGACGATTGTAATTTTAAATGATAAATTTTAAATTTAAAATTTCAGAACGCTGCGCGTTGATTATAATATTGTTGCAATCAACAACCTCATCGTAGTGAACGCATTTATGCGTTTAGTAAGTTTTACGATAAAACAAAAGTATTGCGAAGCCTTACCTCCCTTTCCCAAGGGAGGGGGACCGCGACGGAACGAAGTGTAGTCGGGGTGGTGGGTAGTTCCAGTACCCTTTTTCTTTCAGCCGAGCAGAAACAACAAAGCTGCTGTCCGGTCTGCCTGCCTTCGAAGGCGGGGGGACCATTCTTTTGTTATGCTGATGTTTTGATTATTAAATTCGGGTAAATAACCCGTTTAAGTGCAACAAGGCTCGGACGGAATGGTGGGTGGTTCTCAATGCGGACGCATTGTGGAATCGTAAGATTCCATTATAAACAACTACCATATTTACAAGTCGCACCTTCGGTACGATTAAAGTCGAGTTTCACCTACGGTGAAATCATCACTTCGTGATGAAGAACCTTCCGTCACTTGACATACAAGTATGTCAAGCGCCACCTTCCTTCGAAGGAAGGCTGGAATATTATCTGCTTTTTGTCTTCACTAAGCCTCACGAATTAAAAATTATAGCTCCTAATTTCTAATTCCTGATTCCTAATTGTTACCTATGCTGAACGCATAAATGCGTTACTACGATAGGGTTTTGCAGCAATAAATTTAATCATTTTGATTGAATATATCAGTGAATAATGCTATAATTCATTAGAAAAATAATAACAAACTTCTTTAAAAGGTGCATATATGGAATTTTACGAAAACAAAATTGAACAGGAGAGAGCGGTGCTTGTATCGGTTGATACAGGTGAATTTGACGTGGATTCATCACTTGCCGAGCTTACTGAGCTTGCCCGTACCGCAGGTGCAGAGGTAGTCTGTGAAATGACACAGAAGCGAGAAGCACCTGAAGCAGGAACTTATCTGGGTAAAGGTAAGCTACAGGAGCTTTCAGATTACTGTGAGGCTGAAAAGCCTGACCTCATTATAATAGATGGTGAGCTTTCACCTGCACAACAGAAGAATATTGAAACAATTACAGACGTCAGAGTAATTGACCGCACAACTCTTATTCTTGATATTTTTGCACAGAGAGCATTGTCAGGTGAGGGTAAGCTACAGGTTGAGCTCGCACAGCTTAAGTATGCACTTCCCCGACTTGGCGGTAAAGGTACATCAATGTCACGTCTGGGTGGTGGTATCGGTACTCGTGGTCCCGGTGAAACAAAGCTTGAAACAGACCGACGTCATATCCGCCGTAGAATATCGGCGCTGACTGAGGATTTAAAGGCTCTTGAGGAGCGTCGCACACGTCACCGTGAACGGCGTAAAAAGGACGGTGTGGTAACTGTTGCCCTTGTCGGTTACACCAATGCAGGTAAATCCACCCTTATGAATACTCTTACAGATGCAGGAGTTCTGGCTGAAAACAAGCTCTTTGCCACACTCGACCCAACTGCAAGGGCGTTGACTCTCCCCGACGGCAGTAGTGTTCTGCTTATTGATACTGTCGGATTTATCCGCAGACTTCCCCATAAGCTTGTTGAGGCTTTTAAGTCAACCCTTGACGAGGCGGTAAGTGCCAACGTTATCCTCAATATCTGTGACGCATCAAGTGAGGAATGTGCCGAGCATTACCGTGTGACGATGGAGCTCCTGGAGGAGCTTGAGTGCGGTGATAAGCCTGTTATAACCGTACTTAATAAATGCGACGTTGCCAACGATACAGAGCTTCCGCTTATGAATAACTGTGTGCGAGTTTCTGCAAAAACAGGTGAGGGATTGTCCGACCTTCTTGAGCGTATAGCAAAAGCCTTGCCACCCACACGAAAAAGGGTAAAAATTCTTTTGCCCTTCGCACTTGGCGGTGCAGGTGCGGAGCTCCGCAAAACAGGTGTGGTTCATAGCGAAGAATACACTGCAGACGGTCTTTTGCTTGATATTACAGCTGAGATTTTTGTGTTGGAGAAGTATAAAGATTATATTATATAAATAAAAACAAGTCCTTGGATTCATTCATCCGAAGGACTTGTTTTTTGTGTTCAATTATTTAACGCTGAAAAGCAGGTCACCGTACGAGGGATAGCACCAATGCTCGGATGAGCAGAGTGTTTCCATTTCGTCAACGGCAGCTCTCAGGTCTGCCATAACGGGGATGATTCTGTTCTTGTAGAACATTGCCTTTGCATCGCTTTCTTCAATTGTTTTAACCTCTGTTGAAAGCTCTTCAAGCTCGGCAACCTTATTGAAGGCTACGCTTGAAAGGCTCGAAAGCTTCTTTACAAGAGTTTCCTCGTAGGTTGTGTCGATACAGTCACCGATTGTACGCTTCGCAATGAGTGTATCTGCAAGCTCGTGGATATTACGGCTGACACAGGGAAGAATGTCCTTCTTAGCCATGTCAATCATTGTGAGAACTTCAATGTTAAGATACTTGCAGTATTTCTCGTTCTTGATTTCGTAGTGAGCCTTTATTTCTGCCTCACTGTAAACCTTGTGGGCGGTGTAAAGCTTCACGTTCTTTTCGTGGAGCATATAGGGAAGCGCATCGGGGGTGGTCTTAAGGTTAAGAAGACCTCTGCCCTCAGCCTCCTTTACCCAGGCATCGTCGTAGCCGTTACCGTTGAAAATAATGCGCTTGTGGTCTTTGATAACACCCTTGATGAGCTGGTGAAGGTCATTTTCAAAATCGGTTGAGCCCTCAAGTGTATCGGCAAAGCCCTTGAGTACCTCGGCAACTGCGGTGTTGAGAGTAGTGTTGGGACCTGCAACGGAAGCAGATGAGCCCAGCATACGGAATTCGAACTTGTTACCCGTGAAAGCAAGGGGTGAGGTTCTGTTTCTGTCGGTAGTGTCCTTGGGGAATCGGGGTAAAACGTGAACACCAACCTTGAGCATTTCTTTTTCTTTGTTGTCGTAGTCCTCGTCGCGCTCAATTGATTCGAGAATCTCTGTAAGCTCCTCACCAAGGAACATTGAAACAATAGCAGGGGGTGCCTCCTGTGCCCCAAGACGGTGGTCATTGCCTGCAGATGCGATTGAAATTCTGAGTAAATCCTGATAATTATCAACCGCTTTGATTACTGCACAAAGGAAAAGTAAAAATTGTGCATTCTCGGCAGGAGTTTCACCCGGTTCGAGAAGGTTTGTGCCGTTGTTTGTTGAGATTGACCAGTTGTTGTGCTTACCGCTACCGTTTACACCTGCAAAGGGCTTTTCGTGGAGAAGACAAATCATACCGTGATGTTTTGCACACTTCTGCATTGTCTCCATGGTAATCTGATTATGGTCTGTTGCAATATTGGTTGTTGTGAATATGGGAGCAAGCTCGTGCTGTGCGGGAGCTGCTTCATTGTGCTCTGTTTTTGCAAGCACACCAAGTCTCCACAGCTCGTCATCAAGGTCCTTCATAAACGCCTGTACGCGGGGTTTGATTGCACCGAAGTAGTGGTCGTCAAGCTCCTGTCCCTTGGGGGGCATTGCACCAAAAAGTGTTCTGCCTGTGTAAACCAAGTCCTTGCGCTTATTGAAAACCTCGGCATCTACAAGGAAATACTCCTGCTCGGGGCCAACGGTTGTTTTAACCGCAACAACATCCTCGTTACCGAATAATTTAAGAATACGGAGAGTCTGCTTGTTGATAGCCTCCATTGAGCGGAGGAGAGGTGTCTTCTTGTCGAGTGCCTCACCACCGTATGAACAGAATGCGGTGGGAATACAAAGAACACCGTTCTTGATGAATGCAAAAGATGTAGGGTCCCAGGCTGTGTAGCCACGTGCTTCAAAAGTGGCTCGAAGACCGCCCGAGGGGAATGATGAAGCATCGGGCTCACCCTGAATGAGCTCCTTGCCTGAAAATTCCATTATAACCCTGCCGTCTTTTTTGCTTGTGATAAAGCTGTCGTGCTTTTCCGCAGTAACACCTGTAAGGGGCTGGAACCAATGAGTGAAGTGAGTTGCACCCTTCTCAATAGCCCAATCCTTCATTGCATTTGCAATGATATCGGCAACCTCAATGTTTAGTCTGTGGCCTGTGTCGAGAGTACGCTGAAATTCCTCATAGGCTTCAACGGGTAATCTCTCCTTCATTACCGATGCAGAAAATACATCACAACCGAAAAAATCTGTAACTGTTTTCATTACAACCAACCTTTTTACAAAAGCTTGCCTATATAGCCTGTTACGATACCAAGCACCGCTGATACAACAACAAGCAGAATAGGATGAACCTTTTTCTTGAATATAAGGAATATACCGATAAGGCATATTACAAGTGAAACAATAATTGTGTACAGGTCAAGGCTTGCGAGACCAAAGCCGTTAGGAAAGAAAACCGTCTGACCGATGGTAAGCACCGCACCTGCAATAAGACCGATAACTGTGGGTCTGAGACCTGTCATACAGCCCTTTACAACGTAACTTTCCTGAAATTTTTTGTAAATACGGGCAACAATAAGAATGACAATAAAAGAGGGGACCACAACACCGAGTGTTGCACAAGCAGCTCCAAAAAAACCACCGAGTAGCCCCATATCGCCGTGTGCTCTGCCCGTAACCATACCGACATAGGTGGCAATGTTTATTGCAAAGGGTCCGGGTGTGCTTTCGCTGACTGCGATAAAATTGATTATTTCACTTTCGGTGAGCCAGCCTTTTTCGAGAACTGCATTTTGTATGAGAGGGAGCATTGCATATCCGCCGCCGAAGGTGAATGCACCTATTGTAAGAAAGGTGAGGAAAAGCTCAAGGTAAATCATACTTCATTACCTCGATTTCTCTGAATGATGGAGTAAACGAGACCGATTACTGCACAGGATACAATAATGTAAATAACGCTTATGTCAAGGTGTGCGATGTCAATGAACATTGAAACACCAAAGGCAAGTCCCATAATAATGTAGCTGAAAAGTCCTTTAGGGCACTTTTTGTACATTGAAACAAAAGCCTTGATTACAAGAGCCAGAACACCTGCACGAATACCGTTGAACGCAAACTGAACAGCCTCGTACTCGCTGAATTGCTGAAGAACAAGGGAAATTACGGATATTATGATGAACGAGGGAAGCACAACACCGAGAGTTGCAAAAAAAGAGCCGATTGTCCCTGCTACTCTGAAACCCACAAATGTAGCGGAGTTGATGGCAATGGGACCCGGTGTGCTTTCGGAGATTGCGAAAATATCTAAAATTTCTTCACCCTTGAGCCATTTGTGTTTTTCACACATTTCCTTTTCGATAATCGGAATCATGGCATAGCCGCCGCCAAAGGTGAATGCGCCTATTTTGAAGAAGGTTACAAAAAGAGTAAGGGCATTTTTAAGCTTGTTCTTCAAAATTACACCCGCTTTCACAAATAAACTAATATAATATATAATACCTCTAGATTATAAAAAAATGCTAAACTTTTGTCAATGTACAATAATGCAGATTAAAGAGGAAACACTCGACAATTTTTGTTTAATATGGTACAATAATTGCAATCATTTTAAGGTGGTGCGTTATGGATTTTACATCTGCCGAAAAAAGAGTCAGAGAGCTTACTGCAATACTCAATGACTGTATCGATAAATACTATATGGGTAATGAAAGCGATGTGTCAGATTACGAATATGATATGATGATGCGGGAGCTTTCGTCACTTGAAGAGGAATTTCCACAGCTTCTTAAAGCGGATTCACCTACTCACAGAGTTGGCGGAAGCAGCGACAATACTTTTGAGGCTGTTGTTCATACAGTGCGTATGGAGAGTCTGCAGGACGCTTTTTCTGTTGAGGAGCTAGAAGCATTTGACAGTCGTGTGAAAAAGCAGTTTCCTCAGGCTCAATATGTGGTTGAACCCAAAATTGACGGTCTTTCCTGTTCACTTGAATATCGTGACGGTGTGCTTGTAAGGGCATCTACACGCGGTGACGGTGATGTGGGTGAGGACGTTACAGCCAATGTAAAAACAATACGCTCAGTACCCCTCAAGCTCAAAGAGGCAGTTCCCTTTATTGAGGTCAGGGGTGAGGTGTATATGTCCCACGCTTCATTTGACGAGCTTGTGGCACAACAGGAATTAAATGACGAAAAGACCTTCAAGAATCCCCGTAACGCAGCTTCAGGTTCATTGCGACAGAAAAATCCTAAAATCACAGCCAACAGAAAGCTTGATATTTTTGTTTTCAATATTCAGCAAAAAGAGGGTGGCAGAGAGGTTAACACTCATTGGGAGTCCCTTAAATACCTTGAGGATCTGGGCTTCAGTACAGTTGGCGGATATGCTCTGTGTGACACAATGACACAGGTTATTGAGAAAATAAATGACATAGGTAACAACCGCGGAAGCCTTGAATATGACATTGACGGTGCAGTTATCAAAACAAATGATTTTGAGATGCGCCGTGTAATGGGCAGTACGGCAAAGTTCCCCAAATGGGCAGTTGCTTTTAAATATCCTCCTGAGGAAAAGTCTACAAAGCTCCTTGAAATTGATATACAGGTAGGCAGAACAGGTGTGCTCACACCTACTGCAGTTTTTGAGCCTGTTACGCTTGCAGGTACAACTGTTTCAAGGGCAACCCTTAACAATGCTGATTTCATCAGGGACAAGGGCATTGCTATCGGCGATACTATTATCGTCCGCAAAGCAGGCGACATTATTCCCGAAGTGCTGGGTGTAAAGGAGCATAAGGGTGAAAACCCTGCTTATGAATACCCTTGCGAATGTCCTGCCTGTGGCAGTACCGTTGTAAGGGAGCAGGGTGAGGTGGCAATCCGATGCATTAACCCCGATTGTCCTGCACAGCTTCTCAGAAAGCTTATTCACTTCTGCTCACGTGATGCTATGGACATTGAGGGTCTCGGTTCTGCGGTGCTTGAGCAATTGGTTAATGAAAAACTCATAGCAAAGGCATCTGATATTTATCGTCTTAACCCGATGGATTTGGTTTCCCTTGAACGTATGGGGGAGAAAAGCACCTTTAATCTCCTTGACGCCATTGAAAAATCAAAAGAGAATGATTTGTTTAAATTGATATTTGCCTTAGGTGTACACCATATCGGTTTAAAGGCGGCAAAGCTTCTCGCAAATCACTTCGGCACAATGGATGCTCTTCTTAATGCTTCAAAAGAGGAGATAATGGAAATTGACGGTATGGGTGACGTGTCTGCAGACACACTCATAACCACACTTTCACTTCCTGCAACACGCAGTATGATTGACGAATTGAAATCGCTGGGTCTTAATATGAATAATCTTACAGAGGTTGAAGATAATCGCTTTCAGGGTATGACCTTTGTGCTGACAGGTACCTTGCAGAAGTACGGCAGACGTGAGGCACAGGAGATTATTGAAAAATTCGGCGGTAAGGCTTCCGGCTCTGTTTCGGCTAAGACAAGCATTGTTCTTGCAGGTGAAAATGCAGGCAGTAAATTAAAAAAAGCCAATGATTTGGGTATAAAAGTCATCACAGAAGACGAATTTCAGGAAATGATTAAATGATTTTTACAAAAATCTTTGTGTGTATTTATATACATTGTTTATTGTAAAATCTTCCATTTTATTATAAAATAACTATTAACAGTAAATATAAGGAGCGGTTTTTATGCCTACAACAAATGTTGACAAAATCAAAACCAAGAGAAAAAATCTTTATCTGAGGGTTGCAAAGGGTCACTTTGCATCAAACCACTCACACACAAATTACTATATTGACGTTGCTGCTCAGAAATCACGTCTTTCCGAGGCAAAGGCTGTTGCGCAGGAGCTTTGTGCAAACTATAACTATACTTCAACAATTATTGATACTATTCTTTGTCTTGACGGTACAGAGGTTATCGGTACCTGCCTTGCGAATGAGCTTACAAAGAATTCTTTTGCCAATATTAACGCCCATCAGACAATTTATGTGGTTACTCCCGAGATGACAAACGGCTCACAGATGATGTTCCGTGACAATATTGTTCCTATGATTAAGGACAAGCACGTGCTTATTCTTGCTGTTTCCGTTGCTTCCGGTGTTACTGCTCAGGCGGCTATTGAGGCGGTAAATTACTATGGCGGTAACGTGACAGGTGTTTCTGCAATCTTTGCAACAAGCGAGCATTGCGGTGACTATAAGGTTAATTCAGTATTTAACCCCCATGACCTTGACGGTTACTTCAACTGTCCTGCACACGAGTGTCCTCTGTGTAAGGATAAGAAGAAAATTGATGCACTTATCAATTGCCACGGTTTCTCAAAAATTTGAGTTTGAAACGGGTAAAAGCCCTGAAGCGATTGCTTTGGGGCTTTTGATAATTTAAGGGGTTCTATTTTTCGGTATGGATTTACAGGTTTTATTTGAAGATAAGGATATCACCGTTTGTGTAAAACCGCGAGGACTGCTCAGCGAGGATGCCCAAAGCGGTGAGAAGGGCATTATCGGTGTTTTGAGTGACAGGGCAGGTAAGCCCTTGCATCTTTTGCACCGACTTGACCGGAATGTGAGCGGTGTTATGGTGTTTGCCAACAACAGAAAAAGTGCCGCAACTCTCAGCAGGGCTATACAGGAAGGCAGATTTTACAAGGAATATCTTGCAGTTACCGATGGTGTGCCCGAAGAGGTCGAGGGTGTGTATAAGGACTTGCTTTTCAAGGACTCTAAAAAGAATCGTTCCTATGTTGTAAGCAGAGTGCGAAAGGGTGTGCGCGAAGCATCTCTTGAATATAAGGTTCGGGAAACTAACGGTGAAAAAGCATTAGTTCAGGTGCTTCTGCACACAGGCAGAACACATCAGATAAGGGTGCAGTTTTCATCACGTAAAACACCCCTCACAGGTGATATAAAGTACGGAAGTAAGGACAGAACGACAGGGGATATTGCTCTTCATTCCTACAGAATTACGTTCTTCCACCCTGAAACCAACGAAAAGCTGTGCTTTAGTGCAGAGCCTGATTTTAACATTTATCCGTGGGATTTGTTCGGAGGTAATACCAATGCTTGATATTTTACATAGCTTCAGCGGAGTGCTTGTCAATGTGCTTACCGTGGTAACAGGTAGTATTCTTGGTCTTGTTCTTAAAAAACAGATACCTGAAAAGCTGACGGGTGCGGTAATGACTGCCATTGGCTTATGCACAATTGCAATCGGCGTTATGGGGATAATCAAAGGACAGAATCAGCTTGTGATGATTATCTCGTTAGTGCTTGGTGCTGTTGTGGGAACGCTTGTTGATATTGACGGCAAGCTGCAAAAAATCGGTGATAAGCTGCAGAAAAAGAATAAAGGCGGAGAAAAATCCACCTTTTCACAAGGCTTTGTTACAGCCTCACTCCTTTTCTGTGTTGGAGCAATGACAATTGTCGGCTCAATGAATGCAGGTATTTCAGGAGATAATCAGATGCTTTACACAAAATCTGTCCTTGACCTTATTTCATCAACAATGCTTGCGGCAAGCCTTGGTGTGGGCGTTCTCGCCTCTGCAGTTTTTGTTCTTGTCTTTCAGGGTGGTCTTGTGGCACTATCAATGGGATTAGGCTCCTTCCTCAGTGATTTTGCAGTTGCGGAGCTTGTATGTGCCGGTTCAGTGATGATTACAGCACTCGGACTAAATCTCATAGGTGTTACAAAAATCAAGGTAGCAAATCTTTTGCCTGCACTCGTTTTTGTACCCTTTATTTGTTTGATTTTTCAGTGATTGGAGATAATTATGTCAAAACTTAATAATATACAACCCGAAAGAGTTTTTTACTATTTTGAACAGATTTGTGATATACCTCACGGCTCAGGTAATATGGGCGGTGTAAGTCGTTATTGCCGTAATTTTGCTGTTAACCATAATCTTGATTATTATATGGATGATGCAAAAAACGTGATTATATATAAGCCTGCATCAAAAGGCTATGAGGGTGCAGAGACTGTTATTCTGCAGGGACACCTTGATATGGTTTGTCAGAAGGCAGAGGGTGTTGATATAGACTTCTCGGAGCAGGGTATCGAGCCTTATGTTGACGGTGACTTTGTCAAAGCAATGGGAACAACACTTGGTGCTGATAACGGAATTGCAGTTGCTATGATGCTGGCAATTCTTGAGGATGATACATTGCGTCACCCTGCAATTGAGGCGGTATTCACTACTGACGAGGAAATCGGTATGGTTGGTGCCCGTCGGTTTGATATGTCAAAGCTTAAGGGTAAAAGAATGGTGAATCTTGATGCAGAGGAAGCGGATATTATAACTGTTTCTTGCGCGGGCGGCAGTGACCTTACCGTAAATGTGCCTTTGGCAAGATGTGAAAAACAGGGCACAATGGTGAGAATTCTGCTCAAGGGTCTTAAGGGCGGTCACTCCGGTATCGAAATCAACGGCAACAGAGTAAATGCAGATATTCTTGCAGGCAGAATTTTGAATCACCTTAAAAATGAGTGTGATTTTGATATTATTTCCGTTGATGGCGGTGACAAGTCGAACGCTATTCCCAACAGCTGTGAAATTGCTCTTTGTGTTTATGATGCAGAAAGATTCACAAGAACAGCAACTGAATATATTGACCTTATAAAAGGGGAAATATGTGATAAAGAACCCGATTTCTGTCCTCAGATTATTGAGTGTGATAAGGGGCTTTACAGCGTTTTCTCCGAAAAAGCAAAATTACAGATAATCAGCACACTTGCTTGCGTGCCTGACGGTGTTATGGCAATGAGTGCAGGTGTCAGCGGTCTTGTGGAAACATCACTTAACCTTGGTATCCTCGATACAGGTGATGATGAGCTTAAGCTTCACATCAGTCTGAGAAGTAACAAATGGTCAGCAATGATGGCGCTTGAGGAAAAAGTCAAAGCATTTTTTGAAATGCTTAATCTTGAAACCGTTACATTCGGTCATTATCCGCCTTGGGAATATAAGGCAGAGTCACCCTTACGCTCGCTTTACGTTGATATCTATAAGAAGGAGACAGGAGAGGAACCGCAGATTGCCGCAATTCACGCAGGTCTTGAATGTGGTGTATTTGCCTCTGCGATAAATGATTTTGATTGCATAGCAATAGGACCGTATCTTTACGATGTTCACACCACCAAGGAGAAGGTGTGCATTTCCGATACGGCAAGAGTATATAAAATGCTTTTGAAATTACTGGAAAATTTGAGATAATTATTACATTGTAAAAATTATCGGTTTATGATAAAATTAGACGATGAAAAAAGACTGTGTCGATTCACAGTCGGGATTGGAGAAAGTATGGATAATAAAAATGAATTTAAGCCATACATACCTGCCGAGAAGGTAACACCCGAGATTACGGTTACATCAATTGTAATGGGTATTATTCTTGCAGTTGTTTTCGGTGCTGCAAATGCTTATCTCGGTCTCAGGGTAGGTATGACAGTTTCTGCTTCAATACCTGCGGCAGTTATTGCAATGGGTGTTATCCGCATTATTATGCGCAGAAACTCAATTCTTGAAAGTAACGTTGTACAGACAATCGGCTCTGCAGGTGAATCAGTTGCCGCAGGTGCTATTTTCACCTTGCCGGCTCTCTTCCTTTGGGCGGCTGAAGGCAAGATGGAAAAGCCAGACCTTGTTGAAATCACCCTTATTGCACTTATCGGTGGTCTTCTTGGTGTGTTCTTTATGATACCCCTTCGTAATGCTCTCATAGTTAAGGAGCACGGTACATTACCATACCCCGAGGGAACTGCCTGTGCAGAGGTTCTTCTTGCAGGTGAAAAGGGCGGTGCGAGTGCATCAACTGTTTTTGCCGGTATGGGCTTTGCAGCATTGTTTAAATTTATAATTGACGGTCTTAAGCTTGTTTCAGGTGAAATCTCTTTCCGTGTAAAGGGCTATGCAGGTGAAATCGGTACACAGATTTATCCTGCAGTTATGAGTGTCGGTTATATATGCGGTGCGAGAATTTCATCATATATGTTCGCAGGCGGTGTGTTCAGTTGGCTTGTGCTTATCCCTCTTATTGTTCTTTTTGGTGCAGATATCGTTATGTATCCCGGCACAGCACCCATTGGTGAGCTCTTTGCGGATGGCGGTGCAAGTGCAATCTGGAGCACATATATCAGATATATCGGTGCCGGAGCTCTTGCAGCGGGTGGTATTATCAGCCTTGTAAAGTCACTTCCTCTTATTGTGAAAACATTTACGGGTGCTCTTAAGAGTATGAAGGGTGCAGGCTCAGCCTCAACCGAGCGTACAGCACGTGACATTAACCTTAAGATAGTTGTAGTTGCCATTATTATACTTGCCTTCCTTATCTGGCTCATTCCTGCAATTCCCGTATCACTTCTCGGTGCATTTATTATTGTTATTTTCGGTTTCTTCTTCGCAACCGTATCATCAAGAATGGTTGGACTTGTAGGTAGCAGTAACAACCCCGTTTCAGGTATGGCTATAGCAACACTTCTTATTGCAACTCTTATCCTTAAAGTAACAGGTGCAGACGGTGTTGCAGGTATGTGCAGTGCAATTGCTATCGGTTCAATTATCTGTATTGTATCCGCTATTGCAGGTGACACGTCACAGGACCTTAAGACAGGCTATATTCTCGGTGCTACACCCAAGAAACAGCAGGCAGGTGAGCTTATCGGTGTTATTGCTTCTGCACTTGCAATTGGTGGTACACTCTATCTTCTTGATAGTGCATGGGGCTTCGGCTCAGACGAGCTTGGTGCTCCTCAGGCAACTCTTATGAAGCTCATCGTTGAAGGCGTTATGGGTGGAGATCTTCCCTGGACACTTGTATTTATCGGTGTATTTATCGCTGTTGCTGTTGAGATTATCGGTATTCCCGTGCTTCCCTTTGCTATCGGTGTTTATCTTCCCGTGCAGCTTAATGCTTGTATTATGGTGGGTGGACTTATCCGCCTTGCAATGGATAAAATCAAGGGCAAAAAGGCAGAGCACAAGGAAGCTATTGTCAACGACGGCATTCTCTTCTGCTCAGGTATGATTGCAGGTGAGGGTCTTGTAGGTATTCTTCTTGCATTGCTTGCGGTATTTGGTATTGATTCAGCTCTTAACCTATCAGAGAAGCTAGGTATCCCCTCAGTTGTATCCGATTTAGGCGGTCTTGCTCTCTTTGCAATTATCATCCTTACAGTTCTTAAATTTACAATCTGGAAAAAGCGTGATAAAGTCAATGAAGAAAAATAAATCTAACGAGAATTTTCTTGAAAAAGTACCTGTTCGTAAAGAGGGCCTCGGCTGGTCACAGGGTGACGACGGTATGGTTACCCTTGAAATGGAGAATAAGGGTATTGCAAACAGGATTGCTCAGAAGCTTCTGAAAAAGCCGAAGGTAAGCTTTATTCACCTTGATGAAAACGGCAGCTTTGTGTGGCCCCTCATTGACGGTGAACGTGATATATTTGAAATCGGCAAGCACGTTGAAGAACACTTCGGTGAAAAGGCAAATCCCTTGTACGAGCGCTTGACACAGTATTTCAGAACACTTGAAAAATACGGATTTGTGGAATTTAAATAAAAAAACATTCAGTGGTTTCGAATCAAGACTTTTTAGCAATAAGTACACCGCTTACGCTCTTTATAAATTAGCGTTTTCTCTCAAATTGACAAAAAAATGAGGTGGACATATGAAAAAAATTGTTTCGTTAATTGTTTTGATAGCGTTATTGTTTACATCGTGTTCTAAAGGATATAACTATGATGATCCTGACAGCGTCGGTCTTGTATATAGTGAATCAATGGACTCATTCTCGTACAATGGGAATGAGTATGTGCCTTATGAAAATGAAATAATGGTAAAGTACTTCCATCCGTTTTTAACAACTTTCAACAGAGACGAATACAGAATAGATAGTAATCACATAACAGACGTGAGAGATAGTAATGTTAATTTTATATGCAGCGAAGGTGGAATCTTGCGAGATTTGCACTACGTAAGAGTTGATGCTGAAATACCTGATATGATTACGGATCCCGAAAAAATCGATAGTATTTTAATTTGTGTCGGTGATAATGAGTATTTAGCAGAAGCTCGTGGTGATGTATCTGCATTGATAGCTTTCTTCTCTTCTAATGAAATCAAAGCGTTAAGTGATAGTGGCGATTATCGTGATATAGAGCCTGAAAATGCTGTTCGGTTTTATGGAATATCAGGGTACTATGGTGGTTTGTTTGCTTTGGAACGTAATTTGATGGTAGTTTGGGGTGAAAAGATAGCTATAATGAATAACGGAAAAGCATTGGATTTGCCTGATCATATTATAGATATTGTTGAGGGTGTAATGCAGAATCAATCGTCTGGTTCTGCTTCTCGCTCGGATTTAAGTTAATCATTTCGCTCAAAGGGTGGGTTTAACAACCTACCCTTTGTTTTTGCGAAGACTTACTTCCCTAACCCTAGGGGGACCGTCTTTCGGTTACTTATTCAACAAAGCCAACTACAAAACGAGTGATTTTCAACTCCTTAAGATAAAGTCTGACGGACGGTGGAGAGTTGCCAACACGCAGTGTTTTGAATCGTAAGATTCAATGATGATAAACCAAGATTTTATCGTGAATGAAATATGAAAAATTATTGTTCGTAAAGACCTTTATTGTTATGTTAAGTTATTGTCATTTTTAAACTCTCCACCACCCGACAACCATTATTTCAATACATAAGTAACTACCCGCTTGAAAATCAAAATTAAACAACTGCTTAATAAAAAGGTGGTCCCCCTCTCTCAAACAGAGAGGTAGGACCGCCAATAAGTTTATTGTTTCATATTTAGTTTGCTTTAAAAACAAACTTTAGTTAAAAAGTTGTTTTGATTTTTATTCTGATATTAATCAGATAAGTGCTCTGTAGAGCTCTGCGATTTCTTCAACGCTTGTATCCTTGGGGTTACCGGGACGGCAAGCATCTGCAAATGCGCTTTCTGCAAGGAACTGAATATCCTCTTCCTTAAGGATACCCTTAAGGTCTGCGGGGATGCCAACCTTTGCACTGAGGGCAGCAACTGCATCAACAGCAGCTTTTCTTGCATCCTCAAGTGACATAGCGTCTGTGCCTTCAACACCCATAGCCTTTGCAATGTCTCTGTATTTCTCGCCTGTGGCGGGAGCGTTATATTCCATAACTGTAGGAAGAATGATTGCATTTGCAACACCGTGGGGTGTGTCATAAAGAGCACCGAGAGGATGTGCCATTGAATGAACGATGCCGAGACCAACGTTCGAGAAGCCCATGCCTGCGATATACTGGCCGAGAGCCATACCTTCTCTTCCTTCATCTGTGTTTGCAACTGCGCCGCGAAGGCTCTTTGCAATGATTTCAATTGCCTTGATATGGAACATATCGCTCATTTCCCAGGCACCTTTGGTGATGTAACCTTCAATAGCGTGAGTGAGAGCATCCATACCTGTTGCAGCTGTAAGTGAAGCAGGCATTGTTGACATCATATCGGGGTCAACAACTGCAACAACGGGAATGTCGTGAACATCAACACAAACCATCTTTCTGTTGTTCTGTGCGTCAGTAATAACATAGTTGATTGTAACCTCAGCTGCTGTACC
>JAZSGZ010000018.1:0-4714 GCA_045532945.1 Acutalibacteraceae bacterium
AAATATTTTGTATATTCATCACGAAGTGACACGATTTCATCTGCCACCTCGGGCTCTTCGGAAAGGATTTCATTTTCAAGCTCTGCTTTGATATCGCTCTCTGCTTCGCCAATTGCTGTATCGGTCACAGAGCTTTCGGAAGTTTCTGCCGCTGTGCTTTCGTCCGTTGACTCTGCCCGGGTATCGGATTCAGACTGGGCTTCGCTCTCCGACACGTCAGCTTCCGTTTCACCGTCAACGTGAAATATATCATCAAAGAACTCTTCAAGCGCCGTGGTGCTGTCCGTATCATCTTCCGCGATACCTTCGGTCTCGGCTTCCGTCTCAGCTTCCGTCGTGCCTTCTGTGGTCGTTTCCGATTCCGCTTCAAGCTCCGCTACCGCTTCCTGCACTTCTACAGCCAGCACAGGGTTCGCCACCGCAAAAACATTCATTATGATCAACACGCTGAGCATTATCGATAACAGTTTTAATGTCTTTTTCATATTTTGGCTTCCTTTCATAAATTATTTTAATCATTTTTTTCTTTTTTCAAATTGATATTTATATTTTTTGAAATCAAATCATCGGATTCACCCTCTTTCACAATTTTTAACTCCGTATATATATGACAAAAAAGGAAAAAGCTATCACTTTTTTTGACAGAAATCTATCATAAAAAGTGAAGTTTGGTGATGTTGTATGGTTTAGGGTAAAATATTTAGTTAATATGACTATTCATATTTCCTACAAAAAATAAAAAGGCAGGGTCAGGAGAATGAACTCCCAACCCTACCGGTTATGCTTTACGATAATCAGTGCTTAAGCACCTTTGTTTTAAGGTTGCGCTCTGCGAGGAGATTTGATGCCGCATTACAGCAGGCAATTGCACCCTCGTTATTGCCTGTAGCGAGGCAATTCTGAGCATTGTTTACACACTCCTGAATCTGTTTTTCAAGCTCAAAGAGTGAATCGTGGCTCATAGGATCGCTGAAACGAACATCCTCGGCAAACTTCATAAATACTGACTTTACCTGAGGGTCTGTTGCCTTCTGTGCAATAAGCTCCGCATCAACCTTAAGGAGTCTGATGTAATTTGTCTTATCCTGAACCTTATATCCGATGTTCTGTATTGTATTCTTTGCAGAAAATGCCGCAACAAGAATACCGATATGAAGTGCAAGAATTACAAACTGCACAAGGAATGTAAGAATCCATACATAGTCATAAGCGGGCGGATAATACATAGCCTCTGTAAGGTAGAGCATCTTTTTGGAAAGTACAATCTGATAGTCAATGTACATAAAGATGCTTGAAGCAATAAGCTCAACCAACAGATAAACAATACTGTGTGCGAATATCGGCAACCTCATAAAGCCGTCCTTTGCATCGGCAAACTTACCGAAGGAAAGGAAGGTTGTGACTGCAACTGCAATAAATGCAACGAGCATAAAGCCATAAGATATCCAATGATTTGCACCGTGTACATTACCTGCACTCAAAAGCAAGAACACTACATTATAAACAACGAACACGAGGCCTGTAACACCAAGCAGAACATAAGACCTGGTTCTTCCTGATTTATCATTCATAAATTAGTCCTCCTTCTTGTAACCGCACTCTGAACAGAACTTACCGGTATTTTCTGCTCCGCAGGTGGGACATTCCCAGGTTGCAGGCTCTACCTCGGCTGTTTTGCCACATTCTGAACAGAATTTTCCTGTGTTGCCTGTTGCACCGCAATGGGGACAAACCCATGCTTCGGGCTTCTGTGCTCCACATTCAGAACAGAATTTACCCTTACAGTTAGCACCGCACTTGGGACATTCCCAGGCTTCCGGCTTTGATTTACCGCACTCGGTACAGAATTTGCCTGTATTTTCAGCACCACAGGAGCAGGTCCATGTGTTTGCCTTTATATCCTTTATCTCGTAAGAATTATTGGCAAAGCTGGGCATCGCACTACCCACTCTGTCAAGAATAGGACTCATAGCATTAAGTGCTACACTTGCGCCGATAACGTCACCGATGATACCGCCACCGTTGCCGCCGTTACCGCCTGATGAACCCATATTGCCGATACCTTCTGCATAGGCCTTCTGAACCTCAACATCAAGAAGATCCTTGCCGTCGTAGCCCTTTGCACGCATAACATCAGCCTCAGCATAGCCTTCTATACGATCAATTTCTGCCTGAACCTTTGCCTGTTCAAGTCTTGTCTTTTCCTTTTCAAGAACCTTCTGTCGTTCGGCACTTGCAACTTCAGCAGCGATTTCCTGTTCTTTCACATCAAGAAAAGCCCTGGAAATAAGCTGTTTGAGTTTGCGATAATTCTCGTTATCTTCAGGTAAAGCAACATTTGTCACATAAAACTGAGGAACATAGATACCGTACTCCTCGAAGCCCTTTGAAACAACCTCACGGAGTGAAGCGGAAAGTGATTCGAGGTGCTCATCAATCTCAAGAATATTGATACCAAGCTGTTTGATTGATGAAGAAATATTTGTTTTGACACTTGTCATTACGTGAGGTCTGAAATATTCCTTGACAGCAGGAAGCCAGGGGTCACGTCCCTCCTGAACATATCTGCCGTTAAACAATGCCTTTTCGGTACCGACAAGCTTTACAAGAAGCTTGCGTGAATCAACAATCTGGAAGTTATATTCACCCGATGCACCGATATCAAGCGGAATACCTGTCTGAGGCTCCACAAAACGAACTCGTGAATCGGTCCCCCACTTGATACCCATCTGAGTGGTTTTATTGATGAAATAAACCTCACAATGGAAGGGATTTTCGCCACCTGTCGGAATCTTGTACAGCTTACTCAACAGAGGAAGATTCTGTGTTTCAAGAGTATAACGACCGGGTCCGAAGGTATCGAGTGCCTGACCGTCAAGGAAGAAAATAGCCTCCTGTGACTCGTGAACAATAAGCTGAGTACCGTAGTTGAAGTCCTCAACATTATATTTATAAATCAGATTTCTGTTTTCGTCATCATATTTAATAACATCAATAATTGAATTTGGTTTTTTCTTCTCAAATTCACCTACGTTTTTATTAAAAATAGCCATATTATCTCCCCCACATTACTTTTGTAAAAGTGACCTGAACGCTGCGTCGGTTGTAAGACCGATGCTTTCAAGGGCTGCTTTGGTTTTTGCATTGTTTTCAAAGAAAGCAATCATTGCCATAAATGTAACCCATGTCATTTTTTGTTTCTTGGTTTCAATCAATGAATATGTCTGTCGTGAAATACCTATTCTCCTTGAAAGCTCATCCTGAGAAATCTTCAGTCGGGCTCTCAGAACAGGCAGTTCGTCTGTGAGCAACCATATGAGACGGTCCTGCTCATTTATATAGCTCATACAAATACCTCCTGTATGACATAGTCGGGATTTTCAACATTTATAAGTTTGGTAATCCCCCACCTTTGAGACCATTATACAATTTGTTGTTAAATCTGTCAATAGGTAAAGTTAAATTTCGTAAAAAATTAAGAACACCTCGGGAAATAATCCCGAAGTGTTCTGTAAATATAGTTTAAATAATGAATTACAGCTTCATAGCTACGTCCCATGCCTGCCAGATAACTGTACGAAGGTTACCAACCTTGAAAGCATCACCGATAACGTGAACATGCTTGCTCTTCTGAACAACGGGAGCAGGTCTGTAACCAACAGAAAGAATAACGCTGTCAGCAGGTATTGTCTCTGTCTTGCCGTCCTTTGCGGCAATTGTAACGCTGTTGTCTGTGATAGCTGTTGTCTTTGTCTCAAGGTGAACAGGCACTTTATTTGTTTTGAAGAAATCACGAAGGAAGCTTGTGTTAGCAAGTGCAACACCGGGTGTTGTGATAAGGTCATCCTGCATCTCAACAATAACAGGTTTTTTACCCTTAAGGTAAAGGTCATAAGCGATTTCACAGCCTGTAAGACCACCACCGACAACAACAACATTGTCACCAACAGTCTTGTTACCTAAAAGGAAGTCAACTGCTTCAATAGCCTTTTCAGCACCCTTAACAGGAATCTTGTTAGCAACTGAACCTGTTGCAACGATTACTTCGTCAGCACCGAGAGAAGCAATATCCTTAACCTCTGTGTTCATATGAATCTTAATTGCATCATAACGCTTAACCTCACGGTTATACCAAGCAATAAGGTCACGGTCCTTTTCCTTGTATGATGGAGCAGCAGCAGCGATAAATACACCACCGAGCTTATCACTCTTTTCGTAAAGGTCAACCTTATGACCACGCTTTGCACAAACGATAGCAGCTTCCATACCACCGATACCGCCACCGATAATTGCAATCTTCTTTGCCTTCTTAGCAGGTTTGATGCTGTACTTCTTTGACTGCATTGTCTTTGGGTTAAGAGCACAACGAGAAAGTCCCATTGTGTCGAGAAGGTCCTGAGTATTTGCATGACCCTTTGAAGATGAGAAGTTGAAGCAACCTGCGTGACAGCAGATACAAGGTTTGATTTCTTCAATTCTGTCTTCAATAATCTTTGTAATCCATTCCGGGTCTGTAAGGAACTGACGTGCAACACCAACACCGTCGATTTTGCCTTCAGCTACTGCCTGAGCACCAACATCAGGTTCCATTCTACCTGCACAAACAACAGGAATATCAACAAATTTTTTGATGTGTGCCACATCTTCAAGGTTACAGTTCTGTGGCATATACATTGGTGGATGACACCAATACCATGAATCGTATGTACCATTG
>JAZSGZ010000041.1:0-185353 GCA_045532945.1 Acutalibacteraceae bacterium
CGTTTGGCTCGAATTCGTTCCCAATGTCTATATCTCCAAACTCAGACTTACTCCCGACATCGATAATGAACGTCTCCATGTAGTTGCAACTTTCAACAAAGACTGCGAAGAAACTATGACCGCTGAAGCATCTCTCAACGGCAATACTGTTACTGTTCAGTCTGTTAAAGTCAGAGGCACCACAGCCGAAATGTTCCTCGATATAAAAGATCCCGAACTCTGGTCCGTTGAAAGCCCCACACTTTACGATCTTAAGCTTACAGTCGGCGAAGACGTTGTAACTTCCTACTTCGGTATGAGAAAAGTCGCCATCAAGGGTTACGCTATTGAGATCAACAACAAGCCTGTTTTCCAGCGTCTTGTTCTTGACCAGGGCTTCTATCCCGACGGTATTTACACAGCACCCTCAGCCGAGGCACTTAAAAATGACATTCTCCTTTCAATGAAGGTTGGCTTCAACGGTGCACGTCTTCACGAAAAGATTTTTGAGCCCCTTTTCCTTCACTACTGTGACGAATTAGGCTACATTGTTTGGGGTGAGCACGCAAACTGGGGTATGGACTGGTCCAAGTTTGATTCAATCCGCTACTATCTCCTTGAGGTTGAGGAGGAAATCGAGCGTGATTTCAACCATCCTTCAATTATCGGTTGGTGTCCCTACAATGAAACATGGGATATCGACGGCAGAAAGCAAGATGACGACGTTCTCCGTATCGTTTACAGAACAGTAAAGGCTATGGATAAAACACGTCCCTGTATCGACACAAGCGGTAACTATCACGTTGAAACAGATATCTTTGATGTTCACGACTATGACCAGGATGTTGCAGTTTTCAAGGGTCATTATGATGACCTTGCAGAGAAAAACATTCTCTTTGACCATCAGGGTCACAAGCAGACCTGGAAGGGTGAGCCTGTGTTTATGAGTGAATACGGCGGAATCAGAGTTGAGCTTGCTGCCTTTAACGAAAACGATAAAGAAAAAGCTTGGGGCTACGGCAATGCCGCAACTTCACTTGAGGAATTCTATGAGCGTTATGACGGACTTACCACAGCACTTATTAATAACCCCAAAATGATAGGCTTCTGCTATACTCAGCTTACAGATGTTGAGCAGGAATTGAACGGCATTTACAGATATGACCGTTCAGAGAAATTTGATGCCGAGGTTCTTTACAAAATCAACACAAAGAAAGCGGCTATTGAAGAATAAAAAATAAGGGCTACAACTTCAAAAAGAGGTTGTAGCCCGTTGTATTATATTATTTACCCACACAGAAGTTTTTGAATACCTCGTCAACAACTGTTTGTGTAGCCTTTTCACCCGTGAGAATGCTCAGTTTTTCGATAGCGCAATCAATACACACGTTGACCGCGTCAGCGGTTATGCCCATAGTTACTGCATCAAGTGCCTCAGTTACGTTTTCCGTTGCCTTGAGCACACAGTTGCGCTGTCGTTCCGTTGTGATAAGGGGGGCAGAGGGGTCAAAGTCTGCTGTGCCCAGTACGTTCTCTACAATTTCAATAAGCTTGTCAAGTCCCTGACGGTTCTTTGCGGAAATTTCTGCAATGGGGCTGTTGCTTAATGATTTGATTTCGTTGATATCAAGAAGAACATCACCGTCGGTTTTGTTGATAACTATAATGCAATTCTTGTTGTTGCACATTTTTATAAGCTCTCTGTCATCATCTGTCAGGGGGCTTTGTGCATCAAGGACCATAAGCACAAGTGTTGCTCTGTCAAAACGCTCCTTTGCGCGTGTTACACCGATTTTTTCAATTTCGTCGTCGGTGTCTGTGCGGATACCTGCCGTGTCTGCAAGTCGCAATGTTACGTTGCCAACCTTTACTGTTTCCTCAAGCACGTCACGTGTTGTACCTGCAACCGAGGTTACTATGGCTCTGTCCGTGCCCGAAAGTGCGTTGAGAAGTGTGGATTTACCAACATTCGGCCTGCCTACAATGGCAGTATCAACACCGTCAAGGATTGCCTTGCCTGCATCAAAGCCGTCAAGGAGCTTTGTAAGTGTAGCCTTTACCTCTGTAAGGGTTGATATAAGCTCTGTGTCAGAAAGCTCAGGGATTTCATCGTCCGGGTAGTCAACCCATGCCGCCATAAATGCGGCAGTTACCGCTAACCTATCACGGCAAGCGTTGATTTCATTACTTAGTGCACCGTCAAGTGCGTTAAGCGTTGCGGCGCGTGCTTCCTCGCCCGATGCGGAAATAAGCGACATAACCGCCTCTGCCTCGGACAAATCCATTTTGCCGTTGAGAAATGCGCGTTTTGTGAACTCACCGCCCTCGGCAGGCTCTGCCCCTGCATTGAGAACTGCACGGAGCGCTCGCTTGAGAATATACAGACCGCCGTGACAGCTGATTTCCACAACGTCCTCACCTGTGTAGCTTTTGGGTGCTCTGAAAACAAGGGCAACTGCATCGTCAATAACGGTGTCACCCTCGTGGACCTTGCCGTAAAGTGCTCTGTAACCGGGAGTTTCACAAATCTTTTTGCCCGAAACAGCCGAAAAAACGCTGTCCGCAATGGTCAGCGCATTTTCACCTGATATTTTAATTGTACCTAAACCTGATGATGCCTGTGCCGTAGCAATGGCTGCAATAGTAGACAAATTAAAATTCTCCTGAAATCAAATTAGTTTTTACCTGTTGAGCCGAACCCACCTGCACCGCGAGAGGTTTCGTCAAGCTCATTCACCTCAACGACAGGCATTGTCGAAACAGGCATAATTACCATCTGGGCAATTCTTTCACCCGGCTCGATAGTGTAGCTTTCCTTAACCTGATTGATAACACCAACCATAATTTCACCGCGGTAGTCACTGTCGATAACGCCCACAGAATTGAGAAGCCCTATGCCGTGCTTTATTGCAATACCGCTGCGGGGGAATACAAATGCACCGTACTCTGCCGAGGGTAATGCTATGGCAACACCTGTGGGAATAAGTGCAGTTTCACCGCTGTTAAGGGTGAGGGGAGCATCAATGCAAGCGCACAGGTCAAGACCTGCACTTCCCCCTGTGGCACGCTGTGGAACCTTTGCGTTTTCGCGGACCTTTTTTATCTTCATTTCCATAGTGCTCACCAGAGTCTGCCTGTAGTATTGTTTTCTTCTGCCTCGGAAACTGCCTTGAGTCTTTCAAGCTCGCGCTTGTAGAAATCGCGCTCACTCTTTGCCTGAGCAGAATCCTCAAGGTATGACTTGAGCTGTGAACGGAGACTGTCAGCGTTACCGCTGTTCTTTGCGGCTTCGTCAGCATATTGTAAAGCAACAAGAATAGCCGCCTGAGTTGTTGAAACTCTGCTTCCTCTTAATATACTTGTCATTTTGATATCAAGCTCGTGTGCAAGCTCCTGCATATATTCAGAGCTTTCGTCCGATACAATACGGTATTCCTCGCCTGCAATTAAAAGCTTGTGAACCTTCTTTTCCATGGAAAAACCATCCTTTAAACATTGATAACAAAATTATACATTGTTTTTACTTTTTTCGCAACACTACATATTGTAAAAATTCATTTTATATACACAATTTATCTGTTGATATTTATAGTAAAAGTTGATATAATTTTTTTAATAAAATTCAGAATGGCAGGAAAGGGAAGATTATGGATAATAATCCCAATATTTATAACGGCAATCGGGAGCCTGCAGAGGCAACAACTGTTCAGGAAAAACAATCTGCCGTACAAGGTGTTGCAGAGCAAAATTCAGCTCCCTCACCTGTGGCGGAACAGCCGGTGGTGACACAGGCACAGCAGGCAGGTGCTTTTGCGCCTCAATATCCTCAGGGCTACATACCTGTGGGCTATAATGTGCAACCACAACAGCCCGTGCTTGTATATACGCCTCAGTCACAGTATTACGGGACACCTGTACAGGTGAATCCTTATTATACGAACCCTTCTGCTCAGCAGACTCCTTCGACTGTTTATTATAACAGTCAGGTTGTGGGTGTACCACAGTATCATTACGGCAATCCTATGATGGGCGGTGTGATGCATAATGCCTATTATGAGGAACAGCAAAGAAAGGCAGCGGCACGTCGCGAGGCAGAAAAGAAGTACCGTGAGGTTGGTAATGTTTCAGGTATAGCGGCACTCATCTGCTATGGTCTCGCTTTACTTTTTTCAATGCTTTTTTTAATTGACGGTGTGTCTAAGATATATGACGGCTCACTTGTGGGTATGTCACTTATAAATATGCTCTACACACTCATTGTTGTGGGTGGCAGCTTCTTTGCATTTAAAAAGACACTTGATAATATGGGTAACGGTAAAGCTTTGAAGCTTGAAAACAAGCCCCGTCAGTCAATTCCCCTTGATTTCAGCGGACCTAAGGATATTAAAAAGTCCTTCCTCATCGTCATAATCGGTTTGGGCGGATGTATGCTTGCCAATTACATTTCTTCCGCACTGCTTACCATCCTTGAGGGCTTCGGACTTTATTCTACCTACAGCACGGTCGAGGATCCTCAGAATATCCTCGATGTTGTTACGCTGTTCCTGGCAACGGCTATAATGCCTGCGCTTATTGAGGAGATTTCCCTCCGTGGTGTGCTTATGACACCCATGCGTAAGTACGGCAACGCTTTTGCAATTCTGGCATCATCATATATTTTCGGTATTTTCCACGGTGATGCGGCGCAAATTTCCTTCGCGTTTATTTGCGGATTGTTCTTCGGCTATGCCGTTGTGGTTACAGACAGTATATGGCCTGCGGTTATCATACACGGACTGAACAATTCTCTGTCCTGTATATCCTCCGTGCTCATAACTTATGTCAGCGAGGATGCAGGAAACATATTCTATTATGCTTGCACTATCGGCTTCATACTGTTGGGAGCGATTGCCCTTTATTTCTATCTCAAGAAATATAAGGAAGAGGATTTTTCTCTTATCAAGGTTGATAACGCAACTGAGCCGATTACCTTCGGCAAAAAGTTTGCGAAGTTTGTAACAAGCCCTGCTATCATTATAATGACGGTGCTTTATCTTATACAGGCGCTGCGATCTCTGACCACAACTCCGCAGAATTATTAATATGAAAAAAGAATTTATGTGCGAGGCATTGCGCCTTGCAGGTGAAGCAGCAGCGAACGGTGAAGTTCCCGTCGGTGCTGTTGTCACAATCGGAGATAAAATAATCGGCAGAGGTCGTAATTGCCGTGAAGCGGAGCGAAACGCTCTGTGCCACGCAGAAATTCAAGCAATTGACGAGGCCTGCAGACGGCTTGGGGGATGGCGACTCTGGGAATGTGAGATGTATGTCACGCTTGAGCCCTGCCCTATGTGTGCCGGTGCTATAATAAATGCCCGTCTGAAAAGGGTAACATTCGGTGCTTATGATGAAAAAAACGGAGCCTGTGGCTCTGTAACAAATCTTTTTGAAAGTGGCTTCAGTTATGCACCACCCTATGAGGGCGGTTATATGGAAAATGAGTGTAAAGAAATTCTCGGCACATTTTTCAGAAGCCTGCGAAAAGAGAAATTTTCAGCAAATAAACCAAGGGAGAACGGAAATATGGAAAAAATTGACAGCTTTACGGTTGACCATACAAAATTACAAAGGGGTATGTACATTTCCCGTATTGACGGCAATGTTATTACATATGATATAAGAACACGCCGTCCCAACGTGGAGGAGGTTATGGAAACAGGCGCAATTCATACAGTTGAGCATTTGTTTGCAACCTTTGTGCGTAACAGTAAATTCAAGGATAACATAATCTACTTCGGACCTATGGGTTGTCGCACAGGCTTCTATTTCCTTACGACGGGTATGACCCACGGCGAGGCTCTGAAGCTTACTCAGGAAGCACTTGACTTTATCGAGAACTTCGACGGTGAAGTGCCCGGTGTAAGCGCAGTTGAGTGCGGTAACTACCGCGACCACGACCTTGAGGGGGCAAAAAAAGAAGCTGCTGACCAGAAAGAGGTTCTCAAGAACTGGACAACAGCGGATATGATATATTAAATGCAAAATTAAAAATGCAAAATGCAAAATTATCGGGGAAGCTTCGCTTCCGAACATTATAAAGCTTCGCATAACTTCGGCTTTGCGATAGAGATATAATCAACGCGTAGCGTTCCTTTAATTCTGCATTTTGCATTCTGCATTCTGCATTTATTTGAATAATTTTATCTTCTCAAACGCCTTTATAAGCACAAATCCAAATACAATTCCTGCCACGCCTTGAATTGCGTTTGCAGGGATATTTGCGGCAGAGGGGACAAAGCCGTATAAAATACCCTCGAATAAAAAATAACCGCCTACCATAACTACTTCTGCGAGAAGCATTGGAAGTGTTTTGGTGGGTTGCTTTAGACCCTTTTTATCAATAGCCTTGAAAAGGAATCCGATAACCAATGCCATAATGCCCTTAATCAAAAAGGTTACGGGTGCATATACCATATAGCCTGATAACACATCTGCAAGTGCAGAACCGATACCTGCGGCTAAAAAAGCATAAGCAGGGGAGAGCATTGAACCGCAAAGCAGAACTACGCAGTCACCAAGGTTTACGTAGCCCTTAAGTGGTGTGGGGATTTTGATTATCATTGTTGCCACACAGACGAGGGCGGCAAGCATAGCCGCTACTGCAATTTTTTGTGCTCGTGTTTTCATAAAATTCACCTGCAATTTCTATAAGCGCTGTCTCTTGTTTCTGTAATGAAATTTCGGAATTCTGCGTCAGTAATCAATTCGGGATAGCTTAAAATAAGGAGAGGCACTCCTTCACCACCGTGGTAAGAGGGTTGCTCATAGGGGAAGTGGTTTACCTTAAAGCCGAGTCTGTCATAGAACTTGATTCTTTTGATTTGTTGCTCTGTTTCAGGTGCCTCTGCTTCAAGAATCACAGGCTTTTTATAGGTATCCTTTACGAGCTCAACAGCTTTTGAGCCGTATCCGCCCGAGCGCTTGTCCGGGTCAACGGCAATATGCTCAATAAACACAAAGCCCGAGAGATTCCACAAGGAAATAAAGCCTACGGGTGTGTCATTATCATATATTTCGAAGAAACAAAAACGCTTATCCATCATACATTCTCTCTGGTCTGTGAAATCGCGACGTTCCTCATAAGGGAACGCCGCGGACATTTTTTCATAGACCGTGGAGAATGTTTTTTCATTTACATTCTCAAATCTGATCATAATTATTTAATCTGTGTACCTGCAGGAACGCAGTCGGGAAGGAAAACTACCTGACAACCGCAGGCACCGTTTGTTGCGGCAAGGAGCATACCCTGACTTTCAACGCCTGTAAGTCTTGCAGGCTCAAGGTTTGCAATAACGATAATCTTCTTACCCACAAGCTGTTCACAGGTATACTCGCTCTTAATTGATGAAACGATTACTCTGGGCTTGTCGCTGCCGTCGTTAAGTGTAAGCTTAAGACAGCTGTGTGACTTTCTGATTTCCTGTGCCTTAACGATTTCGCAAACTCTGAGGTCAAGCTTTTCAAAGTAATCAATGCTGATTTGTTCTTCCTTAAAGGGAACGAAAGCATCGGGTTCGCCGTAAACGTGCTTGTCCTCGTTTTCTTCAACAGCGGCAGCAGCTGCCTTTGCTTCCTCTTCTGCCTTTGCCTCTTCGGCAGTTTTCTCATAGGAAAAGTCGAGGAGACCTACATACTTCTGAGGGTCAATTGCATAAAGGAACAAGTAAAGACGGGGACCCTTTTCTTTGTCGATAAGGAGCTTGTAAATATTCTTGAAGAAAGTACCCTGAACGCCCTTGAGTGCTTTTTCGTCCATATCCTCGCCGAAGATTTCCTTCGGAATGGCATAGAGCTTCTTGTTAAGCTCATCAAGGTCATAGCCGCCCTCCTTGATGTAGTTGAAAAGGATTTCAACCTCCTTTTTCTCGTCATCTGTAAGGGTGTTATATACCTCCCAGTTTCTGCCTGTACGAAGGCGGTTAACCTGGTCAGGAGCACAATTTTCAAGCCAGTATTTTGCTCTGCCCAGTCTGTCGTTAAACTCTGCCTGCTTGTAGGGAGTTCCGATTTTCTCGAATACTGTTTCAAGCATAGGAATATTGAAGTCAACAACACTGCCGAGCTGAACAAGAAGGCTCATGGGAACGGTGTTGAGCACTCTGTCACCAACAGTTGTATTGTACATAATGTCCTTCTGTGCTTCGTTTGCCGTGCCGTCCTTAACAGCATTGTACATCTTGTCAAATTCGAAGTACTGACGGAGAATACCGTCATCGAAGCAGAAGTCAAAAGCCTTAAGGGGCTCTGTCTTTGAGTAAAGCCAGAGGATTACTTCGGGTTCGTATATCTTAAGCAATGTTTCGGGTGTAAGGTTAAGACCTGATGAGCCTGACATCTTACCTGTTGTGCCCTTGATACCGATGAACTCATAGCCCTGGAAGAGGGGAGGCTCATAGCCGAAAATCTTTTTAGCAATATCCTTACTTGTGTCGTATGAGCCGTGGGGACTTGCGTGATCCTTTCCGCCGGGCTCAAAGTCAACACCCTCATACATCCAACGCATAGGCCAGTCAATCTTCCAGGCAAGCTTGCAATTGAAGTCCTTTGTGAAGTCAAATGTACCCTTGTGACCGCACTCACAGGTGTATTCCGCAGTTGTGCAATCCTCGGAGAGAGAAGAGATTTTTGTCGTATCCTTGCCACACTCGGAGCAATAAATGCTTACGGGGTAGTAGCTTTCGCGCTCACCCTCCTGAACGGGCTGTGTACGGTGACTTGCAAGAATATCGAAAATCTCGCCACGTTTTTTGAGTGAGTGAAGGATGTGCTCTGTGTACTTACCGCTACGGTACATCTCTGCCTGATGGCGGTAGTCCATATCAATGCCGAATTTTACGATTGAACGCTCAAACTCGTGCTCAAAATACTCAGCATAAGTCTTTTCCTCTGTATCAAAGGGGTTTTTTACGTCAACGTAGGGACAACCGATATATTTTTCCATATCGCTGTCAATAGCCGCAACGTTAACAGGCACCTTTCTCATACGGTCAAACTCGTCCCAGGAGAAAAGGAGCTTCGCTTTCTTACCCTTTTTGATCAAGGCACGCACTACAAAGTAGCTTGTTGCTATATCACGGAAGTTACCAATGTGGATTGAGCCTGAGGGGCTGATACCTGCGGCACAGACATATTCTTCCTTATCGGGGTTGCGCTTGATAATGCGGTCGGCAATCATTTCTGACCAATGCATATAATCACACTCATTTCTGTCGATAGTCTAATACATAAATTTACAGTTTACAATTTTACAATAATAATAAAATTATGTCAAGTTAAACATTACAATAAATGAGGTATATTTTTGTGCAAAATGTTGATTATTAAAAAAAACTGTGATATAATTCACAATTGATATGTAAAATCTTTCGTAGAAAAGGGAGATAGATATGAAAAATACAGAAAAATCTATGGAAAAGCTTGTTGCTCTTTGTAAGGGCAGAGGCTTTGTTTACGCCGGCAGTGAGATTTACGGCGGTCTTGCCAACACATGGGATTACGGCCCTCTCGGTGTTGAGCTTAAAACAAATATCAAAAATGCATGGCGCAAGAAATTTATTCAGGAGAATCCCTATAACGTGGGTCTTGACAGCGCTATCCTTATGAATCCTCAGACATGGGTTGCATCAGGTCACCTTGGTGGCTTCTCTGACCCGCTTATGGACTGCCGTGAGTGTAAAACACGTCACAGAGCAGATAACCTTATCGAGGATTTTGACGGCACAAACGTTGCAGGCTGGTCAAACGAGCAGATGATGGACTACATCAAGGAGCACGCTATTGCCTGTCCTCAGTGCGGTAAGCACGATTTCACGGATATCCGTCAGTTCAACCTTATGTTCAAGACCTTCCAGGGTGTTACAGAGGACAGCAAAAATGAGCTTTACCTCCGTCCCGAAACCGCACAGGGTATCTTCGTAAACTTTGCAAATATTCAGCGCACAACACGTAAAAAGGTTCCCTTTGGTGTTGCACAGATCGGTAAATCCTTCCGTAACGAAATCACACCCGGTAACTTCATTTTCCGTGTTCGTGAGTTCGAGCAGATGGAGCTTGAGTTCTTCTGCAAGCCCGGTACAGACCTTGAGTGGTTTGAGTATTGGCGTGGCTTCTGCCGTGACTGGCTCTACTCTCTCGGCATCAAGGAGGAGAACCTTCGCCTTCGTGACCACGATCCCGAGGAGCTTTGCTTCTATTCAAAGGCGACAACAGACTTCGAATATCTATTCCCCTTCGGTTGGGGCGAGCTTTGGGGCGTTGCTGACAGAACAGACTACGACCTTACACAGCACATCAACACATCAGGCAAGAGCCTTGATTACTTTGACCCCGAAACAAACGAGAGATACATTCCTTATGTAATTGAGCCCTCTCTCGGTGTTGAGCGTCTTTTCCTCACAATCCTTACAGAGGCTTATGATGAAGAAGTGGTTGATGCTGAAAAGAACGACACTCGTGTTGTTCTCAGACTTCATCCCACACTTGCACCCTTCAAATGTGCAATTCTTCCCCTTTCAAAGAAGCTCAATGAACAGGCAACTGAAATCTTCACAAGCCTTTCAAAGAAGTTCAATGTTGATTATGATGATGCAGGTTCAATCGGTAAGAGATACCGCCGTCAGGACGAAATCGGTACTCCCTTCTGTATTACCTACGACTTCGACAGCATTGAGGACGGCTGCGTAACAGTACGTGACAGAGACACAATGGAGCAGGTTCGTCTCCCCATTGCAGAACTTGAAAAGTACATCGAAGAAAAAATCGCATTTTAAAGAGCAAACCCGCAATTCCAATAATGGAGTTGCGGGTTGATTTTTATTGAAAAAGCAATTATTCAGTGGTATAATTTTTACTGAAGGAAATAAAGAAGGATGGTGTAGTCTATGGAAAATATGCTTCTGATATTTGTCGGTGTAATCTTTATTATTTGCGGAATCGTGGTAATGTGCGGTAAAATTGAGCTTATGCATTCTTATCATGTAAAGAATATTACCGAGGAAACACGCAAGCCCTACGGGAGAGTGGTGGGTGCAGGTCTTCTCATAATCGGGGTGGGAATACTCCTTGACGGTATATTGTCATTTTTCTTCGACAGCACCAAGATAGTAACCGTAATCAGCTTTATAATCGGTTTGATTATAATTTTCTACGGTCAGCTTAAATATAATAAAGGGATTTTTTGATTGATAGTGTACTCTGCCAGGGTATTGACTTTGAAATTTATTTATTCTATTCTTTTTTATGAACTATAGAAGAGAGAGGTGTGCTTATGTTTTGTCCTAAATGTGGTGCAACTTTGCCTGATTACTCCACTCAATGTAGCGTATGTGGTGCTGTTTTTGAGGCAAATTCACAGACACAAAACGTAAATCAACAGCCATATTACGGAAATCAACCAACCTATAACCAACAGGCTATGTATAATCAGCAGCCTAATTATTATCAGTCTCCGGCTACTGCAAAGAAGAACTCGAATTCAAAGGTAATTATCCCCATTGCAATCGGTGGCGGTGTGCTTGTGCTTATTGTCCTCATCGTGGTTATTTCTTTGTTTTCCGGTGGCGGAGGCGGAGGTGGGGGATACCATCCGCCCGAAGCTGATCCTTTTGTAGAAACAACGGAAGATGAAACTGCAGTTGTTGACACAGAGCCCGTTGAGGGGGCTGTTGTCGTGGTTGACAACAGCTTCGTTTCCTACGGCTATGTAACATATCGCCGGGTTTATGCATCGGACGGTCTTAATATACGTACAATGCCCACTATGGATTCAGATAAGGTTATTACTATTTCCAATCTCAATATGGTATCTGTAATGGGTTACTCAAGCAGCTATCCCAGTTGGGTTTATGTAAGGTACCTGGGCAAGGAGGGTTGGGTGGATTCCCGCTATCTGTGTCAGGTGGATGTTGCGAACTTCCGAATTACTATGAAAGAGGGTCTTAACCTTCGTGAGGGTCCCTCTACAAGCGATACAATCGTTTACAGTAATGTTCCTTACAATGATGTTGTTCAGTTTATCAGATACAACAGCAACGCAACATGGGCTTACGTTTCGTATTGCGGTCAGCGTGGCTGGATGAGTGCCAACTACCTTCAGGGAACAAATGAGGATGCTACCTTGTTTGCAATGGAGCCCTATAACCCTGTTTGTACATTTGATGAAGAATATACCATCACAATGAGTGACGGACTTAATCTTCGCAGTAACCCTACAACAGACGGTTCAAGAATATATATTGCAATTCCCTACGGTGAGAGCGTTTACTTCGGTACATATAACAGCGATAAGTCCTGGGCTTATGTTTCATACTACGGATATACAGGCTGGGTAAGTGCAAAGTACATCAAGCCGGTAAAGGGTGAGGCAACTACGGTTAAGTCATTGGCTACAGGCTATTACAAGGTTACAGATAAAGAGGGTCTTAACTTCCGCAGTGAGCCAAGTACAGCCGGTGGTAATTCCACGGTGTATGAGGTAATTCCTTATTCTTCCCTTGTATATGCTGTAAGATTCAACGATGATTACACATGGGCATATGTTGAATACGGCGGTCACGAGGGCTGGGTAAGTGCGAAGAATATTACCCCCACAAATGAAAAGCCAACAGAAATGCCTCCGGATCAGCGACAGGATAACCGGTTTGGTTCTTATGAGGTTACAATGAAAGATGGTCTTAATCTTCGTACAGAGCCAAGTGTATCAGGCGGAGATGCTACGGTTATATTAGAAATTCCCTATGGTGCGGTTGTTGATGTAATTGATTTCAATAACGATTGTTCCTGGGCAAAGGTTCTGTATGGTGGCGAAACCGGCTGGGTAAGCGCAAAAAATATTAAATACATTGGATAAATAAACACAAGCTCCTGAAGTTTTTCGGCTTCAGGAGCTTTTTCGTAACGTTTAATCAGGCTTTTTAACGGATTCAAAGAATTCGTTGTAGCGCTTGACCCACTTCTGTATGTCATCTCTGTCATATTTTGAGGGAAAGGCTTTTTCAATAACGAAGAATTTGCCAATCCATACGACAATATTTGACAGAATATCCTTTATGACTGCATTGTTGCCTGCCAGACGTATTTTATCCCTCATTGCTGCAAGACCCTTTGCGGAGAAAATAACGTTAGCTGCATTAGTCATAATATCCTCGATTTCCTCAGTACTGATAAGGTTCAGGCGGAAAATCTCATCAACCTGCTCTGCCTTAAGATAAGGGAGAATGTTTTTGATTATTGCCAGGTGACAAGCACCGAAGCCAAGCTCTTTGAAGAATCTGCGCTGATATTCCCACAGCGCTTCTGTGTCGAAAAAGCCTTCTGTGTCCTTAAGCACGCAATCAGCCAGCATTTTGCCTGCCTTGAAGGAGTATGTTATACCCGAGCCCTTGACGGGGATTGTCATAAATGCGCAGTCACCGATAGCAGCGTATCCGTCTGCAACAAGCATACCAAGCGGTTGACAGACAGGAATAACAGAACGACAACCACCGTAAATCATATCCTTACCCATCTGCGGGTTTTTTTCCTGTAATTCCCTCAGGGCTTCAAGAATTTCATTGTCGTCAGGGCGATAGAATCGGCAGATAAGTGCATCTGTTCTATCGATTTCCGTAATCATCCAGGAAAAACCAACCGTGCCGTCCTCCTGCAGATACAGCTGATAGTTATACCGTGGTTCGGGCGCATCTGTTCTGTTGAAATATGCACGGTATGAGTGAACCGTATCATATTTTCCGATAGGTCTGTTCACTCCGAGGAAGTCGGGCAGCTGACTTCGGACGGGAGAATTAACTCCGCAGGCATCTATGACCAAATCACAATAAATCTTTTCGTCATCAACGCTAATACCAACCACTCTGTTGCCAAGTGTAACGGGGGCAGTAACCTCCATTTCAAAGGAGATTTCCGCACCTGCCTCCTCCGCCAGCTCAATGAGATATGAAATAAGCTCTTTCCTGTCAACGATATATGACTCGTTTTCAAGTGCAGGGATTGTCAGTGGTGTATTGTCTGAGCCGGGAGGGATAAAGGTTATAACGTTCCCACCCCTCTTGAAGTAGGGCGCCACAGGTAAATCGGCATAGGTGAAGGTATCGTAATCAAAAGCATCACTCTGTGGGTGACCTATTTCCCCGCGGGAATTTCTTTCATATACTTTTACCTCGTGCCCTGCCTCTGCCAGCTTGATTGCCGCAACAAGTCCTCCGTGACCACAGCCTGCAACTACTATTTTTGCCATATAACCACCTCTTTTTTAAAACTGATTTCTAACAAAAATATAACACAAAAAGGTTCTTTTTACAATTAGATTATACCCCACAACGATGAAAAATAATATTTTATTTATATAATACAGTAATACTGGTTAAAAAATGCAAGTATTTTTTTATAAAAAAGGTTGCAAAATATAATAGGATGTGTTATATTCACATAGTACGAATACAAACACGAGTGAGAGCAGGGCAACCTGCTCTCATATTTATTGCTTTAAATAAAGAGGTGTTATTTTGGCAAAGAATACAGTTTCTGCCGTATGGGAGCTTGCGGAACCCCTGGCAGAGGAGTTGGGTCTTGTTCTCTGGGATGTTCTTTTTGAGAAAGAGGGCGCTAACTACTATCTCAGAATCATAATCGACAAGGAGGATGGTGTCGGTATTGAGGATTGTGTCAATATGAGTCACGCTCTCGACAAGCCTCTTGATGATTCGAATCTTATTGACCGTCAGTATAATCTCCAGGTTTCTTCACCCGGTATTGAGCGTAAGCTCACCCGTGATTTTCACTTTGAGTGCGCACTGGATGAAAAGGTTATTGTAAGACTTATAAGACCCTATGAGGGTCAGCGTGAGTTCAAGGGTGTGCTCATTGATTACAGCGAAGCAGGTGCAGTAACAATCGAATTCCCCGATGAAACCACAATGACAGCGGAGAAGAAGGAAATAGCTTGGGTAAAGCTCGATGACTTCCCTGCTTAAAAATCCAATATTGAGTGAATAACTTGATTTAGTCTGCTCGACGTACCCTTGTACGCCATCGCATCCTAAATCATCGTTCTTCATCTCAATCTTGAATTTTTAAATTTGATAAAGTTTTGAGCGAATAACAACAAATGCAGAATGCAAAATGCAAAATGCAAAATTAAAGGAACGCTACGCGTTGATTATAATGCTTCGTGATGCAAAAAGCTATCGTATTGAACAAAGTTGAGGGTTCAACATTTTAAAATAAATTGATGATAGTGCATTTTGAAATACGCTTTTGTTAATTGTAAATTGCATCAGGCTTGTTAGTTGTTGGTTTATTCAGTTCCAATTATAATGTTCGGAAGCTTTGCTTCCCCTATAATTCTGCATTCTGCATTCTGCATTTTGCATTTATGAAATTAGTTTATAATTAAACTCTATATATGTACGAAAGGATTGGTAGGAAAAATGGCACGTAAAGCGGCAAAGCCCACAAATCAGAACAAAGAATTTTTTGAGGCAATCGCATTGCTCGAGCAGGAGAGAGGAATCCCCGCGGATTACCTTCTTGAGAAGGTTTGTGCAGCGATTATCACATCAGTACGTAAGGAGTACGGCGGCGAGGACGTAGTTTTCGTTGACTGCAATCCCGAAAAGAGTGAGCTCAGAGTTTACCTCAGAAAGACTGTTGTTGAGGTAGTTGAAAATGAGTTTACAGAGCTTCTTCCCGAAGAGGCAAAGAAGTACAACAAGAACGCTCTTGTAGGCGATATTGTTGAAATCCCCCTTGAAACAAAGCAGTTCGGCAGAATTGCCGCAACAACCGCAAAGAACGTTATCCGTGGCGATATTCACGATGCAGAGCGCGGACTTATGCTTAAGGAGTTCGAGTCAAAGCAGAAGGAGCTCGTTACAGGTAAGGTTCAGAGCGTTGACCCCCAGACAGGCAATGCTACTCTTGAAATCGGTAAGGCAGTAGTTGTACTTCCCCGTTCAAGACAGCTCCCTGATGAGGTTCTTAAGGAAGGTCAGCTTGTTAAGGTATTTATTGAGGGTGTTAAGGACACACCAAAGGGTCCCAAGGCTATGATTTCAAGAACTCACTCAGGTCTTGTAAAGAGACTTTTTGAGACAGAGGTTCCCGAAATCTATGACGGCATTGTTGAAATCAAGTCAGTTGCACGTGAAGCAGGCTCCAGAACAAAGATTGCAGTTTGCTCCAAGGATGAAAACGTTGACCCCATCGGTGCTTGTATCGGCCCCAAGGGTACTCGTGTCGGTACTATTGTTGAGGCTCTCGGCGGTGAAAAGATTGATATCGTAGTTTTCGACGAAGATCCTGCAAAGTTCATTGCAGCAGCACTTGCTCCCGCAGATGTTCTCCAGGTTGAAATTGACGAGGAAAAGGAAAATGCCTGTCACGTAACAGTACCTGATACACAGCTTTCACTTGCAATCGGCAACAAGGGTCAGAATGCCCGCCTTGCCGCAAGACTTACAGGCTGGAAGATTGACATCAAGCCCGAAAGCGGTTTCTACATCCCTCAGAATTCGTGAGGTAATTTATGGCAGAGAAGAAAATACCAATGAGAAAATGCCTCGGCTGTAACGAGATGAGACCTAAGCGTGAGCTTATCCGTGCAGTCAAAAGTCCTGAGGGTGAAATTAGTCTTGACCTGACAGGCAAAAAATCGGGCAGAGGCGCATATATTTGTCCGGATAAGAGTTGTTTTGATAAGGCTCGCAAGTCAAAGAGATTTGAAAAAGCCCTCGAAACAAGTATTCCCGACAGCGTTTATGATGCTATGGCGCAGGAGCTCCGATAAACCTATTTTAATTTGAAGGGACTGAGGCAAAATGAATACGAAGGACGTTTTAGGCTTTCTCGGTCTGTGTCGCAAAGCAGGTAAGTTGCTTTGCGGTCACGACGTTGTCAAGGAGTCAATCATTTCATCTGCGGCACAGCTTGTGTTTTTGTCGGCAGATGCATCGGAACGTCTTGAAAGGGAGATGCGACACGCCTGCTCCTATGAGGGCAAAAGCATTCCTGTTTACCGTACACCCATAAGTATGGAAGAGTTTGGCATCAGTCTTGGGAAAAAATCAGCAGTTTTTTCCGTAACGGATACCGGATTTGCAAATAAAATAATTCAGAAGTTCGGGGAGGAATTACATGATAACTAAATACAAAGTCAGCGAAGTTGCAAAGGACTTCGGTTTACAGAGCAAAGAGATTTCAGACATTCTCGGCAAATATTTCGATGAACCCAAAAAATCATCAACTGCACTTGATACAAAGGAGCTTGATGTGCTTTTTGACGTTCTTACACAGGATAATTCCGTAGCTTCATTTGATGCATATTTTGCAATGCAGAAGAAAGAGGAGAAGCCTCAGGAGAAAAAAGAGGCAAAGAAGCCTCAGGAGAAAAAGCAGGAGAATAAAAAACCTGAAAACAATAAAAAGAACGAAGGCAAAAAGCCCGAGGAAAAGAAGCAGGATAAAAAGCCTGAGGGTAAAAAGCCTGAGCCTAAGAAGGAAGAGGCAAAGAAGCCTCAAGAGAAAAAGCACGGTGAAAGCACTCTCAATCCCTTCAAGAAGCATGAAAAGAAGAATGACGGTCCCATGCAGTCGCGTACAAAGGGTGAAAAGAGAACTATCGATACCCGTGCAGAGGATATCCAGCTTGACAAGTACAATGAGCGTTATGAAAACATCGCTCCCGTACATTCAATAAACGATAATGTACAGACAAAGCAGAAGCTCAAGCAGAAGAGTCAGCAGTACAGAAAACAGCAGGGTATGCGCTCCAAGCGTAAGGAGAGCGAGGCAGAAAGACTCAAGAGAATTGAGGCTGAGCGCGCAAAGAAAACTCTCGTTATTACCGTACCTGAGGAAATTACTGTCGGTGACCTTGCCGCAATGCTTAAGAGAACTGCCGCAGAGGTTATCAAAAAGCTGTTCAGCCTCGGCATGATGGCAACAGTTAACCAGGTTATTGACTTTGATACTGCAGAAATCGTTGCGACTGAGCTTGGCGCAAAGGTTAAAAAGGAAGTTGTTATTACAATTGAGGACAGAATCATCGACGACCACGAGGATAACGAAGCAGAGCTTCTTCCCCGTAGCCCCGTTGTCTGTGTTATGGGTCACGTTGACCACGGTAAAACATCACTTCTTGACGCTATCAAGAACACATCAGTTACAGAAACAGAGGCAGGCGGTATTACTCAGCACCTCGGTGCTTACAGAGTAAACCTTAACGGTCAGGATATCACCTTCCTTGACACACCCGGTCATGCTGCGTTTACAGCTATGCGTGCACGTGGTGCTATGGCTACTGATATCGCAATTCTCGTTGTTGCCGCAGACGACGGTATTAAGCCCCAGACAATTGAGGCTATCAACCACGCTAAGGCAGCAGGTGTTGCAGTTGTTGTTGCCATCAACAAGATGGATAAACCCGATGCTCCTCCCGACAAGATTATGCAGCAGCTTACAGAGCACGAGCTTATCCCCGAGGAGTGGGGCGGTGACGTAATCTGTGTGCCTGTTTCCGCTAAAACAAGAATGAACATTGACACACTTCTTGAGTCAGTTCTCCTTGTTGCAGAGATGAAGGAGCTTAAGGCTAACCCCAACCGTGCAGGTAAGGGTATCGTTATTGAAGCTCGTCTTGATAAGGGTCGCGGACCCGTTGCAACTCTCCTTGTTCAGAACGGTACTGTTAAATCAGGCGACATTATTGTTGCAGGTACTGCAGTTGGTAGAGTTCGTGTTATGACAGATGACAAGGGCAGACGTGTTGATGAAGCAGGTCCCTCAGTGCCCGTTGAAATCACCGGTCTTGCAGAAGTGCCTGTTGGCGGTGATGCATTTGACTGTGTATCTGACGAAAAGCTTGCACGTGAGCTTGTTGAACAGAGAAAACGCCAGATGAAGGAAGAGGAATTCCGCTCAATGCAGAAGGTTACTCTTGACAACCTCTTTGATTCAATCAATGCAGGCTCACTTAAGGACCTTAACATCATCGTTAAGGCAGACGTGCAGGGCTCGGTTGAGGCTGTCCGTCAGAGCCTTGAAAAGCTTTCAAACGAGGAAGTTCGTGTTAAGGTTATTCACGGCGGTGTCGGTGCGGTTAACGAGTCCGACGTTATGCTTGCTAACGCATCAAACGCACTTATTGTTGGCTTCAATGTTCGTCCTGACTCGGTTGCTGAGGTTAATGCAGAGCGTGACGGCGTTGAAATGAGAATGTACCGCGTTATCTATGACTGCATTGAAGAGGTTGAGGCAGCTATCAAGGGTATGCTTGCTCCCAAATTCCGTGATGTTGAACAGGGTAAGGCAGAGGTACGTGATGTATTCAAGCTTTCAAGTGCAGGCACTATCGCGGGTTGCTATGTTATTGACGGTAAAATCACAAGAAACTCAAAAATCCGTGTTGTTCGTGACGGTATCGTTGTGTTTGAGGATGAAATCGCATCACTCAAGCGCTTCAAGGATGACCAGAAGGAAGTTGCAACAGGCTATGAGTGCGGTGTAGGTCTTGAAAAGTTCAACGATATCAAAGAGGGCGATATCCTTGAAGCATATATCGTTGAGGAATACAAAGATTAATTTCCTAAGGAGAAATTATGGGAACTTATAGACAGAACAGAACTGCCGAGGACATCAAGCGTGAGATTGCAAATATTGTAAGGGAGCTTAAGGATCCCCGAATTTCAGACCATCTCATAAGCATTGCCCGTGCCGAGGTTGCATCTGATTCATCCTATGTCAAGGTGTATGTCAGCGCAATCGAGGGTATGGAGGTTGCCAAGGCAGCTGCAAAGGCGCTTACGGGCGCAACAGGTCTTATCCGCCGTGAGGTGGGCAAAAGGCTTGGACTTCGTAAAACCCCTGAAATGAAATTTGTTGCCGATGATTCTATCGAGCACGGTATGAGCATCGTCAAAAAGTTAGAGGAAATTTCAAGCAATTCCGACGACAAATAATTATTAGGAGTTACGGCTATGGTATTACCGCACATTTTCTGCGGTAATACCGCCGATTGGAGTTATGGTAATAGATAAAAAGCAATGTATTGAAATCATAGAATCCCACGAGGAATTTCTTATACTTTCTCATGAACATCCCGACGGTGACACCTTGGGGTGCGCTTTTGCATTGTGTGAGGTTCTGCGCTCAATAGGTAAGAAGAGAGCATTCCTCTGTGCAGATGAGATTTCCGAGGACTTCAGCTACATTACGGACGGCTTCGAGAATGATGATGTAAAAGACCCGTTTGTAATTGCTGTTGATGTTGCCGATGCCCGTCTTCTGGGTGATATTTCGGGAGAATACGGTGATAAGGTTGACCTCGGTATCGACCACCACGCGTCCAACACGTTGTTTGCAAAAAATACTTATGTTGAGGACAGAGCTGCCGCTTGCGAGATTATTTTTGAGCTTGCAGGTGAATTGGGCTACAAATCAAACGAATATTTCAGAAATTGCATTTACACAGGTATTTCAACGGATACAGGATGTTTCAGATATCAGAACACTTCTGCACGAACCTTCAGAATAGCCGCAGAGTTAATGGAGCAGGGGATTGATTCAAAAACAATCAACAAGCTTATGTTTGAAACAAAGACAAAAAGCTTCCTTGAGCTTGAGCGTCTTTCCCGCGAGACGCTTGAATATCACTTCGATGACAGGTGTGCAATTATCACAATCACACAGGATATGTACGATAAAAGCGGTGCGGACGAGCATCAGGTTTACCCCATAACAGCACTTCCCCGACAGATTGAGGGTGTTATTGTAGGCGCCGTAATGAAGGAAAAGCCCGACGGAAGCTTCAGTGTTTCCGTCCGTACAGATGGTGATGTTGATGCTTCTGATATTTGTGCCCGACTTGGTGGCGGCGGTCACAAGGGTGCCGCAGGCTGTCACCCGGAGTGCGGTTGTGAAGAGGCAAAAAAACTGCTTCTTGCTTCAATCAAAAAATCTTTGGATGGTCTTAAGAAATGACAGGTATAATTCCCCTTAAGAAGGGTATGGATATAACATCATTTTTTGCGGTGAACAAGCTCAGACGTATTGCTGAGGAGAAAAAGGCCGGTCACACAGGTACGCTTGACCCAAATGCAACAGGTGTTTTGCCTGTGGCTCTGGGCGGTGCTACACGCTTCATTGAGCTTTTGCCCACCCACGTAAAGGAATATGATGCCACCTTCAGATTAGGCATTGAAACCGACACACTTGACATCTGGGGTCAGGTGACAAAAACCTGTGACAAAAAGGTTGCACCGGAAGAGGTTATTGGTCTGACGGAAAGGTTTACAGGTGACATAATGCAGTTGCCGCCAATGTTTTCTGCAATAAGAAAAGACGGTGTGCGCCTTTATGAGCTTGCCCGACAGGGCAAGGAGGTTGAAAGAACACCTCGCAAATGTACGATATATAATTTAAGTATCAAATATATTCAGGATAACGAATATGCCTTGTCCTGCCGTTGCTCGGCAGGTACATACATACGCACTCTTATAAGCGATATAGGCGAAGTCTTGGGGACAGGTGCCGTAATGACATCACTATCAAGAACCTATGCTTGCGGAGTGAGTATAGATGATTGCTTTACACTTGAGGAATTACAGGCGTTAAAGGATAACGGTGAGCTTCTGAAGGCGGTTATCCCTGTTGACAAGCTCCTTGAGTGTTATCCGCCACTCTATGTTACGGAAAATCAAGCAATACGCTTCAGCAATGGCGGAGATTTAATGGCTCAGAGGGTCAGAAACCTTAAGGGCTACGGCTTGTACAGAGTGTACGGCAATGAGAAATTTTTAGGTCTGGGAGAATATACGGAAGGCAGTGACTCCCTGACAGTGAAAAGAGTTTATAACGAAAGATGATTACAAACCAGCAGTTTGAGGGCAGCTTTGTTGCTCTCGGCACATTTGACGGACTTCATATAGGTCACAAGGCGGTCATTACCGCAGAAAAAAGTCAATATGAACGAAAAATTGCTCTTATGTTCAGAAAGCACTACAAGGCTGAAGAAAAGGGTGAGCTTCCGTGTACACTTATAACACCGCAGTTTGAAAGAGAAATTCTCTTTGCCTGGGGTGTTGAGCCCGTTTATGTTGATTTTGTTGAAATCTGTGATATGTCTCCCGAGGAGTTTGTTGACAAAATCCTTGTTGACAAATTCAATGCAAAATCTATTGCCTGTGGCTTCAATTACCGTTTCGGCAAAGGAGCATCCGGTGATGTGCAGACTCTTATGGCTCTGTGTATGGAGCGTGAAATCAAGCTGACTGTTGTTGATAAAATAGAATATAATGATGAGCCTGTAAGCTCCACACGTATCCGTGAGGCAGTAAAAAATGGTGATATGCGAAGTGTCAGCGCTATGCTTGGCAGATATTTTTCATACGATTTTGAGGTGCTTCACGGTGACGAAAGGGGCAGAATTTTAGGCTCACCTACCATAAATCAGTTCTTCACACCCGATTTTCAGGTGCCTGAATTTGGTGTTTATGCTTCATTTACCGAGGTTGACGGCAAGCTTTACCCTTCTGTCACAAATGTGGGCATAAGACCAACTATCGGTAACAGTGAAAAACGGAGTGAAACAAATATTATAGGATATCACGGTGACCTTTACGGTCAGTTTCCCCGTGTTTTCCTTGTAGAAAAAATCCGCGGTGAAATGAATTTCGGCTCACTTGATGAGCTGAAGAAGCGCATTTTTGCCGATAAGGAAACAGCTCTGGGTATCCTGAAAGGAGAGAATTTCTGTGAATTTTAAGAATAAAATAAAGGTTTCTCCCTCAATTCTTTCTGCGGACTATGCACTTCTTAAGCCTGATATTGATAAGGTAAAAGAGGGCGGTGCAGATATGCTTCACGTGGACGTAATGGACGGTCACTTTGTGCCCAATATTTCCATCGGACCACCTGTTGTCAAGGCAATAAGAAAAGCGACAGATATGTTCCTTGACTGCCATTTGATGATAAGTAATCCCTATGACTACATTGATGCTTTTGTGTCTGCAGGTGCGGACTTTATTGCATTCCACGTTGAAAGCAACAGCGATATTCAGAAAACCATTGAAAAAATCAAGGTCGCAGGAGTTTTACCTGCACTTGTAGTGAAGCCCGGCACACCTGCCGAAGCAGTTTTTCCTTACATAAAGGATATTGCAATGGTGCTTGTTATGACAGTTGAGCCCGGCTTTGGCGGTCAGTCATTTATGAGTGATATGCTGCCTAAAATCAAGGCAATAAGAGAAAAAGCCGAGGAAGAGAATCCTCAGCTTATGATACAGGTTGACGGCGGTATTGACAGTAAAACTGCCCCCCTCTGTGTGGAGTCAGGTGCAGATGTCCTCGTCAGCGGAAGCTATGTATTCGGTGCGGCAGACACAAAAGCCGCTATTGACAGCTTAAGATAAGATTTTCCCCCACTCATATATCTGTGCCAATTCCTTTTTGCAGGCAAGGCTTACTTCACCGAATTCGCACAGCTGTGTCAGCAATTTTTCTGTTTGTCCCGGTGTGGGGTGGAGGATGATGTAATAATCCTCGTTCATAGTGAAAAGCTCTGCGGAATTACCTGTGGAAGAATCTTTTATGATTCTTGTTGCATCAATAAATGCGTTACAATCGAAAGCACAAAACACAACAGGCTCTGCATCTTTTTTCATAACCAGCTTCTTTTTCTGGTGAAGGGGGCTGTCATTCAGTTGGCTGAAGTGCATTATGCACCCGCCGTCTTCACCGGGTGAAACCTGGATAAGCAGACGGTTGTCAATATTTATGGGCTTGCCTAAAACCCGTTTGGCTTCATCAAGAATTGTCCATATAACCCGTCGCGTTTCGATATTTGAATAGTCCATTTCATCATAAGTGATGTCAAAGTCCTGCATATCACGCTCCGTGAGAGTTACGGCAATTTTTTCTTCGCCGTCGGCTTCAATTTTCAAAGCAAAACCTCCTTGTGAATATAGTTTCGTACTACTATCATAATACTCACAGGGCTTATACACAATGATAAAATAATGGAAAGGATTTTTCCTATGAAGTTTGCAGTCAGCAGTTACAGCTTGTCAGCCCTTGTGAACAAGGGTGAAAAAACAGAATTTGAGCTTATAGCTCTTGCAAAGGAAATCGGATTTGACGGTATTGAGTTTGCAGGAATCAGCACTCCCGACGGGGAGGATAAGCTTCAGTATGCCGCACGCCTTAAGGCGGAATGTGACAAGCAGGGTATTGAGCTTGTGCAGTATTCAATCGGTGCGGATTTTCTTTACGGATGTGACGGCGATTTACAGGCAGAAATTGACCGCCTTAAGTGTGAGGTTGACGTGTGTGCCGTTCTGGGTGCAAAGGGTATGCGCCACGATGCAACGGGCGGTTACAGAAACGGTGAGGAAAAATTCAACGGCTTCAGGCAGGCATTACCGAGACTTATTGAGGGCTACAGAGCCGTTACTGAATATGCCGAAACCAAGGGCATAAAAACAATGATTGAGAATCACGGCTACTTCTGTCAGGACAGCGACAGGGTAGAGGCAATAATCACGGGTGTAAATCACAGGAATTTCGGGGCACTTGTTGATATCGGCAACTTCCTGTGTGCCGATGAAAACCCTGTAGCTGCAGTCAGCAGAGTTGCGCAGTTTGCTACATACGTTCACGCTAAGGACTTCCACGTGAAGAGTGGCAGTGAATTTGCACCTTGTGACGGATTCTTCAAAACAAGAGGCGGAAATTTCCTTCGCGGTGCTGTCCTCGGACACGGCAATGTGCCTGTGTATCAGACACTTAAGATTCTTGGTGATGCAGGCTACAACGATTATATTACTTTGGAGTTCGAGGGTCACGAGGACCCTGTTACTGCTTGTAAATGGGGACTTAATACCTTAAAGAAAATTGCAGAGGATTTAAAGTGGAATGATTAACGAGAGAATAGTTCTGGCATCCCAATCACCCCGTCGTAAGGAGCTTATGTCACTTATTGCAAGTGATGTAATTATACGACCTGCCGATTGTGATGAAACACTCCCCGAGGGAATATCTCCGCGTGAGGCGGTTGAGTATCTTTCAAAAATAAAGAACGATGCTTCAAGAAAAGTGTCACAGAGTAATGAAATTGTGATTTCTGCAGATACGGTTGTTGCCGTTGATGATATTATCCTCGGCAAACCCATTGATAAAGAAGACGCACGATATATGATAAATCTCCTTCAGGGCAGAGTGCACAGCGTTTATACAGGTGTTACGGTATCAAACGGTGATAAAATCGTTACATTCAGCGAGAAAACCGATGTCGAGTTTAACCCCATGACTGCAGAGGAAATTGAGGAATATATTTCAGGCTCGGAGCCCTATGACAAAGCAGGGAGCTATGCCGTGCAGGGTAAAGCCTGTGTATATATCAAGGGCATAAACGGAGACTATTTCAACGTAGTGGGGTTGCCTGTTTCACGACTTTATAATGAGCTGTTGAAGCTTGCAAACAACTGACAATTTATTCCGTAATGCAGATGAATTAAATTTCATTGAAATAGAAAAAATTTTGTGATAATATAAATCTGTATTATATATTGGATATCTAAAAAAATAACATCGGAAGGCGGTGCCCAAGTGGCAGAGAAGAAAACCTCAACCTATGTTGAGCCTGAGGTTACTCAGGCAGATATTGACAGACAGAAAAAGCAACAGGAAAAAGAATATTTAGGTCCCCGTGAAATGGCGGCATACATAATTTCGGGTATCGGTGACAAGAACTGGGAAACCTTTAACGGTAACAACGAGTTCTTCTATACCACCACATTCCAGCACGTAAGTCCGATTACGCTGAGTGTTGCCCAGTCATTCTGCAGTATTATTGATACCTTTGACAATGCAATCTCCGGACCTATTCTTGACAGAACACGTACCCGTTGGGGCAGAGTGCGTCCTTACCTTGTTCTCACGCTTCCGCTTTTCCTTTTTTCTGCGGCAATGCCCTATATTCTTCCCGACGGACTTTCTCAGGCAACTCTTTTGTTGCTGTTCCTTGTGATCCGTTATATCGGTTCTATTGCAAACTCATTCTACACACCTGCATATCAGGCGACTCTTTATAACCTTACCCCGAATATAAATGAACGAAACAAGCTTATTGCGGCTGATACATATGTTGACCTTTTCGGTGTGTGGTTGCCGTCCCTGTTCCCGTTCTTTGTTGACTATTTACCGCGAACAATACCGACAAGAAGCATCTATTTAGGCGGTGCGCTTATATTCATTGCCCTTGTCGTTGTTTTCCGTGTATTCGGTTTCTTCAGCCTGAGGGAGCGTGTACCGCTTGCCTCCCGTGAGGAGATGAATAATACAAGTGTGTGGAAATCAATCAAACAGGTAGCCGCCTGCCGTCCTATGTGGGCGCTTATGGCAAAAAACTTCTTCGGTATGGGTAAAGGTACGGGTCAGAGCGTTGCAAACTACTTCTGGCTTAACTGTACAGGCAAGCTTTCAAATGCTGCCATTGCAGGTCTTTTTACAGGTCTGCCAAGCTATTTCGTGTTGCCCTTTGCAACAAAAATGACAAAAAAAATCGGTCTTCGCAACCTGTCTGTTTTAGCGTACGGCTATTGCGGTATAGTTTATCTTATAATGTACTTTGTCGGCTATAAGCCAACCGACAACAATATCATCAATATTGTAATCATAGTTATTTTCCTCACGCTTGCAGGTGCAATGAACAGTGTTCAGCGTTACTGCGGTACAGCACTTCAGGGTGATCTGTATGACTATGTTGAGTGGAAAACAGGTATCCGCAATGAGGGTATGATGAGTGCCGCAATGGGCTATATTACCCTTGTTACAAACAACATTTCAACAATTCTCAGCGGTATTATCATTGCCGCTATCAAATATGAGCCTCTTATAAACTCTTACGGTGTTGTTGTGCCTCAGACAGACCCCAAAATGCTTCAGGCAATCTGGACGGTCTTTACTCTGGCACCGGCTATCGGCAGAATCGGTAAGGCTATCTCATTATCATTCTTTAATGTTGACGGTAAGGTTAAGGAACAGATGATGAATGACCTGGCAGTATCAAGAGCCGCAAAGCTTAAAAGCAGAACAGGTGATGAGTCTGCGGATGCTCAGTAAATCGGAGTAAATATTATGAAAATTGTAGTTAAAGTCGGTACATCCACCTTAGCTCACAGCACGGGATGTATAAATATAAGGCACGTAGAGGAGCTTTGTAAGGTGCTTTCCGACCTGAAAAATGCAGGTCACGAAATAATCCTCGTTTCCTCGGGTGCAATCGGTATGGGTATCGGTAAGCTATCCCTTAAGGAAAAGCCTACTGATATGCCCACCAAACAGGCAGCTGCCGCAGTTGGTCAATGTGAGCTTATGTATGCTTACGACAAGCTTTTTTCAGAGTACAATCACACGGTTGCACAGATTCTTGTTACAGGTCTTGACCTTGAAGACCCTACAAGATATCACAATATCAAAAACACAATGAACCGCTTGCTGGAGCTTAACGTCCTTCCCATTATCAATGAGAATGATACGGTAAATACAGACGAAATCTCCGTTGGTGATAACGATACCCTCGGTGCAATTGTTGCCGTGAGTATGCACGCGGATATGCTCGTTCTTCTCTCTGATATTGACGGCCTTTACACCGCAGACCCTCACAAGGACGCTTCTGCAAAGCTTATTGACACAATCACAGAAATTACACCTGAAATTGAAGCCCTCGGCGGCAAAAGCCGTAGCGGTCTCGGCACAGGCGGTATGGCAACCAAGCTTTCTGCCGCGAAAAAATGTGTTGCACGCGGTACAGACGTTGTTATTGCAAACGGCTCATCACCCTCAGTTCTTTATGATATTGTTGAGGGTAAAGCAGTAGGAACAAGATTTATTTCAAAAAAAGATTGAGATGATATTATGAAAACTACCCGGGATATTCTCGTTGATGCCAAAAATGCCAAAGCCGTGCTTTGCTCACTTGATACCGAAGTGAAGAACAATGCACTCCTCGCTATGGCAGATGCCCTTGTGGAAAATCAAGCGGAAATATTAAGTGAAAATAAAAAAGATTTGGACAATGCCAAGGGTACAATATCCGAGGTTATGCTTGACAGACTTGCCCTTTCCGAGGAGCGTATTCTCGGTATGGCAGATGGTATCCGTCAGGTTGCACAGCTTCCCGACCCTGTTGGTGAGGTGCTTGACACGGTTGTACGTCCCAGCGGAATTGTGGTTGAAAAAACTGCCGTACCTATGGGTGTTGTTGCCATTATTTATGAGAGCAGACCCAACGTAACATCCGATGCCGCCGCACTTGCCCTTAAGAGTGGCAATGTGTGTGTTCTCCGTGGCGGTAAAGAGGCCTTTCTTTCTGCCGATGCTATTGTGAGAGCAATGCGCAAGGGTCTTGTGAAGGTCGGTCTTCCTGAAACACTTATTAACCTTGTGCAGGACACAACCCGACAGAGTGCAAATGAGCTTATGAATGCGGTCGGATACGTTGATTTGCTTATTCCCCGTGGAGGAGCAGGTCTTATCAAGGCATGTACTGAAAATGCCAAGGTTCCCTGCATACAGACAGGCACAGGTATCTGTCACATTTATATTGACAAAAGAGCTGACATTGAAAAAGCTCTCAATATAGTTGAAAATGCTAAAACGAGCAGACCCTCCGTATGCAATGCCTGTGAGGTTATCATTGTTCACCGCAGTATTGCTTCACAGATTTTGCCTCGCCTCAAGGAGCGCCTTTGCGGTATACGTGAGGCAAAGGGTCTTAAGCCCGTTGAGCTTCGCCTTGACGAAAGCGCAATTAAGATTATTGACGGTACACCTGCAGGTGAAAATGATTTTGATACAGAATTCCTTGACTACATACTTGCTGTTAAAATTGTTGACAGTATAAATGATGCTATCGAGCACATTGCGCTTCACTCCACAGGTCACAGCGAGGCAATCGTTACCGAAAACCCCGACAGAGCAAAGCTTTTCAGTATGTCTGTTGACAGCGCGGCTGTTTACATAAACGCTTCCACACGCTTTACAGACGGCGGTGAGTTCGGTCTGGGCTGTGAAATGGGTATTTCCACACAGAAGCTCCACGCCAGAGGACCTATGGGACTTAAGGAGCTTACAACCTACAAGTATATCATTAAGGGTACAGGACAGATTCGATAAGAGTTTTGATTGAGGTGTCAGAAATGAAAAAAATCGGTTTTTTAGGTTGCGGTAATATGGGCGGAGCACTTGCCCGTGCCGCACTCAAGGCAGTAGGGGCAGAGAATATCTTTGTTTTTGACGTTGACACAAAAAAGATAAAGGCCTTTGCCGACGAAACAGATGTAAATGTTGCCGATGCAGAGTATATCGTGCTCAACTGTGACTATATATTCCTTGGTGTAAAGCCACAGATGCTTAAATCACTTTTTGAAAAAATTGCACCTGTTATTGAGGACAGGACAACTGACTTTGTACTTGTTTCAATGGCGGCAGGTGTTTCCACACAGAGCATCACCCAGATGGCACAGGTTGATTGCCCTGTTATCCGCATTATGCCCAATATGCCCGTAGCAGTAGGTGAGGGTATGATTCTTTACACCTCAAACGACTTCGTGTCAATGGAGGATATTGAAGGCTTCCTTGACAGTATGCAATATGCAGGTGTTCTCGATAAAATTGACGAGGACAAAATTGATGCGGCAAGCTGTGTTTCAGGCTGTGGCCCTGCCTTTGCGTTTATGTTCTGTGAGGCTCTTGCCGACGGTGCTGTTGAATGTGGACTTCCCCGTGACAAGGCAATGCTTTATGCCGCACAGACTCTTGCAGGCTCCGCCACAATGCTTATGGAAACAGGTGAGCACCCCGGAAGACTTAAGGATGCAGTATGCAGTCCCGCAGGCAGTACAATCCAAGGCGTCAAAGCTCTTGAGGACGGCGCATTCAGGGCAGACGTTATGAGTGCAGTAAAATCGGCATATAAAAGAACGTTAGAATTGTCTAAAATCTGATATTTGGCGCATAACTTGTTTTAGTTCGCTTGACGTACCTTTGTACGCCGTCGCTCTCTAAAACTTCGTTCTGCATCCAAATCTCAAATTTTATGGTATTGGTTTTTGGCGCATAACTTGTTTTAATTTTATAAATGCAGAATGCAAAATTATCGGGGAAGCTTCGCTTCCGAATATTATAATAGCTAACGCTAAACTAAAGTGATGCGAAGTCTTACCTCCTCGTTTGCTGAAAGCGAACGGGGAGGGGGACCAAAATCTCTGATTTTGGTGGAGGGGAGTTCTCTTGCTCATCATCTTCACTTAAATAGAATAATAAATTTGCTGTGTGGTCTACCTCTCTGGTTTAAGAGAGGGGGACCACCTTTTTGTTAAGTGGTTGTTTTTTAAAACGTTCAAGCGTGTGGTTACTTTAGTCTAAATGCAAGGCTTGTCGGGTGGTGGAGAGTTCCCGATACGAAGTATCGTGGAAACAACGTTTCCATTGGTGATTTACTGTGTTTACTAATCATTTATTTACGAACAATAAATATAATGTTTCATATTTCATTTTTATAGACATTCAGTATATTACAGTTGAATCTTACGATTCAAAACGCTGACGCGTTGGAACTCTCCACCGCCCGTCGGACTTTGTTTTTTGAAGTGAATAATCACTCGTTTACAAGTTTTTTGAATGATAGAATATATAGAAGGCGGTCCCCCTCTCTTAAACCAGAGAGGTAGGACCATCAATAGCTTTATTCTATCATTTTCACTTATTGATTTTAATTAAAACCTATGATATACTATTTCTCGCAAAACAAATAATTCAATAATTTTTGGTAAACGTAAGTATGTTGTCTTTTACTTTGGTAAAAGCACATGCTCTGTTTTCACATACTTGCGTTACCGTAATTTGTGTTATTTGTTTTGCGACAGTTGAGCTATGTGTTTTTCGTGCGTAGCTTCGGCTGCGCATTTTTGTTTTTAGGAGAAAAGGTATGGAAAACGAGCTTTATAAAAAGATGTATTTACATTTATTTAACGCTGTTACAGATGCAATCAACGAGCCTAATCACATAAAAAGGATTGAAATAATGAAGCAGGCTCAGATTGATACAGAGGAAATGTATATTTCACATTGTGATATTATTCCGTTTGAAAATGATAAATGACTGTGGTTTTGCGTTAGCATTATAATTACGGCGTAGCCCCGAAACATTTTGCGAAGCAAAATATATCACATTGCGTAAGCAATATATCACACGCGAAAGCGTATATCACAAATCCGTCAGGATTTATATCATTGAATAAAAACAGAGGCTCACTCCGAAAGGAGTAAGCCTCTTGATTTTTATTCAATCACCGGTGCTTTCAAAATACCAATGGGTCTTAATACATATTCATAGCTCCAGTTATTGTTCCATGAACGCCAAGCATCAGGTCCGTGCCAGGATTCCTTAACATTAACAAGGTGAATGGGACCGAATGTATTATATCTGTGGGTAAAGAGTGTGAACTCAACCACGTGCTCACCTGAGGGCACATCTGCCTTGATGAAGTAAGGGGGATACACAATTTTACCCAAATCATTTCCGTCAAGCTTTACACCGATAAGGGCACCGCGGTAATCGGATGCGGTCATTTTAATTGTGCCGTCCTTTACCGAAACGGGCATTTTGTATGTAATATTGCCACCGTAGAAGGGGAAGCCCTGACCTGTGATATCACCAAAGCCGATTTTTTCGGGTAATGCGGTTATGGTTGCCTCAGTACCGCACAGCTTAACACCGAATTTACCGAGAATGAATATGTTTTCAAGGTTTGAGCTTTCACCGAACGGTAGTGTAATTATCAGAGTATTAGCACCCTTTTTGATTGCAGGTAGCTTGATTTTGAATATTGAAATATCAACGTAATTGTCAATTATTGTGGTGTCTGCCTTGGTACCGTTAAGTGTAACCTCTGCTTGGTCGGCATCCTCAAGTGCAAGGTGTGCGCCCTCGTAGTCGATTTCACTTTCAAAGGTATATCTGAGAGTAACCCTTGATATGGGTGCTTTTTCACCGATAACCCAGGGCTGAACAACTGCACCGCCACGCTCGCGTATGCCAAGCCTTTCGCGGCATACGTTATCAAGTCGGAGTATTTCTTCCTTCGGTGAAAATTCGCTTTCACTCTCCAGCTTGAATTCTGCCATATCAAGGAGGAGAACGTTGTCCTCACTGAGCGCATAGTCAACCTTACCGCAAACGCATTTGTGTTCAAGTCTTGGAATTGTCTCAGTTTTGACGGAGAAAACACTTTCGGGACTCTGTAATTTGTAAAGTCGTGAGTCATAACCGTAAAGGTGCTCACTTATAATTGTTTTGCCGTTTTTCAGTTCAAATTCTGCAGGGTAAATATCACCTGTCTGTGTGTCGTAAACAAGCACACCGTACTCGCCCTCAACGGTGATTCGTATGTCTCTGCCGTTGTCGATATCCATATTGTAGGGCTCATTGTTGTGGCACACAAAGAGCCATCTGCAATCTGTGTCCTCACGGAGCTGATAGATAAGGTTATCAGTCAGTACACCGTTACTGTGCCTTATGGTGAGCAGCTTATCCTGCTCCATAGCGGAAACAACTGCAGAGCGTGTGAAATCAAAGCTTTCGCTCTGTGCATAAAGCCTTGCACCGCGGTCAGATTTTTGGGCATCGCACAAGGTGGGCTCTGCACCGAAGAATACAAGCCTGCCGCCATTTTCACGGAATTTTTCAAGTCTCTCAAGAGTAGAAGAGCGCAGAGTTTCACAGCCGGGAACAATGATTGTATCGTAAGCCATTTCACCCACCTTAAGGGGTGCACCCGCATCCTTGCAAAGGTCGGGCAATAATGACTCGCAAATAAAGTCAAAGTCAACGGAGCTTTCAAGGAGCCATTTTGTAAGTGACAGGAATTTTTCGTCAAGTCCGTCACGGAATATGGCAGATTTATCATTGGGTCCCCAATGAAGCCAGAAGCTTTCCACGGGATGAATAACGCCAACCTTAACAACGGGCTTACCCCTTGTAAGGGCGGTGTTTACACGGGCAAAGTGGTCTTCGACCACACCGAATTCCTTGTACCAGGGTGATTGATATGAGATTGATGCAGGGTAGTCGCGTTTTGCTTCGCCTGCCATTGCATACCATGAAAGGTGGGGTACTCGTACGGTAATACCGAGAGCCGCCTGCCAGTCTCCCTGGTGCTTGTATTTTCTGAAATCACAGTCCCAGCCCGTTACACCGTAAAGCTCGGAAAGTACACCCTCGTAGCCGTACTGATGTGTGGCGGACTGTGCCTGCTTTGCTGTTGTAAACTCGTGGCTGTTGCACAAAAGGTCAATGCCGGGTAATTGGAAGCTGCGGTATGAGCGCATAGCCTCACCGAGTGCGGCAGTCTGACTGTGAAGTGTAGGCTCCTCCATCATATGTCCGGTAAGAGAAATGTTGTTTTCGCTACACCAACCACCTACCGTATCTGCAAAGGACTGAGCAAAAAGCTCGGCAATAAAGTCGTGGTATCTATATCGATGGATTGAAGGTGCATTGTCCTTAAGGTTCCAGAAGATTTCAGGCAAGGTGTCAAAGATATCCGCACCGTAAGCATCCTTGTAAAGCTCAGGAACCTTGTCTGTCCAGGGCATTGCCACGTCCTCGGTATCAAGTGAGTTTTCAAAGACCTGCTTTCTTGCAAACTGAGGCTCGTCAGTAAAGATTGCGGGAATAGTTTTATCAAACTCGTCACCAACGGTTTCCTTGTATCTTTCGTGAGTAACCTCAATGAACTTTTTAATTGCTTCGCTGTTAAGCGTGTCTGCATAAGCCTGGTCGTTGTACCAGCTGTTTCTGCTTGCAATTTCAAGGAGAGCGTACCACTTTGTGCCCTCTGCAGGAGTGTCATCATCAATTCTCTTGTAGCTTGTGAGATAACCCTCTTTATCAAGCACAACGTCATAAACAGCAAGAAGCTTGCCGTTACCCGAACGCGTTGCCTCGGCACGGGAGCTTGAGTCCTCTGCTCCGGGACCTGCATTAAGGTCAGTTGTGAGTATAAGGCTACGTGCCCTGTATTTATGGTCCTTTGTTACAATACCGCCTGCGGCACCCGAGGGCCAACGGTCCTCGTCATAAAGCCAGGCGAGCATTTCCTCACCCTTTGCCTTGTCGACACAGGCTTTAATAAGCTCCATATATTCATCACTCAGATATTTGTTCTTAAGACCCGTTCTTACGTGCAGGTGAAAACCGCCAAGACCCATTTCCTTAAAAACGTCAATCTGACGGCACAGCTCCTCCTTAGTGAGCAGGTTGTTAAGTGCCCAGAAGGGCGTACCGCGATATTCTGAAGTAGGATTTTTGAATAATTCGTCACTTAAGGCGGACTGACCGTTCTTTTTATAAAGCATAAAATCCTCCTATAACTTTTTAAAAAATTGTAACACAGCAATTTGTCAAAATCAATAAATATAATAAAAAATAAACACTTGAAATGGTATATTTTGTATGGTATCATAAAGTGTAAACTTATAATCCTTTGTGGAGGTAAATTATGAAACATAGTGAACTTATCAAGCAGATGACCCTTGAAGAAAAGGCGAATTTCTGCTCAGGACTTGATTACTGGCACACTCCGGGACTTGAAAAGCTCGACATTCCCGTTGTAATGTGGACTGATGGCCCTCACGGTATCAGAAAGCGTAGTGAAAAGAAGGATAAGGATCAGCAGATGAGCCTCAAGGGCGTTCCTGCAATCTGTTTCCCCACAGCGGCAACAACCGCATGCTCGTGGGACCCTGACCTTATTTATGAAATGGGTGTTCTCCTTGGTGAGGAATGCCTTAAGGAGCAGGTGAGTGTTCTTCTCGGACCGGGTACAAATATTAAGCGTTCACCCCTTTGCGGCAGAAACTTTGAGTATTTCTCAGAGGACCCCTACCTTGCCGGTGAAATTTCTGCTGCTTTCGTAAACGGTGTTCAGTCAAAGGGCATCGGTACATCACTTAAGCACTTTGCAGGCAACAATCAGGAAACCCGTCGTATGACAGTTGACAGCGTTGTTGATGAGCGTGCATTCCGTGAGATTTACCTCACTTCATTTGAAAAGACAGTTAAACAGGCTCAGCCCTGGACAATTATGTGCGCTTACAACAGACTTAACGGTACATATTGTGCAGAGAATAAATGGCTCCTTACGGATGTTCTCCGCGACGAATGGGGCTTTAAGGGTATGATTGTTACCGACTGGGGCGCAGAGAATGACCGTGTTGCAGGCTTGCTTGCAGGTCAGGAGCTTGAAATGCCCACATCTAACGGCGAAGGCGACAGACAGATTGTTGAAGCCGTTAAGGACGGCAGAATCCCCGAGGAATTCCTTGATAAAATGGTTGATAACGTTCTTGATGTTATCCTCCGCTCTAAAGAGGTTCTCGGTACTTATGAGTATGATACTGTGGCTCACCATCAGAAAGCCCGTGAAATCGCAGGTCAGTGTATGGTTCTTCTCAAGAATGACAACGCACTCCTTCCCCTTAAGAAAACAGCTGATGTTGCAGTTATCGGTGAAATGGCAAAGAATCCCCGTTATCAGGGTGCAGGCTCATCCATCGTGAACGCAATCAAGATTGATACAGCTTTTGACTCAATTGTTGAAAAGGGTGCAAAGGTTACCTATGCCGCAGGCTACTCAACCGCAAAGAAAAACAAGATTTCCGATGAGCAGTTTATTGCCGAGGCTGTTGAAGCAGCAAAGGGCAAGGATGCCGCAATTCTATTCATAGGTCTTACCGAGGAATTTGAGTCAGAGGGCTTTGACCGTACACATATCGGTATTCCCGCACTTCACACAAAGCTTGTTGATGCAGTTACCGCAGTAAACCCCAACGTTATCGTTGCAATTTCCGGCGGTGCCGTTATTGAAATGCCCTGGGCAGATAAGGTGCAGGCAATTCTTAACTGCTATCTCGGCGGTGAAGCATCAGGCGGTGCGGCAGCAGATATCCTCTTTGGTGACGTTAACCCCTCAGGTAAGCTTGCTGAAACATATCCCTTGTCACTTTCCGATAATCCCAGCTTCAACTACTTCCCCGGTGATGTTTCAACAGTTGAGTACCGCGAAAGCGTATTCGTTGGTTACAGATATTATGACTCTGCCGGGAAGAATGTTCAGTTCCCCTTCGGCTACGGTCTTTCATACACAAGCTTTGAATACAGTGACCTTACTGTTTCTGCAAACAGCATTAAGGATACAGATGAGGTAACGGTTTCCTTCAAGGTTAAAAACACAGGTGATGTTGACGGTGCCGAGGTTGCTCAGCTTTATGTTAAGGATAACGAAAGCACAATTTTCCGTCCTGAAAAAGAGCTCAGAGCATTTAAAAAGGTGTTCCTTAAAGCCGGTGAGGAGCAGACAGTCGCATTCACACTCGGCAAGAGTGCGTTTGCATATTACAACGTAAACATCCACGATTGGCACGTTGAAACAGGTGCATTTACAATCTGTGTGGGTGCATCAAGCCGTGACATCAAGCTTACATCAGAAATTACGGTTGAGTCAACTGTTGATGCAGCTGCTCCCGATTATAGGGCAGTCGCTCCCGCATACTACTCAGCAGACGTTATGAACGTTCCCGATGAGCAGTTTACGGCAGTTCTCGGCAGAGAGCTTCCTCCCTCAGCAGTTGTGGCATATCCCAATCTTACAATTGCTAACACTCTTGAGGATTCCGAGGCAGGTAAGAACGGTAAGAAGATAGTTAAGCTTCTTCGCAAGTTCGTTGGTACTGAGGGTATGGCTTGTGCTATTGCACTCCAGACACCTGTAAAGAACTTCATCTCAATGAGTCTTGGCGTGTTCTCACCCAAAATGGCACAGGAGCTCCTTGACGTCCTCAATGACAAGAAGCCTCTTGTGGGTGGTCTTGCGGCTATGATCATAAAAGCTATTCCCAAAGTAATTGCCGGTCTTCCTGCACTTTTGAAGTCTATTTGACGCAAATTTGGCGCATAGCAATTTAATAATCTGACTGTATACCGGATGAGTTAATATAACTCATCCGGTATTTTTTATAAAAAAACCCAAAGTACGCTGGGAAAGTATTTTATTGTTGAATTAAATATGAGATAATACAATGTAATTAATTTAAAACAGGGGGATATTATGAAACAGATTCAGATACGTATTTATCCTAACGGACAGATTCAGGCAGAAACCCACGGTATAAAGGGTAAGCAATGCCTGAATTACATCAATAAAATTGAACAGATGGCTAACGCAAGAATCGACGACTCCGATTTCACAAAGGAATATTATGAAACCGAAGAACAGCTCGTTGCGGAGCAGGTGCAGGAGGTTAAGGCGTAATGGCGATTACAAACCGTGATACAAAATGGGTTTTTAAGAATACCTGGTTTATGCTACTTGCAGGGATTCCGTTTTTAAATGTCATTGTGCTTTTTACAATGAGCTCACGAACAGCCAATTCCAGATGGAAAAAAATCGGTTGGATTGTTCTTGCTTTGACAACTGTATTAACTATATGTACATTTGTTTTCGACACGATGACGTTTGCTTATCCCCAGGAATACAGTGAGGATACACCCAATATGCCTACTGTTGAGGAGTATTTAGGGGAAAATTATTTTGATAAATATAAGGGTCATACATATCCGTACACAGATAAAGAAACCGGTATTGTATATGAAGGGTACAGAGAAACACCGGAGTATGCAGAGTATGAAAAAGCATATAAAGAATGGCACGAATCACCTGAGCAGAGGGCTATAGAGTCACAACAGAATATGTGGCGCGACACTATGAGCGGTATTTCCGGAGGGTGTTTAGCAGCATCCACAGTATTAAATATGCTTGTGTTCTTTGTTGTTATTGCAGACCGAGGAAATTATCTTCGTATACTTGCATCGAATGAAAACAAACAGCAAGTTGCAGGCGCAATAGCAACAGGCTTTGCAAATGCTTCCTCCGGCAGCAGAATTCCCGAGCAGTACCGCAATCAGCAGGGCTATGCTGTGAGTAATCAACAGCCTCAAGCTGTTGCAAACACAGGCTTTGTACAACAGCCCCCTGTAAATAATCAGGGTTACACTCAGCAAGGCTACGCTCAACAAGGTTATGCACAGCCGACACCTGTTCAGCCTCAGCCGACACAGCCCACACAGAGCATATTCGGTGTTGCACCCGACAACAACCAGATACCTGTTCAGACGGGCATTGACGTAAACAGTGCTCCTGCCGAGGCTCTTGCCACACTTCCGGGTATAACAATTATTGACGGTAAAAAGGTGGTTTCATACCGTGAGGCTAACGGTGGCTTTAAAAACATTGATGAATTCTATGCTTGCATTCAGGCAAAGCCCCACATCATTGCAAATATAATGAATTCTGTTTATGTTGGTGCACCTGTTGTAAAGCAGGCTGCAGCTAAGCCCTCAAGCCCCAAGCGTACAATTGACATCTGATGAAAATTCACAGGATTATCAGTAAAACCTTTGCCGAGGGTCCCGGATGTCGCTTCTGTATATGGGTGCAGGGCTGTCCGCACCACTGTAAGGGTTGCTTTGCAACGGATACCTGGGATATGGCTTCGGGAGAAGAGTATTCCGTTCAGCAGATCGTTGATATGATAAAAGCTGTGCTTTCGGATATAGAGGGAATAACCCTTCTTGGCGGAGAGCCCTTTTTACAGGCAGAGGAGCTGTCTGTTATTGCAGAATATGTCAGGTCGCAGGGGAAAAGCGTGATTGCCTTTTCCGGCTATACATATGATGAATTGCTGGTTTCGTATAACAACGGAATAAAAAAGCTTCTTGCATATACAGATTTGCTTATTGACGGCAGATATATTGAGGAGCTTCAGGATTTTTCAAGACCTCTTGCAGGCTCGTCAAACCAGAAGTTCATTTATCTTTCAGATAAAATTTCGTCTGCGGTTATGGAAGGCTATAAAAACAGGCTTGAGGTACGTATCACTAAAGACGGGTCGGTTACCGTCAACGGTATGGGCGATTTAAATAAGCTGAAAGGCAAAATCAATAATAAAGAGTTTAGGAGAATATAAATGGCTGATTCAAAATTTGTAAAGGATTTTTCCAACCTGATAAATGCAGGCTTCCCTTATATTTACATTCCCTCTTATGAGGAAGAACGCATCACAAACACAATCGCTTCTGCCCTTGAGGACAGAGAGCTTATCAAAAACCCCCGTAAGCTTTGCATCTGGACACAGACAGACGGACTTATCTGTGACAATGCCAAGGTACGTGACACAGCTACACCCATCAATGCTCTTGAAAGCGTTGTGAAGTCAAAGGATGAGGCTGTTTATATTTTTAAGGATTTTCACATTTTCTTCGGTGCTGACAGAAACGGTCGTCCCGATTACGGAATCATAAGAAAGCTCCGTGATATTATCCCCGTGCTCAAGGCAAGCCGTAAAACAATTGTTTTCATTTCGCCTCGTCTTGTGATTCCCTGTGATATGGAAAAGGAAATTTCAGTTCTTGATTTCTGTCTCCCCACGCAGGAGGAGGTTACAGGACTTCTCGACGAGCTTATTGCAGGGCTGTCACCTGAAAATGTGCGCCTTAATCCTGATGAAAAGGCAACTCTTGCACGTGCTGCGCTCGGTCTTACTATGCAGGAGGCGGAAAATGCCTTCTGCCGTGCAATTGTAAACCTTAAGGGTATTGACATCAGCGCAATATCAATTATCCACGAGGAGAAAAATCAGGTTGTTAAAAAGACAGGTGTGCTTGAGTTTGTGAAAACTGACCTGAGTATTGACGATATCGGTGGTCTTGATAACCTTAAAAACTGGCTCCTTAAGAGAAATAACTCATGGTCTGAAAAAGCTCAGGCATATAATCTGCCTGCACCCAAGGGCGTGCTTATAACAGGTGTGCCCGGCTGCGGTAAATCACTTACTGCCAAGGCTATGAGTGCTATCTGGGGTTTACCGCTTCTCAAGCTTGATATGGGTAAAATCTTCGGTGGTATCGTTGGTAGCTCCGAGGAGAATATGCGTAAGGCTATCGAAACAGCCGAGGCAGTTTCACCCTCAATTCTGTGGGTAGATGAAATCGAAAAGGGCTTCGTGGGTATGAAGTCAGGTGGCGATTCGGGTACTTCTGCGCGTGTGTTCGGTACATTCCTTACCTGGCTCCAGGAGAAAACAAAGCCTGTTTTCGTAATTGCCACAGCTAACGATATCAGTTCACTTCCACCCGAGCTTCTCCGTAAGGGTCGTTTTGATGAAATCTTCTTCGTTGATCTTCCCACCTTCAAGGAGCGCGAAAAGATTTTCAATCTTCACATCAATAAGCGCCTTAAGAAGACAACCGTTACTCACGAGGTTACTGCGTCTGATGAAGTCTGCCGTGAAATGGCAGCACTTTCAGAGGGCTATGTTGGTGCTGAAATTGAGCAGATTGTTATTTCTGCAATGTATGAGGCCTTCTATGCTGACCGCGGTCTCAGAAAAGAGGATATTATAAAGTCAATCAAGGAAACAGTTCCGTTATCATCAACACAGCGCGAGCAGATTCTTGAGCTCAGAGCCTGGGCACAGAACAGAGCAGTTCTTGCAACTGCAGTTGAGGACCGTGAGCAGGAGCCTGTTTCTGTTGATGGTAACGATGACAGCGGTTTTGCGCGTGCCCAGGGCGGCAGAATTGTTGATTTTGATTTATAATGGGAGGACAATAAAATGTCAGTTGTATTAAGTCTTACTGCTTTGGCTGTAATAGCGGGTACTACTATTTCAAGTACAGCTCTTATGACTTTCTTGGGTAGCAAGTCCGAAATTGAAGCACCGGTTGAAACAGAGTGCCTTGAAACAATGTTTGTTGATTGCGATTTGCTTGCAAAAACTCTTGTAGAGCATGGTTGCTGCGTAAATGTTAATTCGGAAAATGAAATTATTGTTCAGACCTCTTGTGGTAATCTCCGTTATGCAAGAAATTCTGCAACAGAAGCATTCGGGTTATATATTAACGAGGTTAATGACCCTCAGGCATTAATTGAAAATCTCAGAGCGTTTGAATTTGAGTACGGCAAAAATGTTCAGGCATACACCTATGACCATATTTTGTCGAATTTGGGTGAGGATATGACCTTCCAAGAGGAGGAAATCCTCGAGGATGACTCACTTCTGCTTACTATTACAATAGATTAAGAGATAAGATGCTCCGGATAAACTCCGGAGCATCTTACGTTTATTTATGTGGTTTCAATATCCTTTGATTGTAGCTTTCAAGCAGGTTGTTTGTCTGTTGAATGTTCAGCTTGTTATGAAAAGCAAACAGGATTATGCTGTCCCGTTTTACGTTGGGATAAAGGTAGGCCCAGTCGTACGTGTAGAGCACATTTTGTGCTTCGTCAGAGGACAGCTCCATAGCAAGGCACAGCTTTATGAGTGTGTCCCTTGAGGGGTGCTTCTCACCACGGAGAATGTCATAGAAGTATGTATAGCCGATATCTGCTTTAGCAATTACATCTGCCTTTTTTATTTTCTTTCCTGACAGGACATCCTTCCATATTGTTTCAAAGTTCTTCTCGATAAGCTTGTGAGAATTTGAGGTGTAGAACTCCTCATAAGAGGTTACCCCGCAAAGCTTGTTTATCAAGTATATCACCCCATAAAATACGTTATTGCGTGTTGAGAATACTTGTTTTTTGAGGGTGAGTCAATACGAAAAAAGGGGAATGTAAAAAACAGGATTTTAATTGTAATAAAAAATATTCCGTCAGAGTATGGAAAAACTCGAACGGAAGTGATATAATACAAATAATTATGGGTATGTATAACCCAAAAGTCCGACAATTAAGGTGGTGCTCGGTAATGAAGGGTTTTGAAGATAAGACTCTGGGCAACAGAAGGTTTCTGGTCTACAACATTAATCAGGGTGAAGAAATTAACCCTTTGGGGCTTTTTACTGTTTCAACAGAGTTGCTTAAGGGTTTTTGCCCTGTGATCTATTCTGAGGGCAACAGTACCGTTGAATATGAAGTGAGCGGCAAGGTGACGCTTAATGATTTCTTCAGCGAGCTTGTTACAAAAAGGGAGATATTATGCATACTGAACAGCATAACAGATGCTCTTATCGTTGCCCGCAACAAAAAAGTGGATTTACGCTCTGTTGTTTTCGACAAGGAATATGTTTTTGTCGAGCCCGAAACCGCCCGGGTAAGCTTCGTGGTTCTTCCCTTGGCAGATGCAGTTGCTCCAGTTAATCTTAACGGTTTTTTAAAAAACATTGTTTGCGAGTTGCAGTACGATAAAAGTGAAAATACCGATTACGTAGTTGAGCTCCTGAACTATCTTAATTCAAATGACCACTTTATTTATGAGGATTTCAAGGCTTTTCTCAGCAAAATCAGTGGCAGACAGTCGATTGAAGAGCTCCTTGGGTATGAAGACACCACAGGTGATACATCAGAGGATGATCTTGTTATTGAGCTTGAGGTTGAGGAAAAAAAGGGAACAACAGCAATGTTTGCTTCCTCCGAAAGGAAAGAACTTACCGCGAAGGATATTCTCGGTAAATGAATTTAAAAAATGTTTTGAAAGGTGATTTAGTATGAAAGTATGTCCCGTATGTAGTGCAGTAATGGATGATGACACATTGTTTTGTACATCCTGTGGTAATCGTTTTACCGATACCGCGCCTGTAAATCAGCCTGTGAATAATCCGACCGATTCTGTGTTTGCAACTCCTACACCGGTTGATTATACACCTGTTGCGCCGGTACAGGAGCCTGTTGCTCCTGTTCAGGATGCGTACATTCCCCCTGTTGCCCCTGTGCCCCCTGTTAACACGGCACCAATGAGCTACACACAGCCAATGACACCTCCCGTGGCACCTGTTACGGCGCCTGTTGACCCTGCCGACCATACTGCAGAGTTCACAGCAGAAGACGTGTCTGCTCACAAGGTTTATGCTCTTCTTGTTTACATAGCGGGTATTGTAGGTATCATTCCCGCACTTCTTATCGGTAAGGATTCACCTTATCTTAAGTTCCATATTCAACAGAAAATGAAAATGATGGTATCATCACTGCTTGTTACAATGGTTGCTTCGGTTACAAGCATTCTTGTTTTACCTGTAATTGCAGCTGCTGTTGTTGCAGTAGTCATATTTGTGCTTAATCTTATTTGCTTCTTCAAGACAGCATCAGGCAAGTCGGTGGAAGTTCCGCTTATTAAGGACATAAAGTTATTCAAATAAATTTTTTCTTGTTTTGTTAGGAGTAGGGTGTTAATGAAATATTGCAATGCTTGCGGAGCTTGTATAGGCGACGATATTTTTGAGTGTCCTCATTGCGGTTCTGAGGATATGGCAGATACAATGCCCCAGAAGCCTGTAGAGAAAATTCCGGAGGAGCCTGTAGCGGAAGAAAATACTGCGGAAGCTGAGGTTGAACAGGCAGCTGTAGCAGAGGACGTTGCAGAAGAAGTCAATGCTGAGGAGGAAGCCGTGTCGGAAGAATCCGAGGGTGACAAAGAAGCGTGTGCTGAGATTCCCGAAGAATCCGCAGAGGGTTCCGAGGATGAGTCGTCAGAAGAAAATACAGACGAATCCGAGGAAGAAAACTCTGACGAATCCGAGGAAGAAAACTCCGGTGAATCCGAGGAACAGACCTCCGACGAGGAAAAATCGGAGGACTCTGATGCTCCTGCAGAAGCATCGGAGACTGAGGACGAGTCCGGAGAGTCATCTGAAGGTGAAGAATCTGCTGATGAAGCAGAGCCCGACCCTGAGGAACAGTTAAAAAAGAAAGCTCGCAAAAAGAAAATCGGCATAATTGTCGGCTCTGTTCTTGGTGCAGTAGCCGTTGCGGTAGCTGTAATATGTCTGTTTACGTTTGTGGATTTCAGCCGAAATCGTGCATATGATTTGAAAGAAAAAACCTTTGTGGCTGATGAAAACGTAACAGGCGAAACTGTTGCACCCATTCCCTTTGTGAGCAATCCGCCTTATGAAATGAGCGAGAGCTTCACGGATTATCAGATTAACATCAATGGTGCGGTTTACCAGGTGCCAATGCCTGTTGAGGAGATTATTAACAGCGGTTGGGCTTTCGGAGCCGGTGAAGACAGTGACAAAGTTCTCGCGAAAGAGGAAACTGCAGATACATATCTCGTCTCAAAAGATGGTGCGGTAATGTATGCGACGCTGATAAACTTTAACAGCGCTGACACAGCCCTCAATAAGTGTTATGTGAGCAGACTCAGGGTTGATTATACAGATAATTTGCTTATCAATATATTTATGACAGGCAATCTGTCACTTGGCAGAGCTACCCGCGAACAGGTTGAAAAGCTTATCGGTGAAAGCTCGGATGTTGTTGAGCTTGTTGCAGGTACTGTTGTTACATATAAGAATTCGGATAAAGCAAAAGCAATTCTTACGTATAATAAAAAAACAAAGGTGCTTGAAGGCATTGAGTATATCAACAGTAAAAAACCCTATAATTATCAGGAAACAACCGTTCCGCCTACAACAAATGAGTTCGGCAGTACAGAGGTTACCACACCGCAGGAGCTGGGCAAGGATATTACATCCGGTATTGTTCAGATTCAGGGTGATATTTATAGATTGCCCATCAAGGTGTCTGAGTTCCTTAACAACGGTTGGGAAATTACATTTAAAGAGGACCGTGCAATTATTTATGCAGGCGAGCATCTGTTCGGTACTCTCACAAAGGACGATATAACGATAACCGGTGTTGATGTATTTAACTCCTCGAAGGAAGAAAAGCTTATCAGAAATTGTGAGGTTATTGCCGTAAGCAGTTCTCCTGATGATAAATATGAGGTTGTGTTCCCCGGTAACCTTAAGGTTGGTATGAAGGATGCCGAATTCAAGGGTATTATTCAGGGCAAGGAATATGAGTTTAACGAAGTGAACTTTGACGAATACATCTTCTACAACGGTGCATATACGCTTATGGTTGTTGTGGATAAGGATGAATCAGCTGTTAACTATATTTCAATGACCTACGATAAAGAAAACCTTAACAAAACAAAATAATAAAGCAATAATATAAACACCATCAGTTCCGCGGAACTGATGGTGTTTTTCTGTGCTTGGACAGTTAAATTATTTGTAAAGAGGACCGTAAGCCTCGCAAGCTCTGAAGTCAGCGCTCTCAAGCTCCTGTGTGCCAAATGCGTTCCAGGAAGCAGGACGGAAAATCTTATCCTCGCTTACATTGTGCATTGATACGGGGATTCTGAGCATTGAGCAGAGAGTGATGATATCTGCACCGATGTGACCGTAGGAAATTGCGCCGTGGTTAGCACCCCAGTGATTCATAACCTCATATGCTGAAGTAAAGGGACCCTTACCTGTAAGTGTGGGAGCGAACCATGTGCAAGGCCATGTGTAGTCTGTTCTTGCCCAGATTTTGTGTGAAATATCATCGGGGAGAGCAACTGTGTAGCCTTCACAAATCTGCATTGTTGGTCCGAGACCCTTAACAAGGTTGAGACGAATCATTGTTGCAGGCATCTCAGCACGTGTAAGGAAACGGCTTGAATATCCGCCGCCACGGAAGTAACCGTTATCTGCTGCGCACCACTCTGTAGCACCGTTGATTTTCTTGATATCCTCGTCAGTAACGTCATACCACTCTTTGATGATGCCGTTGCCGTTTTCGTCGGTAACCTCACCGCAAGCATCAAGACAGCAAGCACCTGAGTTGATAAGGTGAATAAAGCCCTTGCTCTCTGCAGCTTTACCTGTAAGCTCATAACCTGTTGCTCTCTTAAGAGCTTCGGGGCTCCAGTATGTTCTTACGTCAGCAAACATCTGGGGTCTGTTTGTGAGGAGCTTCATAAGGAGCATGCTTACACCGTTGAGAGTGTCGTTCTCGGTAGCAAGAATATAGGGCTCACGAGCACCGTTCCAGTCAAAGCTTGTGTTAAGCATTGCTTCAGCGAAGTCAGCGTTGGGATAGAAGTCTGTCCACTGTCTCTGACCCTGGAAGCCTGCTGCAATAGCATTGTGACCAACCATTTCTTCCTCGCAGCCTGCGGGAAGGTTTTTATTGCCGTTCATAAGGTCCTTGATGATGCACATCATCTTGACTGTGAATTCCCAGTCCTTTTCCTTCTGCTCGTCGCTCTTTCTTACGAAGTCGGGGTTCTTATCGAAGCCTTCCTTGCAGTTTTCCTTAACCCATTTGTAAGCCTTCTGATATTCTGCCTCGTCATAGATGCCCTCAGACATTCGACGGATGATTTCCACCTCGTCAACAGACTCTACACGCATACCGAGGTATTCCTCGAAGAAGTCTGTGTCGATTGATGAGCCTGCAATACCCATACAGATTGAACCAATCTGAAGGTATGATTTGCCCTTCATTGTAGCAGCTGCAACAGCGGCTCTTGCAAAACGGAGAAGCTTTTCCTCAACGTCAGCGGGGATAGTTGTGTCGTCAAGGTCCTGAACGTCGTGACCGTAGATACCGAATGCGGGAAGACCCTTCTGTGCGTGTGCTGCAAGAACTGCTGCAAGGTAAACAGCACCGGGACGCTCTGTACCGTTGAAGCCCCAAACACCCTTGATTGTGGTGGGATCCATATCCATTGTTTCGGAGCCGTAGCACCAGCAAGGTGTAACGGAAAGAGTGATCTGTACACCTTCCTTGCGGAATTTGTCTGCACAAGCGGCTGCTTCTGCAACTCTGCCGATGGTTGTATCAGCGATAACAACCTTTACGGGCTCACCGTTTGAGTATTTAAGGTTTTCTGTAAAAAGCTTTGCAGCGGATTTGGCCATATTCATGGTCTGGTCTTCAAGAGACTCTCTTACCTTGAGAGGACCGCGTCTGCCGTCGATAATGGGACGAATACCGATTACGGGGTAATCGCCGAGAAATCTGTTCTCTGCCATAATTATTTACATCCTTTCATTGTACCGGGTACAAAATATTCTACACATAGTAGTATATCACAAAATTTAATGTTTTCAATTGACTAATGGTAAAAATTTTCCTGCATAATATGTTTAAAATGACAATTATTCGGGTTCTCTTGCTGTTGTGTGTCATTTTCTATAATTTACGGACGAACATTTATGACAATTTTATTATTGAAAAAATATTATGTGTAGTGTAGAATATAACCAAAGGAATTGTGCTTTCGGCACAAATAAAAAGGAGGATTTTTATGAAAAAGTTTCTTTCGGTGATTTTATCATTGCTTATAACACTTTCGAGCTTTTCTGTTTTGAGTGTTATATCATTTGCGGCTGATGAATCCGGAACGGAAACAGGCAGTGAAGCTGCATACACTCTTACAGGCTTTACTCCTGCAGATGAGCACAGCTCTGTTTATAGTCCTTATCAGTACACAGGCGGCATCTGGATTTATTGCAAGGACGAGGAAACAGGCGTGTGGTCCTATGAGTACGAGTACGATTTTTACGATATTTACCTTGAGGGCAACAAGCTTAATTTTGTTGATTCGGATGGTTATCCCGTAGAATTTGTTTGTATCGACGGACAGTTCTGCAACGCGGACGGGGAGGTTCTTGATGACTCTCAGCTCGTTGTGGAGCCTAATGAAAACAAGGGTAAGCTGTATATCAAAATCACTTACGGTGATAATACGGTTCAGTATCCCGTTGTTTTTGCGGATTCAGGCATTGAAAGTATTTGTGCAGAAAACACACCCTATGAGCTTTCTGCATATATTGACGGCAGATATATGAGACTTTCCGAAGGTGAAAATGCGGGGGAAGTAGCATTCTTTTATGATACTCTTTATTGTGAAGGTGTATCCTTTGTCGTTACATACAAAAACGGTGATGAGGAAAGATTTGCATATTCTGAGGATGAAGGCACCTTTGTAAACGGCGACGGGGAGCTCCTGACGTTCGATTCGTTCAGCTTTACAGAATCTCAGGATTATGAAGAGTGGCAGCCCGGCGGTGATTATGCCGTTAAGTGTTATTACAAGGGCTTTGGCTTTGAGATGCCTTACACAGTTTCAGAAAATCCCGTGAAATCAGTTGAATATACGCAGGCTGAAATTCCTCAGTATAAGGAAAACTGGGACGGCGAGCTGAGTTACTGCGAAAATGAAGACTGTGAGAATTGTGAAGACAGCTATTTTAATTACACCATCAGCAAGCATTTCCCCGTTCAGGGTGATAAGGTGAAAGTTACATATGCTGACGATACAGCGGTTGAGTATACCTACAAAGGCAGATACTATGTTGATTCGCAGGGCAACAGACTTCCTTCACAGAGCTTGGTTTGCCATAATGATCAGAATAAGGCTCATTGGTCAGTCGGTGAAAACACCTTTATCTTTGAGGTTTACGGACACGATGTTGAGCTTACGGCAAATGTTACGGAAAGCGGAATTAAATCAGTTGAGTTTGCTCCTGTTAATATTTTGGAAAACAACTTCGGCGAATGGGATGAAGAGGCAGACGCCTATATTTACAGCGAGTTACCCTTCATAATCGGTGCTAATTTTACGGTTACATTTACCGATGGAAACTCAATAACATATTACTATGACAAGGAGACCGGTTGGTTCGTTGATAATGCGGGTAATATGTTTGAATTTGAAATAAATACCGAAACAACAGACCAGCATCAGACACCCTGGGGAATAGGAAAGCATTACCTTCCTGTTGATGTTTCCGGCTTCGAAACACAGCTTGAGGTTAATGTTGCCGCAAACCCGGTTGCTGCTATTGCATTTATGCCTGCACAGCCCTATGTTTTTAAGTATGAGCAGGATGGCGAATGGGTTGAAATTGAAGACCCCGAAACAGGTGAATACAAGGAGATCTTTTGGTACGATACAAGCGTTTGTGATCCCTATACAGAGGGCAATAAGCTTGCGGTTCAGTATAAGGATGGCAGAACAGAGGTATATACCTACAGTGAAGATAAGGGCAATTTCTTTAATGAAAATGGCGACGAAATATCTGCACTGTATAATGTGAAAATTGAAGATTGTCAGTATTATAACCTTTGGTCAATGGACGATGGTGATAACAACTATCTCAAAGTAAGCTTTATGGGTGTCAGCTGTAGGGTACGGGTTTTACTTGATAATGGTGAAGCACCTGTAGCTGCAACCGTAACTGCTGTTAAAAGTCAAAAAGATAATGTGAAAATTACGTGGAATCATGTAGCGAATGCCGAGTCTTATACGGTTTATAAAAAAACTACGGATAGAGACGGCAAGTATACAGGCGAATGGGAGGTAGTTGGCAACACAACAGAGTGCGTTTATCAGGAAAAAATAAACAACAGTACAGAACCATACTATTACGTGTATATTGTTCATGCTCAGAACAGTTATGGACAAAGTGAATATGAGGCATCAAAGGAAGCTTATGCAAAATATGTTCCTGCGGTAAAGGGCTTCAATGTTGCACCTAACAAGAAGGGTGTTTCAATAAAGTGGAATGCATTTGCAGGTCAAATTGAAATCTACCGCAGAGCTGCAGGTGAAACAAAATGGACATATCTTGCGACACTTGACGGAAATAAAAAGTCCGTTATTGATCCGAACGTAAAGAGCGGTACATATTATAAATATACTGCGATTCGTGTTGACGGTAACAATAAGAGTGGAAAAGTAGAGAGTTCACTTATAAAGTATCTGGCAACACCACACCTGAGCACAATCAAGAATGCAGCAAGCGGTATCTACCTAAACTGGACAAAAGCAGAAGGTGCTTCTGGATATCGTGTGTACAGACGTGGTGAGGGTGAGAAATATTATACTCTCATTGCCACAACCAAGAATCTGTGGTATTGTGATCAGGCTATTGGTAGTCAGATGGGCAAATATTACAAATACACCGTGAAGGCGGTATGGGGTAGCTATCTGAGTGATTGTGAGGGCGGACTTGTTCTTCAGCGAAATCTTTTCCCGACACTTACAAGCGTATCAAACACAAATAACGGTGTTGTTGTTAAGTGGAACAAGCTGAACAATGCTACTGAATACAGAGTTTATCGCCGTGGTGCAGGTCAGACTACCTGGACATACCTTGGTACAACAAAGAATCTGCAGTTCCTTGATAAGGGTGTTAAGAATTACGGTGGTAATTATTACAGATATACCGTGAGAGCGATGTTCGGTAAGACATACGGAACCTTTGATACAAACGGACGTGTGATTCTTCGCCTTGCCGCACCGGAAATCACCAGGGTGAAAAATGATGCAAACGGCGTGAAGGTGGAGTTCAAAGCAGTCAAGGGTGCAACAGGCTATTATGTGTACCACAAGGTTGGTAAATCAAGCTGGGTTCGTGTGGGTACAACCACAAAGACGAGCTTCGTTGATATGAATGTAAAAGCAGGCACATCTTACATCTACACGGTCAAGGCATACAAGGGCTCATATATGAGTGATTATGTGGCAACAACTACTCCGCTCATTCACGTTCCTGCACCCGCAGTAAATACACCCATTAATACGTCAAACGGTATAAAAATAACTTGGCAAGTAGTTCCTATGGCAGAAACGTATTATGTAGGCAGACGTGATGTTAATGGTACGTGGAAAACTATTAAGACTATCAAGAAATCAGAAGTTAAGAAAGATTCAAATGGTCTGATTTATTACATTGATACTACAGCGGTTGAAGGCAAAACCTATAACTATAGCGTAAGAGCTTATGCAAAGGGTACCTCAAGCGGATATATGGAAAACAGATTTGGAACATTTTTCGCTCCTGTAGATGTTCTCTCTGCCAAAAATGTCGATGGTGGTATCAAAATAACCTGGGAGAAATCACCTAAGGCAAAAGGATATGTTATATGGCGAAAAACCGAAGGCGAAACAAAGCTTGATACATATAATGTGAAGGATGCGACAAGCTTTGTTGACGAGCATGTGACATCAGGTGAAACATACACATATAAGGTACTGGTTTATGGCGGTGCTAACGGAAAACAGAGTGAAAGCGTATCAGGTGCTTCCAAAACCTGTACAGCTAAATAAAACTGAATTATAATATACAAGCACCCGAAGAATTAAATGCAATTCTTCGGGTGCTTAATTATTTGTAATTGTTTATTTGTAAAGCGGATATTTGTCACAGATTGCAGTAACCTTTTCTCTTACATAATCTGAGCTGTTTTCAAAGTCAGTTGCAGCAAGCTTGATGAATTCTGCAATATCAACCATATCCTGTGCCTCAAAACCACGAGTTGTAACAGCGGCAGTACCGATACGGATACCGCTTGTAACGAAGGGTTTTTCAGGCTCGCGGGGGATAGAGTTTTTGTTTACTGTGATGTAAACCTCGTCAAGTCTGTGCTCAAGCTCCTTACCGGTGATGCCAAGGCTTCTCAGGTCAAGGAGAAGAAGGTGGTTGTCGGAGCCGCCTGATACCATATTGATACCCTGTGCACTGAGGGCGTTTTCAAGTGCCTTGCAGTTTGAAATAACCTTTTTTCCGTATTCCTTGAATTCGGGCTTAAGTGCCTCGCCGAAGCAGATTGCCTTTGCGGCAATTATGTGCATAAGGGGACCGCCCTGAATACCCGGGAAGATAGCCTTGTTAACCTTCTTTGCAATTTCCTCGTCGTTGCAAAGAATAAGACCACCACGGGGACCGCGGAGTGTTTTGTGTGTTGTGGATGTAACAACGTGTGCATAGGGCACGGGTGAGGGGTGCTGACCGGCGGCAACAAGACCTGCAATGTGCGCCATATCAACCATAAACAATGCGTTTACTGAATCTGCAATTTCACGGATTCTCTTGAAATCAATTGTTCTTGAATAAGCGGAAGCACCTGCAACGATAAGCTTGGGTGAACATTCCTTTGCTTTTTTTTCGAGAGCATCGTAATCAAGGAAGCCGTTGTCGTCAACACCGTAGCTTTCGAAGTTGAAGTAGTTACCGCTTACATTTACGGGTGAGCCGTGTGTAAGATGTCCGCCGTCTGCAAGGCTCATACCAAGTACTGTGTCACCGGGCTGAAGAAGTGCAAAATATACTGCGAAGTTTGCCTGTGAGCCTGAGTGGGGCTGAACGTTTGCGAAATTACATCCGAAAAGCTCCTTCGCTCTTTCGATTGCAAGACTTTCTGCAATGTCAACGTATTCGCAACCGCCGTAATAACGCTTTGAAGGATAGCCTTCCGCGTATTTGTTTGTGAAAATACTACCGCTTGCCGCCATAACTGCGGGTGAAGTATAGTTTTCACTGGCGATAAGCTCAATGTTCCTGCTCTGGCGGAGCTGTTCCATTTCAAATGCTTTGAAAAGCTCAGCATCGGCAGTTTTTAAAAGTTGAAAGTCACTTTCAAGGTAAGCGTTCATCGGTATTACCTCCTGAGAATCATAATTTACTGTATACATAATACAATAAAATCATTTATATTGCAACAAAATAAGATTAAGATGGCACTCTGATAACAATTTTTGTCATTTATGTGATTTTCTGCTCATATATCCTGCAATTTTTAGGATTTTTTATATTGCCAAGCGGTAAAATAGTGGTATAATTACTATGAGTAATAGTGAGCAATAATATGTTGCATAATTGTTTTAAAAGGTGACGGCAATGAATTCAAATGAATTGAAACAGAAAATACTCGAAGCAAAAAAAGAAACGGGAGCTATTGTCCTCGCTCACACATATCAGGATCCTGATATAATTGATATAGCCGATATTACAGGTGATAGCTTTTTTCTCAGTAAAAAAGCTGCAGAGCTTAAGGCAAAGAGGGTAATTATGTGTGGCGTCCGTTTTATGGCGGAGAGCGTAAAGATACTTTCGCCTGAAACTGAGACGATTTTGCCTGTACCAAGCGCCACCTGTCCTATGGCAGAGCAGATTGCTCCCGAAAGGATAAGAAGGTTTAAAGAGGAAAATCCTACTGCACAGGTAGTTGCATATATCAACACAACTGCTGCAATTAAAGCGGAGAGCGATGTATGTGTTACAAGCTCATCTGCGATAAAAATTGTTGAGAAGCTTGATGCGGATAAAATTCTTTTTATACCCGACCAACATCTTGGTTCTTACGTAAAGAAGCAGCTACCTCATAAAAATATAATCCTGTGGGACGGTTACTGTCCTGTACACGCTCAGCTTACTGCGGAGGATGTTATTGAGTGTAAAAAAGCACATCCTGATGCAAAGTTTGCGGTGCACCCCGAGTCACCTGCAGAGGTTGTAGCCCTTGCAGATATGGTGGGGGCAACAAGCGAAATTATAAGCTACGCAAAAGCACAACCCGGCAAGGTGATTATCGGTACCGAGAAGGGTGTTGTGGATTATCTTTCCGGTCACGAGGAAAACGGAGAACGCTTTATTCAGCTTGCACCTGATAAATTATGTTGTGAGGATATGAAGAAAATATCCCTTGAGGATGTATATAACGCTATAATCGGCAAATGCGGTGAAAATATCCGATTGCCTGAAGAATTACGCAAAAAAGCACTTGTAAGCATAAACCGTATGCTTGAATTGGGGTAATAAAATGAAGCTTTCCCATATTAAAAATCAATACACGGTGGTTATAGTGGGCAGTGGACTTGCAGGTCTTTATGCTGCACTTAACTTCCCGTCGGATGTTGATATTCTTATGCTTTCCAAAAAGGAGCGCCACCAATCAAACAGCTCATTGGCACAGGGCGGTATCGCCTGTGTTCTCGATTTGGAAAACGACAGTTATGCCCTTCACATTGAGGACACCTTCATCGCAGGCGGCAGGGAGAATGACCCGGATGCTGTCACTCAGCTGGTTGAGGAAGGCCCCGGAGATGTACTTAGAACAATTGAATATGGTGTGGAGTATGACCGTGACGAAAACGGCAGACTGATAAAAACTCTCGAGGGAGGTCATTGCCGTAGAAGGATTTTGCACCATAAGGATACATCGGGTAAGGAAATGGTTGATAAGCTTGTCCTTGCGGTTGAAAAGCTTCCGAATGTAACCCTTGCCGATGAAACTATGGTTACTGCCATGAGCCGTATTAAAAACGGCTTCAGAATAGAAATAATGAGTGACGGTGAGCATAAAACGGTCTATTCGGATTTCTGTCTGCTTGCTTCAGGCGGTATCGGCAGAGTGTATAAGTACACCACAAATCCATCGGTTGCAACAGGTGACGGAATACGCCTTGCCTATGAAATGGGTGCATCAATCAGAAATCTCAGCTATGTTCAGTTCCATCCTACTGCATTTAACGGTGCAAACCGTGAGCAGTTTCTTATAAGTGAAGCTGTGCGTGGAGAGGGTGCATATCTTCTCAACAGCAACAAGGAACGGTTTATGGACAGATACGACAGCCGTCTTGAGCTGGCACCCCGTGATGTTGTGTCACGCTCTGTTATTATGGAATCACGTCGTCTGGGTAACAACAATTTTTATCTGGATATACGTTATAAGGGTGAGGCATATCTCAAAAACAGATTCCCGGGTATTTACGCAGGCTGTCTGCAACAGGGTGTGGATATCTCAAAGGATCTGATTCCTGTTTTTCCTTGTCAGCATTACCTTATGGGCGGTATTGAGGTTGACCTTAACGCTCGAACAACGCTTCCGAGGCTTTATGCCGCAGGTGAATGTGCCTGTACGGGTGTCCACGGCAAAAACAGACTGGCAAGCAACTCTCTCCTGGAAGCCCTTGTTTTCGGCAGAAAGGCGGCAGAGGATATAACAAGATGCATCAGAGCAGGCTTCTACAAGGTTTCGGTACCAGCTGAAATTAAAGAGTCGGATAAATCCGGAGCACCGCTTCCCAAGGGTACTCGCACGGAGATACGTGACATTATGCAAAGAGCGTATTTCGTAATACCCGACGAGGGCGCAATTCACGAAGGTAAACGACGTGTTGAAAATATATTAAACAGACTCAAAAACGGAAGATTTGCCGTAACAGCCGATTATTGTGAGGCACTATCCCTTGCAACGGTTGCGTATATTATCCTTAAGGAGGTTGACAGATGATTCTGCCACAGTTTTATATTGATGACCTTATAAAAAATGCTATCAAGGAAGACATTAACTACATTGATGTTGCCACCGACTATCTTCTTCCTGAGGATGAGGTGAGTGAAGCTGTGTTCGTAGCAAAGGCGGACGGTGTGCTTTGCGGTATTGATGTTGCAATGAGAGTTTTTGAGCTCCTTGATGATACATTTACCTGTACCGTTCACAAAAGAGACGGAGATGAAATAAAAAAAGGCGACCTCATTGCAGAGCTTAAGGGTAAAACCGTAAGACTCCTTAAGGGCGAGAGAACTGCTCTTAACCTTATTCAGCATATGAGCGGTATTGCAACTCTTACAAATACTTGTGTTAAGGAAACTCTGGGCACGAATGCTACAATTGCCGATACAAGAAAGACACTTCCCGGTCTTCGTTCGCTTCAGAAATATGCTGTTACCTGCGGTGGAGGACGAAATCACCGCTATAATCTTTCCGATTGCGCTATGCTTAAGGATAATCACATAGATGCCAAGGGCGGTATTACTCCTGCCGTAAAGGCTCTCCGAGAGAAAATAGGGCATACAGTAAAGATTGAGGTTGAAACACGTACTCTTGATGAGGTGCGCGAGGCACTCAGTGCAGGGGCAGATATAATTATGCTCGATAATATGGACAATGCTACAATGGCACAGGCTGTTGCAATTGTTGACGGCAAGGCGCTCCTTGAGGCATCGGGCAACCTTACTGCTGAGAGAATCCGCAGTGTTGCAGAGCTTGGTGTGGATATTCTTTCAATCGGTGCATTGACTCATTCTGTTGAAGCATTTGATATTTCAATGAGAATGAAAAAAATGTAGATTTTTGTACATAAGTGTGATAAAATGAAGCGTAACTTACTTTTTCGGAGGAAGAAATGATACGAAAGCTTATTAATAAATTCAAAAAAACAACGTGGTATAAGTGGCTGCTTTACACCTTACCAAAGCACAGATACACGAAATGGTTCAGGAAGTTGCCTATCGACAACAAGGCGATCCTGCTTGAGGCACAGCATGGTACAGAAATTAACGGTAACATGTTCTATCTCATCAAGGAGCTGAGAACAAATCCGGATTATGCATCGTACAAGGTGTATATGTGTTGTCGTCCGGGAAACAGAAAGCGTTTTGAGAATACATTTGCAGCGTATGGTATCGAGGGTGTAAACCTTGTTGTGTTATCTAGCAAGGAGTATATGCGGGTTCTGGCTTCTGCCAAATATTTGTTTAATGATAACACATATCTTCCCTTTTATCTGAAAAAAGAAGGTCAGATTTATCTTAATACATGGCATGGTACTCCCTTGAAAACTCTTGGTAAGGGTATAAAGAATGCTATGCACGGCATTGGTAATGCACAGAAAAACTTTGTTTGCGCAGACTATCTTCTTTATCCTAACGAATACACAATGAAACATATGGTCGAGGACTATATGCTTGAGAATATTGCTAAGGGCAAAAGCCTGCTTGCGGGTTATCCTCGTAATACAGCCTTCTTCAATGAAGAGCGAGGAGCACAGATTCGCGAAGAATTAGAGCTTGAGGGCAAGAAAATTTACGCTTATATGCCCACCTGGCGAGGTTCCGTAGGTAATCTTGACCAGAAAGCAAACACATACTTCAAATATTATCTTTATGAGTTGGATAAGCTTCTTGACGATGATGAGATTGTTTACCTTAATCTTCATCCTATCGCAGTTAAGGACGTTGATTTCAGCACTTTCACACACATCAGAAATTTCCCTGCACTTTATGAAACCTATGATTTTATGAACTGTGCAGACTGTCTTATCACAGACTATTCAAGTGTGTTCTATGATTACGCTGTAACAGGCAAGAAATGTATTCTTTTTACATTCGACCAGGAGGATTACTTTGCAGACCGTGGCGTTTATAAGCCCCTTTCGGAGCTCCCCTTCCCCAATGTAAAAACACTCGACGAGCTCCTTAAGGAAGCCCGTTCTCCCAAGAATTACGACGACTCCGCGTTTTTGGAGGAGTATTGCTCTTATGATTGTGTTGATGCTTCGAAGAAGATTCTTGATTTTGTTCTTTTTGGTAAACAGGCTGATAAGGTTAAGGTAGTTGACATTAAAGACAATGGTAAAAAGAATGTCCTTTTATATGCCGGCGGTCTTGAACGCAATGGTATTACAACATCAAGCTTGAATTTGCTTAGAAATCTTGATACAACAGAGTATAATTTCTATGTATCATTCCCTGCAGAAAAAGCTAAAAATTATCAGGATAATATTGCTGCTTTACCCGAAGGGGTTAATTATTTCCCTGTTCAGGGCATTTTCAATTTGCCCTATATAAAAATGAAGCTGTGGCATAAGTACAACAGAAAAAATTTCCCTCTCAGACCGCTTATGAAAATAATGAAAAGAGAGTGGAAATACGAAATTCAGCGTATTTACGGCGGAATGCGTGTTGATGATGCAATACAGTTCAATGGTTATGAAACAAAGATGATTCTTCTGTATTCACAGTTTGATTGTAATACAAGCATTTATGTTCATAACGATATGGTGGAGGAGATTCGTACCAAGGGCAACCAACGTAAGAGTGCATTAAAATATGCTTACGCTGAGTATGACAATGTTGCGTTAGTTACTGAGGACCTTATTGAGCCAACCTCAACCTTCGTGAGAAAGAATGATAATTTCAAAATTGCTCATAACGTTATTGCTTATGATGAAATTGTGGAACGCGGAAAAGCTGAGATTCAGTTTGATGAAGGTGTTACAAAGTGTAACATTGAGTTAGATGAGCTTAAAAGAATTCTTGAAAGTGATTCAAAAGTGTTTGTTACAGTCGGTAGGTATTCACCTGAAAAGGGTCACGAAAGAATGATAAACGCTTTCAACAAGGTTTGGCAGGAGAATAATGATACGTATTTTATTATTATAGGTGGTTATCAGAACTATGGCTTGTACGATAACCTTACTGAATATATCAAGGATATTCCTTGCGGTAATAACGTAATACTTATTCTTTCAATGTCCAATCCGTTGCCCGTTATAAAAGCTTGTGACGGATTTGTGCTGGGCTCCTTCTACGAGGGCTTCGGTCTTGTTATTGTTGAGGCGGATATTCTTGGTCTTCCTGCAGTATCTACTGATATTACAGGTCCTCGCTTGTTTATGAAAAACAACAATGGCACGCTTGTAGAAAACTCGGATGAAGGTGTTGAAAAGGCTTTCCGATTGCTTTTAGACGGCAAGGTGCCTATGCTTTCAACTGATTACAAGAAGTATAATGAGAATGCTATTTTAGAGTTCAAAGCACTTCTTAAATAATTAAGTAAAAATAAAAATCGTTTCCGACAATTACTCGGAAACGATTTTTTATGCTGTGATTTTATCAGGATAATTCAAACTGTCCTGTGTAGAGCTTGTAGTATTTGCCTTCCTGCTTGAGAAGGTCGTCATGGTCTCCCTTTTCAATGATTTCACCGTTTTCAAGTACCATAATGGCATTGGAATTTCGTACGGTTGAAAGTCTGTGTGCAATAACGAAAACTGTTTTGCCTTCCATCAGCTTATCCATACCTTTTTCAATAAGCCTTTCGGTACGGGTGTCAATGGAGCTTGTTGCTTCGTCAAGGATGAGCACGGGCGGGTCGGCAACAGCGGCACGGGCAATCGCAAGGAGCTGTCTTTGTCCCTGTGAAAGATTACTGCCGTCACCGGTGAGCATTGTATTGTAGCCGTCGGGTAATCTGCTGATGAAGCTGTGTGCATTTGCAATCTTTGCCGCATTTACGATTTCATCGTGGGTTGCATCAAGCTTGCCGTAGCGGATGTTTTCCTCAACCGTACCTGTGAACAGGTGAGTGTCCTGCAGAACCATTGCAAGTGAACGTCTGAGGTCATCTTTTTTAATCTTCTTGATGTTGATTCCGTCGTAGGTAATTTTACCTTCCTGGATATCATAGAATCTGTTTATAAGGTTTGTAATGGTTGTTTTACCTGCGCCCGTAGAACCAACAAAAGCAATTTTCTGCCCGGGCTTTGCGTACAGGGAAACATTTTTGAGAACGGTCTTTTTGCCGTCGTAGGAGAAGGTTACGTCGTGGAAGCGTACATCACCTTTAAGGGGCGTGTAGGTTACAGTTCCGTCAGCGGTGTGAGGATGCTTCCAAGCCCATTTACCTGTTCGATGTTCGCTTTCGGTAACATTGCCGTTCTCGTCGATTTCGGCATTTACTAAGGTAACGTAGCCGTCATCCTCCTCGTGCTTTTCGTCAATGATATCGAAAATTCGCTCTGCACCTGCAAGGGCAAGCAGGATGTTGTTCATCTGCTGTGAAACCTGTGTTATGGGATTTGAAAATTGCCTTGTGTACTGCAGGAAGGATGCAAGTGAACCGATTGTCAAAACTCCTTGGAAACCACCGAGGAGAAAGCCTGTAAAGCCCTGCTGAGCATCGGCCATATTTAGTATGATAAAAGCACCGAAGGCGGCAGAAAGTGTAAAGTTGATGTATGAAATATTACCCATGATGGGCATCAGAACACTTGCAAAAGTGTGTGCTTTGGTAGCGGATTTTCTGAAATCCTCGTTGATCTGTGTAAAATCCTCTTTTGATTTATCCTCACGACAGAAAACCTTAACAACCTTAAGACCTTCAATAAGCTCTTCGATATAGCCGTTTACACTACCTACGGCTGCCTGTTGCTTGCGGAAATATTTTGAGCTTTTGCCACCGATAAATTTTATAACAAACAGCATAACTACAAGCATCAGGATGATAAGTCCTGTAAGTGCAGGGGAGATGTAGAGCATCATAACGAAGATACCTACAGCCATTACACCCGAGGAGATAAGCTGAACAAGTCCCTGGCTGATTGCCTCACGGACTGTGTCGACATCGTTTGTGAAACGGCTCATAAGCTCGCCGTGAGTGTGAGTATCGTAATACTTTATGGGTAAATCCAACAAATGGTCAAACAAATCACGTCTTAACAGATTGAGAGTTTTCTGCGAAACATGGAGCATAAGTCGGGAGTGTGAGTATTGTGCGGCTGCACCTAATGCGTAAAGAACGCCCAGAGCAATGAGCATTTTTACAAGGTTGGATACATCGGAGGAGCCTGTGTTCAGAAGATTACCGATTTCATTTATGATGGGTGTCAGCAGGTAGGTTCCCGCAATGTTGGCGACAGATGCGAACAACACGAGGAAGATAACAAGTATAACAAGTCCTTTACTCTTTGCAACATAGGAGAGCAGACGGCCGATTGTTTTGCGTGCATTTTTTGGCTTTCCGACCATCATTTTTTTGCCGGGACCTCCGTTCATAGGTGGTCTTTTTTTGTTTTCAGCCATTATCTTCACTCCTTTCTTATTGTTCCATTTTGCTTTCTTGCTGTGAGATATACACATCCTTATAAATCTCATTACGTGAAAGCAATTCATCGTGTGTGCCTATATCGTCAATTTTACCGTCGTCAAGTACTATAATTCTGTCAGCATGCTGAATGGAATTGATACGCTGAGCAATAATGATTTTTGTTGTTGCGGGCAAAAGGTTTTTCATGCCCTCACGGATTTTGCCGTCGGTTGCCGTATCGACTGCACTTGTTGAGTCATCAAGAATAAGTACGTGAGGCTTTTTAAGAATAGCACGTGCGATACAAAGTCGTTGCTTTTGTCCGCCTGATACATTGACACCGCCCTGTCCCAGGTCTGTTTTATAACCATCAGGGAAGCTCATTACAAAGTCATCTGCCTGGGCAATTTTTGCCGCGGCACGTATTTCATCAAGTGAAGCATTTTCGTTACCCCACCTCAGATTTTCTTCAATGGTGCCGGAAAAAAGCAGGTTTGTTTGCAATACCATTGAAACGCTGTCACGAAGATTGCGGAGTGTGTAATCCTTTACGTCTCTGCCACCTACAATAACTTGACCCTCGGTTGCATCGTAAAGTCGGGGTATAAGGTGAACCAGAGAGGTCTTCGCACTACCCGTGCCACCTAAAATACCGATTGTTTCACCTGATTTGATTGAAAGATTAATGTCTTTGAGAACGTTGTTCTCTGCAGAGTCGCTGTACTTGAAGGATACGTTTTTGAATTCAATGCTACCGTCATTCACTTTTAAATCGGGGTCCGCAGTATCGTCTGTAATATGAGGCTTTTCTACCAATACCTCGCATATACGGTTCAGTGCCGCTTTAGCCATAACAGACATAACAAAAATCATTGAAATCATCATCAATGACATAAATATTTGTTGGATGTAGGTGATAAAGCTCATAAGGTCACCTAACTGCATGGTACCGCCCAGAATAAGCTTTGAGCCAATCCACAATATCAACAGGATACATGAATAAATTGAAAGTGACATTATGGGTCCGTTAAGGATAATAAGCTTCTCCGCAAAAACAGATGCATCACGAAGCTCATCGTTTGAGATACGGAAATTCTCTTTTTCGTGCTTTGCACGGACAAAAGCCTTTACAACTCGGGCACCGACCAGCTTTTCCTGAATATAATTGTTGATTTTATCATACTTTTTAAACATCGCCGTAAAGCGCTTGTGTGCAAATGAACCGATAAGCAGAATGAGTCCGAACATTATTGGGGCAATGCACATAAAAACAAGCGAAAGCTTTTTGTTTATGGTGAATGCCATCGAAATTGCCATTACAAACATAAGGGGAGAACGGATAAGCATTCGCAAAGCCATCATAAAGCCCATCTGTGTCATATTGATGTCCGTTGTCATACGTGTGATAAGAGAGCCTGTTGAGAATTTATCAATATTTGAAAAAGAAAAATCCTGAATTTTATTAAAGATTCCTGCGCGAAGCTCGGCACCGAAGCCCATACCTGCCTTTGCGGCAAAGAAGGCAGCCGCTGCACCGCAAGCAAGAGAAACAAGGGAGAGACCAAGCATAAAAGCGCCTGTTGACAGGATAAGATCTGTTCCCACTTTATCGGCAAAGCCCATTCTGATAAGTATATCTGCAATGAAGCTATCCTTTTCCGTGATTGGTTGACCGCTGATGCCACAGTCGACAATAATTGACATCAGCAGAGGGATTGTAACCTCAATAAGCACCTCCATTACAATGCACAAGGGTGACATTATTGCAGGCAGGCGGTATTTTTTTGCATAGGGTAAAATTTTGCGTAGCATTATTCGTTGTCTCCTTTCCCGGGTTCTTTAAGCAGTGAGGATATCTCCTCGGGAGTAAAGCTTTTTGAGTCAAGGTTTTCGTGAAGTCTTGTCAGCAGGTTATGGAGAATGTCCATTTCCTCGTCAGAAAAGCCCTTGAACATTTCCTTGTCTGTAGTTTCACATATTTTTACAAACTGTTTGAGAGCTTCTGCACCCTTTTCGGTAACCGACAGGTGATTTTTCCTGCAGTCATTCCTGTCGGCGGTACGTGTGATAAGCCCTGCCTTTTCGATTCGTTTGAGCGACGTTGCCACACTTGCAGGGGATACGTGCATTGCTTCGGCAACCTCTTTTTGTGTGCATCCGTCGTGTTCGGTGATGTACCTGAGGACAGACGGCTGACCGAAGTACAGCCCCACCTTTGAGGCGGATTTTGTTATCTGACAGCGGTGTATAACCGATATGGATATAAACTCCCGCACTAATTCTCTGAGCTCCATTTTAAGCCCCTTTCAAAAAATAGTTAAACGTTTAATTTAACAGCATATATATTACCATTTTTTTGAGAATTATTGTTCCTATTTAGAATAATAACCCGTAAATTTGCATGTTTACAGATTATTAAAAATTAAATCGTATTTAATGATAATGGGTTTAGTAACGGTTTTTTGCGGATGTAATAAACAGAAATGTGACAAAAGTTGTACAATATTACCAAAAGTGAAGGTATTTTTTTAATATCGGTTTGAACAAAATATATCAAAAAACCTTGAAAAAAACATTTCTTTTTGGTATTATTACATTGATGTACTACAATTTTCGGTGGTGAAGATGTGGAAAAGATAGTGAAAAAAGATAATTATAATGATTTTCCTTTGTATGTGTTCCATCAGGGGCGCAATTTCAAAGCGCAGGATTTCCTCGGTGCACATAAGGTTGAGGAAGGTAAATACGTTTTCAGGGTGTGGGCACCCCACGCCACGGCAGTCTTTGTTGTAGGTGATTTCAATGGCTGGAACGAGGATGCTTCGCCTATGTATAAGCTCAGTGACGGCGGTGTGTGGGAAGCATACGTTGCCGGAGTTGAGAATTTCCATGCGTACAAGTTTCTCGTTTATACTCCCGACGGCTTTAAGAATTACAAGGCGGACCCCTATGCAATCCACGCGGAAACAAGACCGGGAACGGCTTCAAAAATATTCGAGGGTAACTACAAATGGAGAGATTCTGCTTGGCTTAAGAAAAGACGAGAGTCATCTGTTTATAAATCACCTGTTAATATTTACGAGGTTCACCTCGGCTCCTGGAAAATGTTTGAGGACGGCAACAACTTAAGCTACCGCCACCTTGCCGGGGAGCTTGTGGGCTATGTTAAGAATATGGGCTATACTCATATTGAGCTTATGCCTGTTGCAGAGCATCCCTTTGACGGCTCCTGGGGATATCAGGTTACAGGCTACTTTGCAGTAACCTCAAGGTACGGCACACCCGATGATTTTAAATACTTCATAGACGAGTGCCACAAGGCAGGAATAGGTGTTATTGTGGATTGGGTACCTGCTCACTTCCCCAAGGATGCCCACGGTCTTGCAGATTTTGACGGTGAGGCCTGCTATGAGTATAAAGACCCCCGCAAGGGAGAGCATCTCCAATGGGGTACTAAGGTTTTTGACTTTGGCAGAAACGAGGTTCAGAGCTTCCTGATTTCAAATGCCTGCTTCTGGTTTGATGAATATCACATTGACGGTCTCAGGGTTGATGCAGTTGCTTCAATGCTCTATCTTGACTACGGCAGAGATGACGGACAATGGATTGCCAATGAGAATGGCGGTAATGAAAACCTTGAGGCAGTAGCCTTTATGAAGCTTCTCAACGAAACCGTGTTTACAGAGCATGGTGACGTGATGATGATTGCGGAAGAAAGCACCGCCTGGCCTATGGTTTCCAAGCCTGTATATATGGGTGGTCTCGGCTACAATTTCAAGTGGAATATGGGTTGGATGAACGACATTCTCCGATATTTCTCTCTTGACGGTATATATAAAAAGTATAATCACGACCTGATTACATTTTCATTCTTTTATGCCTTCAGTGAGAATTTTGTTCTGCCAATCTCTCACGACGAGGTTGTTCACGGTAAATGCTCTCTTATAAATAAAATCCCCGGTAACTATAACGAGAAATTTGCAGGAGTGAGAGCTTTCCTCGGCTATATGTACGCTCACCCCGGCAAAAAGCTCCTGTTTATGGGTACGGAGTTCGGTCAGTTTATTGAGTGGGACTACAAGAAGGGTCTTGATTGGATTCTCCTTGATTATGATATGCACGTTCTCTTGCAGGACTACACCCGAGAGCTCAATAAGTTTTATAAGAAAAATTCACCCCTGTGGGAGATTGACTACAGCTGGGAGGGCTTTAACTGGATTGTCAGTGACGATAATGATAATTCCGTTATTGCCTTTGTCAGAAGCAACGAGGCAGGCGAGAAGCTTCTTGCAGTGTGCAACTTTACTCCCGTTGCACGTGACAGCTATAAAATCGGTGTTCCCGATGCAGACAGCTATGAGATTGTTTTTAACTCCGACAGCGCCAGGTTCGGTGGTACGGGTGAAAGAATCAAGAAGACCTATAAGGTTAACGAGGGTATGATGCACGGCTTTGATAATTACATCGAGCTTTCCTTACCGCCTATGACAACTATCTACTTGAAACAGAACAAGGCAAAGGAAAACACATCAGGCTCAACTAAAAAAGCTAAAAAATAATTTCTATATATATCGAAAGGAACGTGACAGTAATGGCAAAAAAGACAGAATGTATCGCAATGCTCCTTGCAGGCGGTCAGGGTTCAAGACTCGGTGTGCTTACAAAGAACATTGCAAAACCCGCGGTACCTTATGGCGGTAAGTACAGAATTATTGACTTCCCCCTTTCAAACTGCGTGAACTCAGGTATATACACGGTTGGTGTTCTTACTCAGTACCAACCCCTTGAGCTCAATGAATATATCGGTAACGGTGGTCCCTGGGACCTTGACCGTGCAAACGGTGGTGTGCACATTCTCTCACCCTATCAGCAGATTCAGGGCACAGAATGGTACAAGGGTACCGCAAACGCAATTTATCAGAATATTCATTTTATTGACAGATACAATCCCGAGTATGTTGCAATTCTTTCAGGTGACCACATCTACAAGATGGACTATGCTAAAATGCTTCAGTTCCATAAGGAAAAGGATGCGGCTTGTACAATCGCAATGCTTGAGGTTCCGTGGGAGGAAGCATCACGCTTTGGTTTGATGTTCACCGATGACGACGGCAGAATTACCGCTTTTGAGGAAAAACCCAAGGAGCCCAAGAGCAACAAGGCATCTATGGGTGTGTATATGTTCACCTGGTCAAAGCTTCGTCAGTACCTTATTGATGATGAAAACGACCCGGGCTCATCAAACGACTTCGGTAAGAACGTTATCCCCGCAATGCACGAAGCAGGAGAGAGACTCTTTGCTTACGGCTTTGACGGTTATTGGAAGGACGTCGGAACAATCGACTCCCTTTGGGAAGCAAACCTTGATATCCTTAACCCCAAGGTTAACATCGATCTCAGCGACAATTCCTGGAAGATTTACGGCAGAGGCACAAATGCTGCTCCTCAGTATATTTCAGACAAGGCAGTTATTGAAAACTCTATTGCAACTGCAGGCTGTGAAATCGAGGGTAAAATAGATTACTCAATTCTTTTTAACGACGTAACTGTTGAAGAGGGTGCATTCGTTGATTATTCAATTGTAATGCCCGGCGCAGTTATCAAAAAGGGCGCAGTTGTTCAGTATGCAATGGTTGCAGAGAACGCAGTTATTGAAGAGGGCGCCGTTGTTGGTGAAAACCCCGAAAAATGCGATAACCTTGAAAACTGGGGCGTAAGCGTTGTCGGCGCAGGTGTCACAGTAGGTAAGAACGCCAAGGTTAAGGCACAGTCAATGATTGCAGAAGATGTTAAGGAGGGTGAAACAGTATGATTGCAAAAAATGTTCTCGGAATAGTTTATTCCAATTCATTTGATTCAGCTTTGAGCGCACTTACTGCCAGACGTACAATGGGTTCCGTACCCTTCGGTGGCAGATACAGACTTATTGATTTCCCGCTTTCAAATATGGTTAACTGCGGTATTACAAAGGTTGGCGTTATTGCCAACAGCAACTTCCATTCACTTATGGACCATATCGGCAGCGGCAGACCCTGGGATCTTTCACGTAAGGTTGACGGTCTTACATTGTTACCTCCGTTTACACCTGCACATGCAGAGGGCAATAACAGAATTGACACTCTCGGACGTATAATGGAATATATTTCCCATTCGAAGCAGGAGTACGTTCTTCTTATGGACTCCAATTTCGTATGTAATATGGATCTTAAAAAGCTTCTTAGCTTCCATTCAGGAAAGAATGCAGATATTACACTTGCTTACTGCACAGGTGTTGCACCCAAGCTTCAGAACAGAGCGGTTGTTGAGCTTGATGAAACAGGCAAGGTTACAAACGTTGGTATCGATGTTAAGACAAATAACGAGGTGAATTATATTGCCAACGTTGTGCTTATCAGAAAAGCTCTTTTAGAAAGACTTATCGGTGATGCACAAAGCTATGCTTACACAAGCTTTGAGAAGGATATTATCCAAAAAAATGTTGAAACACTCAATATTTACGGATATAAGGTAGAAGAGTGGAATTGCACAATTGACAGTATGGAAACTTACTTTGCCGCAAATATGGCTTTGCTTGAGAAAGCAACCAGAACCTCTCTTTTCAATTCACAGAGTCCGGTTTATACAAAGGTTCGTGATGATATGCCTGTTATTTACGGTCTCTCATCAGATTGTAAGAACTCTCTTATTGCCGACGGATGCCAGATTGAGGGTACTGTAAAGAACAGTATCGTTTTCCGTGGCGCAAGGGTTGCAAAGGGTGCAGTTGTTGAAAACTCTATTCTTATGCAGGATGCTTTTGTCGGTGAGGATGCAAAGTTGAATTGCGTTATTATGGATAAAAACACAGTTATCACACCCAAAAAGGTTCTTTCCGGTGACAAGAGCTATCCCTTGTTTGTTGGTAAGCACATAGTTATCTGACAATTCTTATTACTTAATTCGGGAGGTGCTTTGTTATGGCAGTTTGTCCTGTGTGTGGCTGTAAAACCGATGAGCTGGATTTTGTTCAGGGCAAGGTTGGTAGCTGGACAGGTGATATTTGCTCCTTTTGTGAAAAACAAATAAAGGGTATAGATACGGAAAAAGGTCTTGCGGAGGCTCAGCTCAGGTGGGTTAATGCCGCGCTGTCAAAGGATGTTCAGCGTGATGAGGCTTTACTTAGCGAGCTGAAGGCTTTGTCGGGTATATCTGCAACGGCAGAAGCTCCGCAGCAATATCCTGTTGTTACACACTATCCTGCCTACCGAAGCACTCCTGTGAATGCCCCTGAAGGGGGACAGGCAAATGATGAGGTTATAAAACAGCTCGAGAAAAGGATTGAACAGTTGGAAAAACAGCTACGCATAATGAAGCGATCAGCTCTTATCAAAACAATTCTTGAAATATGTATCCCCATTATTCTCGGTATAATTATATTGATAATATTTTTCTCATCGGGTCTGTTTGACTCTCTGTCGGGTTTATATAATGAGTTAATGTGATTCGTTAAGAATCAAAAGGAGAAAATTATGAAGGTTTTATATGCAGCAAGTGAGGCATTGCCCTTTATTGCCAGCGGTGGTCTGGGCGACGTTGCAGGGTCACTCCCTCAGGCTTTGAGAAAGCGCCTTGTGGGTTGCCGTGTGGTTATGCCTCTTTATGATAACATTAAGCAAGAGCTTAAGGATTCAATGAAATTTATCACAAGCATTTCTGTGCCTGTTGCATGGCGCAGACAGTATTGCGGTATTTTTGAAGCAAAATCGGGTGGAGTTATTTACTACCTTCTCGATAATCAGTATTATTTCAAGCGTGATACTCTTTATGGCTTCTATGATGATGCAGAGCGCTTTGCATTCTTCTCACGTGCCATTCTTGAGATTATCCCTCATATTGATTTCAAGCCCGATATCATCCATTGTAACGACTGGCAGACAGCATTGACACCTGTTTATTACAGCACAATCTATGCAAATCAGCCCGGTTATGAGAATATCAAGACTGTATTTACGATTCACAACATTCAGTATCAGGGTGTTTACGGTGAGGAGCTTATTGATAACGTTGTTGGTATCGACCACGCTCACCGTAGCCTTATAGAGTATGATGGTGCGGTTAACCTTATGAAGGGCGGTATCGAGTGTGCAAATGCGGTTACAACCGTAAGCCCCTCATACGCTAATGAAATTCTTGACCCATGGTATTCACACGGTCTTGACACAATTCTTCGTCAGCGTTGCTACAAGCTCCGCGGTATTCTTAACGGTATCGACGTTGAAAACTATAACCCCGAAACAGACAAGGATGTTTTCAAAAACTATTCAGCCGACAATGTGAGGGGCAAGTATGTAAATAAAAAAGAACTCCAGAAGCTTCTCGGGCTTCCGGAGAAAAGTGATACACCTGTAATGGGTATGGTAACAAGGCTTGTTTCACACAAGGGTCTTGACCTTTGTAAGGCAGTTCTTGACGAGCTCCTTGCAACAACAGATATTCAGCTTGTGGTTCTCGGCTCGGGTGATTATCAGTATGAGGAGTTCTTCCGCGGTCTTGCCGCACGCTACCCCGAGCAGGTTGGCTTGTGCCTTGGCTTCATTCCCGACCTTGCACGTAAGATTTACGCAGGTGCGGACTTCTTCCTTATGCCGTCCAAGAGTGAGCCCTGCGGTCTTTCGCAGATGGTTGCCCTTCGCTACGGTACAATTCCCATTGTCCGTGAAACAGGCGGTCTTCGTGACTCTGTCAGAGACAGCGGTGACGGTGAAGGAAACGGCTTTGTTTTCTCATCATACAATGCTCACGATATGCTCCACGCCATAAGGCGTGCCGTTGAAGGCTACAATGACAAGAAGGGCTGGCCCATTCTTGTTAAACGTGCCATGGACAGCGACAACAGCTGGGGCAAATCTGCAAATGAGTATATAAAGATGTATAAGGAAATTCTTAAGGGCTGATTTTAAAACCGATTATTCATTCGGCTTTAATGTGCCTGCGGTTTTCCTGATTAAACCTTCTACACCTTTAATGACGGCCTCGATGCTTTTGGGTTCGGGGCCGCCGTATCGTCTTGCATTGACAGTCTTTTCAGGGAATTCATCAAGGTACATCTCTGTCATTGATAAAGAAACTGCCTGTGCAAGTCTCGGCGGTATGGTGAACCATCTTTTGGGTATATAGCCCAACTGTGCCGCGGCAAACAGTGCGCGGTAAATAGTGATGGCATAAAGCATATCCGCGGTGTCACCTGCCTGCGCAGAGCCTGCATCCATTCGCTCGTGAGTCTGAATGGCGGCGCGGTAGATTGTGCGGGTATTGAAGATAGCGTCTTCCTCGCGGTCATCAAGGGCGTTAGTGGAAAGACCTGAGCGGCTTTCCGTTCTGCCTAAGATATAGTCGGCAGTAACGTCATAAAAGTCTGCAACACGGCATAAAAAGTCCAGATTAAACTCACGAATTCCTTTTTCATAATGTGATAAAAGTGCTTGAGATATACCTAATTCGATTGCGGCGGTTTTCTGACTGAGACCTTTTTCAGTGCGTAATTCCACAAGTCGCTCCGAGTATGTAGCCATAAACTCACATCCTAATTATACAGATTGTATAATACTATACACTATTCCACAGGAGAATGCAATGAAAACTTACACAATTCACTTAATACGTCATGCTCTTACACAGGGCAACCTTGAGGGCAGATACATCGGACAGACGGACGAGCCCCTTTGCCGCGAGGGCATAGAACAGCTCGAAAGAATGAAAACTGACTATGATTACCCTTACCCCGACGTAGTGTTCACAAGCACGCTCAAGCGTTGTATTGAAACTGCCAAAATCCTTTATCCCGATAAAAATCCCATTGAAATGAGGGGGTTCGAGGAGTGTGATTTCGGTGAGTTTGAGGGTCATACAGCCGACGAGCTCAAGCCCTATGAGGAATTTTCACAATGGCTTGCAGGCGGAGAGGATGCAAAACCCCTCAACGGTGAAAGCAACGGTGAATTTGCCACAAGGGTTTGCAACGTCTTCCAGAAAACTGTCGACGGTATGATTAAAACAGGTACACAGTCTGCCGCCATTATTACCCACGGCGGTGTTATAATGTCAATACTTGCCGCCTTCGGTGTGCCCGAGCTTCCTATGACCGAGTGGCTTTGCCCCTCGGGTTGCGGTTATACAATCCGTATAACTCCGTCTCTCTGGAGCAAGGTTCGTAAGTTTGAGGTAATAAATGAGGTGCCTGCCGAGCCCCTTACCCAGACACAGGAGGACAGATTGTGGGACTATTACCCCGAACTTCCCGATGACGACCAATGGGATGATGAAGGCGATTTAACTATTTAATTATAAATTTTAAATTTTAAATGTTAAATTTCGGGCACTGCGTGCGGCTTTTATAATAACGGCGTAGCCCCTTAATTTACAATTTATAATTTAAAATTTAAAATTCATAAAAAGGGGTGATTTTATGTCTGACTACAAAATTTATGCTAACCATGCACATCTTTTCCCTAAGGGCACAAAGCCCAATGCGGATATTGACAAGCTGAAGGAGTTAATGACTGCTTGCGGAATTGAAAAAGCAGTTTGCTTTGCACCCTTTCAGAATCAGATGGATATGTATGACGTTTCAAGGGGTCAGAATCCAAATGATTGGCTTGCCAATGAAATAAAGGATGATGATTCTCTTATTGGCTTCGGTTCAATAAACTTCGAAAAGGACAATCTTAAGGAACAGGTAAAGCACATAAGTGAGCTTGGTCTTAAGGGTATAAAGATTCATCCTGCTTACCAAGAGGTGAAGGTGGATTCTCACGAGCTTTTTCAGGTCTATGAACAGGCACAGGAGGATGATTTGTTTCTTTCGTTCCACACAGGGCTGCATTGGCACAGAATAAGGGATTATCAGATGCTCCTTTTTGACGAGGTAGCATATAATTTCCCACGGCTTCGCTTCAGTATGGAGCATATGGGAGGGTACAGCTTCTTCAAGGAGGCACTTCTTGTTATGAACAACAATTCCCGCGACGACATACACCATGTTTTCGCAGGGTGGACAAGCATTCCTATGTGTGAAGATGAGTTTGGTAATCCTCGAAGAGGTGTTTGGACACTTACAGACGATGACCTTTGCGACCTGATTTATCAGACGGGTACAGAGCGTAGCATTTTCGGTCTTGATTTCCCGTATAACGATATCGAAAGAACAACAAAGGCAATAGACAGGATTAAAAACCTGCCCATTTCCGAGGAAGCCAAGCGTGGCATTCTGGGAGAAAATTTAAAGAGAGAATTGAAATTATAAAAATAGTGTCGCGTAAGAAAACCTTACGCGACATTCTTTATATTCCAAGCAGTTTTTCTGCATTAAGGTGATATATTTTTTCTTTATCACTCTGTGACAGGTCAAGTGTTTCAATCATTCCCGCATCCCAGGATGGTGCGTGCCAGGGGCAATCGGAGCCAAACAGAATAAGGTCTGTGCCCTTCTTGTCAATGATCCGTTGCGCCCTGTCCTTGGGCATTGCGGCATAGCCGAATGCGGTGTCAAAATAAACGGGGATATCACACAGGTATTTCAGTACGTCCTCACCCATATTAGCAGAGCCCCAATGTGCACACACCATAGGTGAGTCAATCCACTTGGCGGCTGTGCGGAGCCTTTCGGGTGTAGCGTGATAGGGGGCAGGATATCCCATATCCTCACCTGCGTGAAAAAGGATTATAAGACCAAGCTGTGAAGCCTTTTTGTAAAGGGACTTCATTTTTTCGTCGTCAACGAAGAATTGCTGATACTCCGGGTGAAATTTAATTCCCTTTAATCCCAGACTCTTTATTCTTTCAAGCTCATCGAGAGCATGTTCGGAGTGGGGGTAAACCGAGCCGAAGGGAATAATTTTGTCACTTTCACAGGCTGTCACAAAATCGTTTACCGATTGTTGCTGTTTTTCGTTTGTGGCAATACCAAGCAGAACGCTTTTATTGATGCTGTCACGTTGCATAACAGCGTGAAGACCGGAGAGCGTGCCGTCTGTCTGAGGAATCAGACCGCCCGAAGCAAAGCTTAATTTTTCCATTGCAGAGCGGGCAATCCTGTCAGGGAATGCGTGGGTATGAAAATCTATTATCAAAATAAAACCTTCTCTTTAATATATCTTTACTGAATTACTTTATAAATCAAAACTTCCTCAGATGGCTTTTCGTCGGAGAACTCAATAGCAGACAAAAAACGATTCCTTGCATTTTCAAAGCTGTTTTCGTTACAGGAATAAAGCGTGGCGAGTGTGTCACCTGTTTTTACAAAATCACCTGTTTTTTTAGCCATAATAATACCTGCACTCATATCAATGGTATCGTCCTTGGTTTCTCTGCCTGCACCGAGCATAACAGATGCAATACCCATTGCTTCTGCATCGGTTTTTGCAATATATCCGTCACGGGGAGATTTGACCTCATAAGTATTTGTTGCTTCGGGGAACAGGTGAGGATTGTCTATCCATTTACCGTTGCCACCCTGTGCATTTATCCATTCCTTGAATTTGAGGAGTGCCTTGCCCGATGTGAGAGCATCCTCCGTAAGTATACGTGCCTCGTCTGTGGATATACTCTTTGACAAAGCAACAATCTGTGTTGCAAGTGTAAGGCAAACCTCCCTTAAATCCTCTGCGCCATTGTTGTTGAGCACGTCAATAGCCTCTTTTACTTCAAGGGCATTGCCGATGTTAAAGCCAAGGGGTCTTTCCATATTTGTAATAACTGCAGATGTGTTTCTGCCACAGTTGTTACCGATTTTAACCATCTCGCGGGCAAGGGTCTCCGCTTCTTCCGGTGTTTTCATAAAAGCACCTGAGCCGAATTTAACATCAAGGACTATGGTGTGTGACCCTGCCGCCAGCTTCTTTGACATAATGCTTGATGCAATGAGGGGAATACTGTCAACTGTTGCGGTGACATCACGGAGGGCATAAAGCTTTTTGTCTGCGGGGGTAAGGTTACCTGTCTGTCCTACAACTGCCACACCGATTTTTTCAACCTGTGAGAAAAATTCTTCGGGTGTGAGTGCGGTGTTAAAGCCCTGGATTGACTCTAATTTATCAACCGTACCGCCTGTGTGACCGAGACCTCTGCCGCTCATTTTTGCCATAACACAACCGAGTGATGATACGATAGGGGCAACTATAAGGGTTGTTTTGTCACCCACACCGCCCGTGCTGTGCTTGTCAACGGTGCTTTTGCCGAAACGGCTCAGGTCAACGGTGTCGCCTGATTCTGCCATTGCCGTTGTAAGGTCGGCAGTTTCCCTTTCAGTCATACCCATATAAAAAATTGCCATACATAGGGCAGATGCCTGATAGTCGGGTATTGTGCCGTCAACATAGCCTTTTATGAAGAAATTAATTTCAGCGGTCGTCAGCTCACCGCCGTCACGCTTCTTTTTTATAATATCGTAAACTCTCATTATTTCACATCCTTCGGTGAGAATGATATGGGTAAAAGCTCACTTAAGGTTATTGTTTTATATTCATGTTCATTTATACCCATTATTATTTTAAAATCGTCGTTGCAGAATTCCCGCATAACCTGACGGCAAACACCGCAGGGAGCAAAAATTCCGTCAATTCTGCCGTCCTTGCCACCGACAACAGCAATAGCAGAAAACTCCGTTTCCCCCTCGGAAATTGCCTTGAAAAAAGCCACTCTTTCCGCACATACGGTGGGTGAAAATGCGGCATTTTCAATATTTGTGCCTGTAAAAATTTTACCGCTTTTTGTAAGCAAAGCTGCCCCTACCTTGCAGTGGGAGTAGGGGGAGTAGGATTTACTCATAGCCTCAATTGCTTGTGATAACAAATTTAATTCTGTCATAATTTACCCTTTCAAAAGGCCTTCTACCGTTTTTGCTACGTAGTCAAAGCCATTAATTGTGTTAAGGTTTTCGGGTTTAATATTTTTGTTGTAAAGTACAAAGGGAGTATATTCTCTGGTGTGGTCGGTGCCCTTAAAATTAGGGTCACAGCCGTGGTCTGCGGTGATTATGAGAGCGTCATCAGAACGCATAGCTTTAATAAAATCGCCTAACCAACCGTCAAATTCCGTGATTGCCCTTGCATAGCCGTCGCGGTCACGTCTGTGGCCGTAAACCATATCAAAATCAACAAGGTTGACAAAGCAAAGACCGTTGAAATCACGGTTTTGGTAATCTGCTGTTTTTGCCATTCCGTCAGCGTTGTTTTCTGTGTAAATATATTCTGTGATACCTTGATTTGCAAAAATATCGTTGATTTTACCCACAGCAATAACGTCAAAGCCGTCGTTTTTTAAGCGGTCAAGCATAGTGTCAGCAGGTGGGGTAAGTGAGAAATCGTGTCTGTTTTTTGTCCTTTTAAAGGGGTATTCACCATTAAAGGGTCGTGCAATAACTCTGCCCACACCCAGGTCGCCTGTCAACATCTGACGGGCAATTTTGCAATAATCATAAAGCTTTTCAAGGGGCACAATATCCTCGTGGGCGGCAATCTGAAAAACGCTGTCTGCGGAGGTGTAACAAATGAGCGCTCCTGTTTTCAGATGCTCCTCACCGTAATCCTTGATAACCTCTGTGCCCGAATATGTTTTGTTGCAGATAATCTCTCTTTCTGTTGCCTTACCGAAATCGTCAATAAAGCTTTGCGGAAAGCCGTTGGGGAAGGTTGGTAAAGGCTTTTCGGATACAACTCCTGCAATTTCCCAATGACCGATTGTAGTGTCCTTGCCCTTGGATTTTTCCCGAAGCCGTGCAACCTGTGAGCATAATTCACCCTTGCTCAAAAACTCTGCACCGTCAATATGTGCAAAACCAAGCTTAAGCAGGTTTGGAATATTGAAATACGGTGACAGCGATACTGATTTCAGGGTGTTTGCGCCTTTGTCACCAAAATCCGGGCTGTCAGGAGCCTCGCCTATACCGAAGCTGTCAAGGACTATAAGAAAAACTCGTTTTATATTGTTCATCATAAGCTGACCGCCGTTTCAAGTGAAAGCTTCATCATATCTGTAAATGAATTTTGTCGTAATTCTGCGGAGAGCGCTTCGCCTGTAAGCAGATGGTCTGATACTGTCAGTATTGCAAGGGCGGATTTGCCTGACCTTGCGGCATTCATATAAAGTGCGGCGGCTTCCATTTCCACACCGAGTACACCCATTTTACCCCAGAGAGAGGCAGGTGCTTCTTCGGGTGAAAGACCTGTCATATCACCGTAAAACACATCAGACGAAAGCACGTTGCCAACGGTAAACGGAAGGCTCATTTCCTCTGCCTTGCTTACCGCGGTGCTGAGTAGCTTGTAATCGGCAATGGGGGCGAAGGTGCCGGGCAAACGGAAGCTGTGAGCGTAATTACTGTCTGTACAAGCTCCCTGTGCGATGATAATATCACGCACCCTTACCTTTTCACTCATACCACCTGCAGAGCCTACACGGATAATGCTTTCTACACCAAAGAAGTTGAAAAGCTCGAAGCTGTAAATTCCGATTGAAGGCATACCCATACCCGATGCCATAACCGAAACAGGCACCCCTTTGTAGGAGCCTGTGTAGCCCTGAATACCGCGGACGTTGTTCACAAGTCGGGGAGCATCAAGGAAATTCTCGGCAATGAATTTTGCCCTTAAGGGGTCACCGGGCATAAGCACGGTTTTTGCAAAATCCTGGGGTGTAGCGTTAATGTGTGGGGTAGGGTAGTTTGACATAAAAATCACCTTTCAGAATTTATTTATTTCACCATATCACCGTACATAGTGTACATTTTGGCATAAATGCCGTCTTGCTTTATAAGCTCTGTGTGGTTACCGCTTTCGGCAATGCCGTCCTTTGTAATAACAAGAATAGTATCAGCATTTTTGATTGTTGTCAGTCTGTGGGCTACCGTTATTGTTGTTCTGCCCTGAGCCAATCGTTCAAGTGACTGCTGAACAAGAAATTCGCTTTCATTGTCAAGGGCACTTGTCGCCTCGTCAAGAATAAGTATTTTCGGGTTTTTCAGGAATACTCGTGCAATGCTGATGCGTTGCTTCTGACCGCCTGAAAGCTTCACACCGCGCTCACCGACGTAGGTATCAATTCCGTCAGGCAGCTTTTTAATGAATTCATCTGCACCGGCAAGACGTGCGGCTTCCCATATTTCTTCATCGGTGGCACCCGGCTTTCCGTATTCAATGTTTTCACGGACGGTGCCGGAGAAAAGGTAAACGTCCTGCTGAACTATACCGATATTTTCGCGAAGGCTTTTGAGTGTAACATCGCGGATATCAGAGCCGTCAATGGTGATTGAGCCCTCTGTTGCCTCGTAAAAGCGGGGGATAAGATTGCAGATAGTGGTTTTACCGCCACCCGAGGGGCCTACAAGTGCCACGCTCTCGCCACTCGTTATGCTGATGCTCACGTATGACAGGATTTCTTCCGTTTCCTCGGAGTATCTGAATGAAACATTTTTGAAATCAATAGTACCGTCGGTGACAACGAGCTCCTTCGCATTCTCCTTGTTGCAGATTGTGGGTTCTGTGTCCATAATCTCGTTAAAGCGCTCAATACCTGTCATACCGCGTTGGAACTGCTCGGCAAAGTCGATGATTTTGCGTATGGATGTGAGAAGTGTACCGATGTACAGGAGATATGCTATATAGTCGGGTGCTTCAATTTTACCCTTTACGAGGAAGAATGCACCTGCCACAACTATAACAATGTACATAAGTCCCTCGGATGCTCTGTTAATGGAGCTGTGAGAGCCCATATATTTGTAAACCTTTGACTTGATTTCGAGGAATTTCTCGTTGCCATTTTTGAATTTCTTTTCCTCAATGGGCTCGTTGGCAAAGGACTTTACAACACGTATGCCGAGGAGTGAATCCTCAATCTGGCTGTTAAGCTCACCAACAACCACGCGTGATTGTCTGAAGCCTTCCTTCATACGCTTTTTGAAGTAGTTAAGGCAGAGAGCCATAACCGGAATAACCGCAAACAGCAGAAGGGTGAGAGGCACATTAACAAAGCAGAGTATTGTAAAGGATACGATGATTTTAATTCCTGCAATGAAGAATTCCTCGGGACAATGGTGAGCGAATTCTGTAACATCAAACAAATCCGATGTTATTCGCGACATAATTGTACCAACCTTGGTGTCGTCATAGTAGGAGTATGACAGCTTCTGCAGGTGATTGAACAGGTCACGGCGCATACTTGTTTCCATCTTGGTGCCCATAATGTGACCCACCGATGCCATATAGTAGTTTGCGAGGGCATCAATAATGCGTAAAACAAGGTAGGAAGCACCGATTGTAAGAATTGTCCTTGTTGTAAGCAGGGCAATATCCTCAATGACCGCATCTGTTATGTATCGTACAATAAGGGGGAGCACAAGCTCGCACACCGTTGTGAGTGCGGCACAGAAAAGGTCAAATATAAGTGTCTTGTAGTGAGCCTTATAGTAGGGCAAAAAGCGTTTTATCAGCTTAATACTGCTATTTTTTCTTTCCATTTTCTTCACTTTCATTCTTATTGAATTGCTTCAATATTTTCTGCAGTAATATTTTTGTAGTTTATAATAATCTTTTCGCTTTCGGGGATAACCTTGTTAACCTCTGCCTCGTATTCCTCAAGTGTAAGAGGGGGAAGTGTTTCGGCACTTGCATCACCGAAGTAGTAGATAACGCCGTCATTGTCCTTGTCGTCAGCGGTGGGGAAAACTACGTCTGAATACTTGCAAGCTTCTTCGTCACAGGAGTATCCCTGGTAGAGTGCTTTATCACTATTTATGCTGTCTCTGACAGTGTAGGGCCAGATTGTCATAGATGTTTCTGAAAAGTTACGTGCGCCTGAACCGACAATATATCCGTTTTTGTAATATACGTTGCCGACACTTACCTGTGAAAGCTGAATTACGCAGTCCTGCTTGGGTGAATAGGTGTAAATATAACCTCGCATCTCTGCCATAGGTACACAGTCAATTTTTAAAATAAGGTCGATAATACCGTCGTTTGTAACGTCAACAATATCAAAGCTCTGCAAATCCATTGTGAAATTGTTGCCAAGCTCTGAGGGGTCGTTAGAAAGGTCAATAAGCTTCTGCTTGTAGAGTGCCATAAGGTCAGGGAGTATAAGCTCAGTTGTGTCCTCGTCTACCGTGTCAATAACGGTCTCGCCATCGTTGGCATCCTTTTTACCGCCACAGCAGGCAAGCATGCACACGAATGTTGCAATAAGAATAATGGCTGTCAAAAATCTTATCGTTTTGTTCATTTCAATTCCTCCGTCAGTGAATGTCGCGCGTATGTGTTTACACCCGAACAGAATATTCAGACATAATCGCAAATAAGCAGGCGCCATGTATAAATACACATATACACACAAAATTCTACCACACTTTTCCGCATAAAAAAAGAGGTATAGCACAAAAAATGTAGTGTGTGATACTAATTAAATATAATGATTTTTTACAAAACTACTTGATACTTTTCTCATTTTCTGCAATAATAAGATGTTGAATTATATATTGGGGTACACAGGTTTTTCCTGTTACCCGAATTGGAGTTTTAGATATGGATTTTGATTACAAAAAATTAGCGGAGCTCCTGTTCCCCGGGGTTACGGGCACAGTTGCAGAGCTTGAGGAAAAGTATCCTGAAAGGGGACTTAAGGAGGGTGCACGTGTTACCCGTTTTGCTCCCTCTCCCACAGGCTATCTTCACATCGGCGGTCTTTTCGGTGCACTTGTTGACGTGCTCACGGCAAGGGCTACGGGCGGTGTAGCTTACCTTCGTATTGAGGATACTGACAAAAAGCGTGAAATTGACGACGGTGTTTCTGCCATCATCAACGGCTTTGATGCCTTCGGTGTTGACTTTGACGAGGGTGTTATGGGCTTTGACTCCGAAAAGGGTGATTACGGTCCCTATACACAGAGCAAGCGTGCCGACATCTACCACATAGTTGCAAAACAGCTTGTTGAACAGGGTCTTGCATATCCGTGCTTCTGCTCGGCAGAGGAGCTCACCGCTATCCGCGAGGAGCAGGAGAAGGGCGATGCTCTTATATGGGGCTACTTCGGTAAATGGGCAAGGTGCCGTGACCTTTCCTTTGAAGAAATCGAAGAGAATATCAAAGCAGGCAAGCCCTATGTTCTCCGTTTCCGTTCAAACGGCAGCGAGGATAAACGAATTTTCTTTGATGATATGATTCGCGGTAAAATCGAAATGCCTGAGAATATTATTGATGAGGTTCTTCTCAAATCTGACGGTATTCCCACATACCACTTTGCACACGCCTGTGACGACCACTTTATGAGAACAACTCACGTTATCCGTGGTGAGGAGTGGATTTCATCCGTTCCCAAGCACATTGCACTTTTCAAGGCTTGCGGCTTTAAGGTGCCCAAATATGCACACACACCGCAGGTTATGAAGATTGATGAAGAGGACGGCACAAAGCGTAAGCTTTCAAAGCGTAAGGACCCCGAGGCAGCAGTAAGCTATTTTGTGGAGCAGGGCTTCCCCAAGGAGAGCCTTATTGAATATCTGCTCACTCTTCTTAACTCAAACTTTGAGGATTGGCGCAGAGCAAATCCCAAAGAGGATGCCTTCAAATTCCCCTTTAATCTTAAGAAAATGAGTCCCAGCGGTTGTCTTTTTGACCTTGTTAAGCTCAATGATGTAAGTAAAAATGTTATTTCCGTTATGACCGCGGACAAGGTTTATGACTGCATTGCAGAGTGGGCTGAGAAATATGACCCGGACTTCTGCAAGGTGTTTACAGCAGACCCTGCACGCTCACGCGATATGGTGAACATTGACCGTGAAAGCCCCAAGCCTCGTAAGGATATTGCAAAATGGAGCGAGGTTAAGGACTATTACTCATACCTCTTCGAGGAATATTATGAGGCAGATTTCCAATTGTCCGAAAATATTGCTGTTGAGGATGCAAAGGCTATCCTTGAAAGCTACAAGTCGGTTTATGACCCTGCTGATGATAAGGACCTTTGGTTCCAAAAGGTCAAGGATTTATGTGAGCCTCTCGGCTTTACCCCAAACGTTAAGGAGTACAAGCAAAATCCCGAAGCCTTCAAGGGTCACGTCGGTGACGTTTCAACAGTTATCCGTCTTGCGGTTACTTCAAGACGTAACACACCCGACCTTTGCTCAATTATGAAGCTTTTGGGCAAGGATAAGGTTATTGAAAGAATAAACGCAGTGATTGAATCACTCTAAGGAGATATATACTATGGAAGAAATTTTTGAAACCCCGGGTAATTTTATCCACGATATTATTGATGAAGAATTAAAGGAGGGTGTCAACACCCGTGTGCAGACCCGTTTCCCTCCGGAGCCCAACGGTTATCTTCACATCGGCCACGCAAAGGCTATTTGCATTGACTTTACAACTGCAATGAAGTACGGCGGTGTGTGTAACCTTCGTCTTGATGACACAAACCCCTCCAAGGAGGATATTGAGTACGTTGAATCAATCAAGGAGGATATTGAGTGGCTCGGTTTCAAGTGGGAGCAGTGTCTCTACGCTTCAAGCTACTTCGATTTCCTTTACGAATGTGCAATCAAGCTCATAAAGGATGGCAAGGCATACGTTGATGACCTTACAGCGGAGGAAATGCGTGAATACCGCGGTACTCTCACAGAGCCCGGTAAGAACAGCCCCTACCGTGACAGAAGCGTTGAGGAAAACCTTGACCTGTTCAAGCGTATGACGGACGGTGAATTCCCTGACGGAGCAAAGGTTTTACGTGCCAAAATTGATATGGCATCACCAAATATGAATATGCGTGACCCTGCCATTTACAGAATTATGCACACAAGCCATCACCAGACAGGTGACAAATGGTGCGTTTATCCCATCTATGACTTTGCACATCCTCTCTCCGATGCTCGCGAGGGCGTAACATATTCACTCTGCTCACTTGAATTTGAAAATCACAGACCCCTTTACAACTGGTTTATCGAGCAGATCGGCTTTGAGGAACCTCCCAGACAGATTGAGTTTGCTCGTCTTAACCTTAACTATTGCATTACAAGTAAGCGCAGAAATATCCGCCTTGTTACAGATAACCTTGTGAGCGGTTGGGACGACCCCCGTATGGCTACCATCTGCGGTATGCGACGTCGCGGATATCCGGCAAAGGCACTTCGCACCTTCATTGAAAAGGTTGGTGTTTCAAAGGCATACAGCGTTGTTGACTACGGTCTGCTTGAGGCTTGCGTAAGAGATGAGCTCAATGCCGAAGCACCCCGTGCAATGGCAGTCCTTGACCCCATTAAGGTTGTTATTGATAATTACCCCGAGGGTCAGACCGAGGAAATTACGGTTGAGGTACACCCCGACAAGCCTGAGCTTGGCACAAAGACGGTTACCTTCGGCAAGGAGATTTATGTTGAGCGTAACGACTTTATGGCAGAGCCTGTAAAAAAATATTTCCGTCTGTTCCCCGGCAATGAGGTACGCCTTAAGGGTGCATATTTCATCACCTGTAATTCTTATGAAACAGACGATGAGGGCAACGTAACAGTTCTCCACTGCACCTATGACCCCGAAACCAAGGGTGGTAATGCACCTGACGGCAGAAAGGTTAAGGGTACAATCCACTGGGCAGGTCCTAAGGCATTCAAGGCAGAGGTAAGACTCTATGACAGACTCTTCAATGTTGAGGATCCTGCAGGTGTGCCCGATGATGAGTTTGTGAATGCTATTAATCCCGAGTCACTTGTTGTACTCAAGGATTGTCTTATTGAGGAAAGCATCAGGGATGCAAAGGTACTTGATTCATTCCAGTTTATGCGTAACGGTTATTTCTGTGTGGATAAGGACTCTACACCTGAAAATCCCATCTTTAACAGAACAGTTCAGCTTAACTCTTCCTGGAAGAAGTAAAAGAAAGGACGGTTACTTATGAAATATGCTTATAAAGTAATTACGGCACTCCTGGCTGTTGCCATAATTGCAATGTTTATTTTCACGCCACTTGTGTCCATTCGCGTTGAGTCAATTGCAATATCAATATTGTCACTTATCGGTCAGTATAAGGGCAATGATACAATTTCTGAGTTAGCAGATCAGAATGGTGAATTACCATCACATATAAGCGAAAGCTTTTCTGTTTATGACATTGCCTATGGTGATGTGAATTCTATTGCAGGTGCCATTTCCGATATTGCAAAAGAATTTGGTGATGGCGAATCTAAGGTTATGGAGCATCTTGAAGTAGTGATAGCACCTGCACTTGCATTTGTTGTGCTTGGTATTCTTGCAATTATCTGTGCGGTTATTATAATTGTTTTGGCATTTGCTGCAAAGAATAACCGTAAGGTTATTTATACTGCGCTTGCAGGCTTTGGCTTCAGCTATATGATGCCCACCACCTTTAAGGCAGTAGCACAGCCCTTCCTCGACGGAGATATCAACATCGGAACACTTATGGACAGTTTTCTGGGCAGTCTTCTCGGTGAGGTTGTAGGCTTCCAGGTTGCAAGCAGCTTCTGGCTTATTCCCATAGTGTTTATTATAATAGTTGTCTGGACGGCACTTTACAATTACACACTTCCCGAATCAGAAAAAAGAGAAAGAAAGCTTATGCTTGGGGAGGCAGACTGATGATTTACGATAAGGTTGAAAATATGAGTCTCTATTTTTCAGGCCTTAAGGGCTTTGAAAGAGTTGAAGAGGTTTATAAAGAATTTTTAAAAGCACCCTTCGCAGAGGGCAGAATTGATATCGACGGAGACAATGCCTGGTGCAATGTTGCTACATATACCGTGAATCCCGATAACCCCCTTAAATATGAGGCACACAGGGAATATGCTGATGTGCAGGTTATGGTTGAGGGTGCCGAGAATTTCGGTTGGGCAATTACTGACGAGTGCAATATAACAGAGGATTTCAAGGAAGGCTCGGATATTGCGTTTATGGATGCACCTGACGGTCAGTTCTTTGAGCTCAAAAAAGGCTATTTTGCAGTTTTCTTCCCTCAGGATGCACACGCACCCTGCAGAAAGAATGACTCCGCTGATACGGCTCACAAGCTTGTGTTTAAAGTTAAGCTTTAATAAGAAACACCGACTGAATCACTTAAGATTCAGTCGGTGTTTTTATGTTTATTCAGAAATCTGTGCAATAAGTGTGAAAACGTTGTTCTCATATTTTATCAGCATATCTCCACCGTGCTTGTCCACCGTTCGCTTTATGCTTTTGAGACCTAAGCCGTGGTTGTCCTTGTCGGCTTTGGTGGTAGTTATAATTCCTGCAAGCTTTTTAGGTTCTTCAGTTGAGGGATTGGATACGGAAATAAAAATACCGTTATCGGTGTTGATTTTTACGTTAATGTATCTGTCCTTCGGGTTTTGGAGCTTTACGCAAGCCTCAATTGCATTGTCGAGTGCATTACTGAGGATGGTGCAGATATCCATACTGGGTACGCTTTCGGAATCAAGTGGCATAACGTCAAAGTGGGTTGGTATGCTGTTCTTTTGTGCGGTCAGCATTTTTTCGTTTAATATGGCATCAACCGCAGAATTTTTGCTTACGGAGACGTAGGTTGCTTCCTCAAGGGCATCTGTCATTTTTTCAAGATAGCTGAGGAGCTCTGCCTTGTTTCCGTTTTCTGCAATGCCTTTAAGACACAATATGTGGTTTTTCATATCGTGGCGGATTTCTCTCGTCCTGTTGTAGCTTTCTTCCATTTTCTTAAAGGATTGTTTTTCAAGTCGCATTTGTGTGTTGATGAGAATTTGATTTTTTTGCAATTCCATCTGATTCTGCAGCTTTGAAAACAGGAAGAAAATCAACAGATTTATAAGCACAAGTCCCACGGTTGAAATAATTATGTAAGCATTTATTTCCTCACCGGGGGAAAGAAGCTCAATGTAATACTGATATACGGTAAGTGTTCCCAACGTGGTCACAGGCACGATAAACAGAAGTAACCAATATCTGAGGGGAACGCTTTTGTTTTTTGACTTTGTGAAAATTCCCATAAGAACGATTATGAGAACCATAAAAATATTCGGTAATTCGATTGACAGAATTCTGTAGAAAAAGCTCTCTTCCGTAAGGTACGGTATGGTGTTGATTGCTTTGTCAATAACAAAAGAAAAAGCAAAATATGAGAGCAGCTTTGACAGGGCAACGAACAATGAATAAGCAATGAAGAAAAATGCTTTAAGTCGTTTTTTGCCGTCGTAGATAATGAAAACCACACACAAAATCAGAATTGTTTGAACAAAGGATTTGAGTGTTCCGCTCTGCCCTGTTTCCTGCAGGGCAAGGAGAATACCCGAGCTGAGCAGGAAAGCCACTATTGTGGGGACTTTAGATGTATATTTTTTCTCGAAAAACACGTTCATCATCAGAAATGCAAAGAGCATTTCAACGGTTGATGAGAAAAACCTTATAAGATAAAAAAGGGTGGTTTCAATAAAATCAATCATAATGTGTCACCTTTTTGACCAGAGGTAGGCTTGCTTTACCGCAGTTGCCTTGCTTTTGCTTATTGGTAAGCTTACGTTACATAAAAGCTCTGCCGTTTCCTTTGATAAGGACTTGATTTTCATTGCATTTACAAGAAAGCTCTGGTGGATGCGGATAAAGTCTTTTTCAGCAAGCTCTTTTTCGATGTTATCAAGCTTTCCGTAAAATGAGATTTCTTCATTTTTAGTGTGAATGATAACAACTCTCAGCTTGCTTTCAAAGTAAAAAATATCATCAAGGGGAATGTTTTTTATAACCGATGCGGTTTTTACTGTGTAAAAATCCGTGGATTGTTTTTTCAGCTCTGCGACACATTCGGAGAAAATACGGTCAAAGGCATTGACAAGGTCGTTTTTGAGAATATATCTGAAAGCCTTTGCCTCGTAGCCTGAAAAAACATATTCCGCAGAGGAGGTAACAAACACAATCAGGGAATTGACACCCTCGTTGCGAAGTGCTTTTGCGCACTCAACACCATTTGTGTTCTTCATTTTGATATCAAGGAAGATTATGTCAAACTCTGCAGGGTTTTTCTTGCAAGCATCAAGTAAATCTGTACCGTCGTAGAAAACGGATACATTTGCTTCCATATCATTTACTGCAAGATATTTCTGAGTACGGTTTTCCATATATGAGCAAATTTGCTTTTCATCATCACAAATTGCAATGCTTAGCACGGCTTTCACCCCTTTTTCGTTTGTATTAATTTCATATTACTACAAACATATTCTTTTTTCAACAATTAAAAGCAGCTCATGGTTGTTTCGTATATGGTGTACGTGCCGTAGCAGGTCAGATAAGCTGCAAGTAAAACAAGCGGGTTAAATACCTGAAAGTAATTGAACAAATATATTTCTTTTATTCGTTTTCATATAATCAACCTCTTTTTTATTAAAAACCGTTCAAAATAGTAACTACTACTGATATAAAATAAATAATAGCTCCAAGAAAACTTATTGTAATAAGTGGTTTGCGAAAAATCTGATTGCTACGCTCCTTCTTTCTTATAACGTTGCACCACACTATAAGAATAACAAGCCATATAAGGGATAGGAAACCACCGGCAAAAAAGAAGAAACCGAATACATAGCAAAAAATTTCAAAGAAGCTTTCAAGAATACCGGCAGAAACGTATTGCAATATTGTACCGGCAAAAAACAGTGTTAAAGTAATACTGCAATAAATCAGTATAGTTGTACAAAACATATAGATGCTTTCATAATTTTTATTTGTTTTTTCCATATTTGTCGCCGCCCTTTTAATTACTGTAGGGTATTGAGTGTTCCAGAATATCACCAAGGTCTATTCTGTGTCTGTAAATGATTTCAGGGTTTGTTATGGGCCATAGCAGTGAAAAAATACTGTCGCCATCATAATAGTATTCAATATAAAAGGTTTTTTCAGGTGTTTCTATAAGAATGTCTCCGAGTGATTGAGTAGGCTCAAACAGATGAGATATTCTATCATCTTTTAAGCAGTAGACAGGGGAGATATAGCATACAGCCTCATCGTTGATAACGTGTTTTTCTCCGTTGCTCTTCTGCTCTCTGTAAAACAAAAGCTCATCATTGGAGTGTACAATCAGATTACCGGTAATGTATCCCGTTTTGAAGGTAGCACCATCTTCCAGTAAAAGTAGCTCGTCATAATGATCTTCTATTGATTTAAGGTTTACTCTCGCAGGAACTGAAACATCAGCATAAACACAATAAAGTAACCCGATTGACATCAACAAACCTGAAAAGTATAATCCTGCTTTTTTAAGTTTTTTCTGTCCAAGAGCTTTAAATAAAGAAACCAATAAAGCTATGGGTGCGATAATTGAAGCCACAAGGAAAAAGGGTCTTGTGAGAGCTAACAAGGGTAATAAAATATCTGTAATTTTCATTGTGTAACCACCCGTCCTTTTCTGCTTTCATCATAGCAAACAAGTTTAAAAATGTGTCCGTAATGTAATTTTTGTACCCGATTATGTAATTTTTGAAGCTCATTTTGCTTCTGTAATGATTGAAAACGGTCATTATCTATGTTAATATATTTACAGAAACTTTCCGGAGGTTTTTATAATGAAAAAATTTATGGATAAGGATTTTCTCCTTTCTACCGAAACTGCAAAAAAATTATATGCCGCTTGTGAAAACACACCCATTTTTGACTGGCATTGCCACCTGCAGCCCAAGGAAATTTATGAAAATAAAACTCCCGAGGATATTGCGTATCTGTGGCTTGCAGGCGACCATTACAAATGGCGCGGTATGCGCTCCTGCGGTATAAGTGAGGAATACATTACAGGTGATAAATCACCCTATGAAAAATTCAAGGCGTGGGCAAGTGCTATGCCTAACCTTATAGGTAATCCACTTTACCATTGGACTCACCTTGAATTACAGCGTTATTTTGATATTTATGAGCCACTTTCACCTGTAACCTGTGACGAGATATGGGAAAAGGCAAATGCTAAAATCAAGGCAGGAGGCTTTACCCCCCGTGAGCTAATTGAAAAGAGCAACGTTGCCTTTGTCTGCACAACAGACGATGCTGCAGATACACTTGAATACCACAAGCTCCTCAGCGAGGATAAGTCCTTCAAGTGCAAGGTTCTTCCTGCATTCCGTCCCGATAAGGCACTCGGTATTGAGCTTCCCGGTTACTGTGAATGGGTGCAGGCTCTTGAAACCGTAATGGGTAAAAGGGTTGAGTCCTTCACAGAGCTCAAAGAGGCTATGCTTTCAAGAATTGAATTCTTTAAGGAAATGGGTTGCCGTGCATCTGACCACGCCTTTACCTATGTTCCCTATAACAGAGCAGGTGAGGATGAGCTTAACGCTATCTATAAAAAGCGTCTTGCAGGTGAGGAGCTTACCACACCCGAGGTTGATAAATATAAAACCGAGCTTATGCTCTTCCTTGCAAATGAATACGCACGTCTCGGCTGGGGTATGGAAATCCACATCGGTGCAATGCGCAACAACAACGGTGTAATGTTCAAAAAGCTTGGTCCCGACACAGGCTATGATTCTGTTGCAGACTATGAAATTGCAGTTAATCTGTCAAGGCTCCTTGATGCTATGAATACAGAATACAGACTTCCCAAGACTGTATTATTTACCCTTAACCCCAAGGATAATTACGTTCTCGGTACAATGCTGGGTAACTTCCAGAGTGACGAGGCAGAGTCAAAAATTCAGTTCGGTTCAGCCTGGTGGTTTAATGATAACTATGACGGTATGCGCACACAGATGCAGACCCTTATGAACCTTGGCGTTATCTCAAAGTTTGTTGGTATGATTACCGACTCACGAAGCTTCCTTTCATACCCCCGTCACGAGTATTTCCGCAGAATTCTTTGCGAGCTTCTCGGTGATTTGGTTGAGGAGGGCAAATATCCTGATGATATTGAATTCTTGAGCAAGGTTGTTCAGGATGTTTCATATAACAACGCAGTAAAGTATTTTGGAGTATAAAATATGGCAGGAATATTCAGACAAAACAGTGAAATCACTTATGATGACAAGGAATTGATGGAGGAAAATTCCTTTATCGGTGCCGAGCCCGATATGACTCCCGTTCCTGAATTTGAAAATATAAAAAAAGACCTTCCTCAGCCGTTGTGGGATAATCACAAGGATTACCTTGACTGTTATTGGAGGGCGTGGGAAATCGCTTTCGGGAATCTTTATCTGCCTACAAAAGAAAATGGCTTTGTCAGCAGTTATATAGATGCCGCCTTTAATGGCTGTATCTTTATGTGGGATTCGGCTTTTATGCTTATGTTCGGTAAATATGCTGACAGAATTTTTAAATTTCAGCGCACTCTCGATAACTTTTATTCACATCAGCACGTTGATGGCTTTATCTGCCGTCAGATTGACGAGGAGGACGGTAAGGATATTTTCCCCCGACACGACCCTTCATCAACGGGTCCCGAGGTTTTAGCCTGGTGCGAGTGGGATTATTTCCTTAATTTCGGTGATAAGGAAAGACTTGCAAGGGTTTTCCCCTGTCTTGTTGCTTACCATCAATGGATGCAGGAGCATTTCACCTGGCGTGACGGCACATATTTCTCTTCAGGGTACGGTTGCGGTATGGATAACTGCCCCCGACTTGATGAAAAATATCACGTATGCTACAGTCACGGTCATATGGTGTGGGTGGATGCCTGTATGCAGGAGCTTAATGCCTGTAATATACTTTTAAAAATGTCCGAGGTTCTGGGCAGAGATGAATTTGTTCAGGAGCTTACGGCAGAAAGAGATCACCTTTTCAAGGTCATAAATGAAAAGCTTTGGGACAAAGAAACCAAATTTTACTACGACCTTAAAAATGATGATACATTTAACGGTGTAAAGCATATCGGTGCGTTCTGGTCACTCCTTGCAAGGTGTGTGCCTGAGGACAGGGCAGAGGCTTTCATTGCCCACCTTAACAACGAAAAAGAATTCAAAACAGAGCACCGTGTACCCACCCTTTCAAAGGACCACGCGGAATATAACCCCTTGGGCGGTTACTGGTGTGGCTCTGTGTGGGCTCCTACAAACTATATGGTGCTTAAGGGTCTTGATGCTTACGGCAAGTATGAGCTTTCTCACGAAATCGCCTGTTCACACCTTGATGCAGTAGTTGAGGTTTTCAACAGCACAAACACTCTTTTTGAAAACTATGCGCCCGAGCTGGTTGACGGCAAAGCTCTCAGGGGTAGCTCCTCTCAGTCTGATTTTGTGGGTTGGACAGGTCTTTCACCCATTTCAATAATGTTTGAGTATGTTTTTGGTATTAAGCCTGATGCTGTGAACAATAAAATTGAATGGCATATTAATCTTACGGACCGTCACGGTGTTGAGAAATACCCCTTCGGCACAGAGGGTGAGCTGACACTTATCTGTGAAGAAAGAAAAAGCTCTGCGGATGAGCCTGTGATTACTGCAACATCAAATATTCCCGTAACCCTTGAGGTTATCTGGAACGGAAATATAAAGATAATTGAATTATAAAAAGAAAAGAGATTCGGGGTCTCCGAATCTCTTTTCATATATGCTTTTAAGATGTTTTTGTGATACACAAAATATCCTAAAAAAGCGGTAAAACTGTAAGCCGGGTTCTGTCGTTTAAGGCAATCATCTATCTAGGCCCTGCGTTGCCACAAGGCTCAAGCCACCCTTCGGGGTTATATGTCCGGCTGACGCCCCTGTCGGTGTTGCATCGGGTAGGGTTTACATGGCCGTGATGTCTCCACCACGCCGGTGAGCTCTTACCTCGCCTTTCCACCCTTACCGAAAAAATCGGCGGTATATCTCTGTTGCACTTTCCCTAAGGTTACCCTCGGCTGCCGTTAGCAGTTACCCTGCCGTGTGATGCCCGGACTTTCCTCGTCTATGATAAATCACATCCGCGACTGCCCATTTTACCGAAGGTTATTTTACATTATAATTATTACTAAGTCAATATTTTTTTGAAAAGCCTTGTTTATTGACCTGTTACAAGGTATAATTCTAATGTTATTTTTTGTAGATAGGGTGAATATTTTGTCGTTTATTGAAGAATTGATTTCGGGTGTAAGTAACGCCCTTTATTCGTATATTCTCATTATTGTTCTCGTGCTTGGCGGTCTTTATTTCACTGTAAGAACACGCTTTGCACCATTCAGACTTTTCAAGGACCAGATTAAAAGCGTTACACAAAAGCCAACCGACGGTAAGAGCGTTTCATCTTTTCAGGCGCTTATGGTTTCCACCGCGTCACGTGTGGGCACAGGTAACATTATCGGTGTTTCCACCGCCCTCTGCCTTGGTGGCTTCGGCTCTGTTTTCTGGATGTGGATTATTGCTCTCATCGGCAGTGCCTCTGCTTTTATCGAAAGCACCCTTGCACAGATTTTTAAAAAGAAAAATGACGACGGCACTTGCTCGGGCGGACCTGCCTATTACATACTTGCTGTGCTCAAAAACAAGCCCCTTGCAATAATCTTTGCCGTTTTCCTTATATTGACTTACGGTGTTGGCTTCAATATGCTGGCTTCATATAACCTGCAGTCAACCTTTTCATCATACTCGTTCTATAATCCTGAAACCTCACCTTGGATAATTGGCTTTATCCTTGCGGTAATTTGCGGTTATTGTCTTATCGGTGGCGGTAAGCGTGTTGTAAAGGTAACTTCATTCCTCGTGCCATTTATGGGTGTTGCATATATCCTTGTTGCACTTGTTATCGTTGTACTTAATTTCAAAATGCTTCCCGATATCTTTAAAACAATTTTTACCGAGGCATTTGATTTTGAAGCTATTTTCGGCGGTTTTACAGGCTCCTGCGTAATGTTCGGTATCAAGCGTGGCCTTTTCAGTAACGAGGCTGGCGTAGGCTCTGCACCCAATGCATCCGCCTCTGCCGACGTTGACCACCCCGTAAAGCAGGGTCTTGTGCAGGTTTTATCTGTGTTTATTGACACCTTGCTTGTGTGTTCTGCGTCTGCATTTATGTGTATGTGCTCAGGTGTTGAGCCCTCTGCGGAGCTTTCAGGTGCACCCTTTGTACAGGCATCGCTTTCACAGACACTCGGTGCATTCGGTCCCATATTCATTACCGTTGCTATGATTCTGTTTGCATTCACAACACTTCTCGGCAACCTTTACTACGTTGATATGACACTCATTTTCATTTGCGGTAAAATACCGAGCAAAGCATTTATGACAGTCTACCGTATTATAGCGGCTGTACTTATTTTCATCGGGGCAGGTCTCAGCGCAGACCTTCTGTGGAGCGTGGCTGATATCACAATGGGCGGTATGACACTTATAAATATGCCTGTGATTATCATCCTCAGCAAGTATGCAATCGGAGCCCTTAAGGACTATGACAGACAGAAGAAAGAGGGTAAGGACCCTGTTTTCAAAGCTAAGAATATCGGCATTCCCGAGGATATGGTTGATTATTGGAAGTAATGTAAAAACAAGCGGTTTGATTAGCTTTTGCTAATCAAACCGTTTTTCTTATAAGTGCGAAACGTCATTAAGATATTTCAGCTTCGTTTTAATAATTCCGTCTTCTTCAAGGTAATTTACAAGAGTTACACCGGTGTTAAGGTGGGAGAAGTTGAAATTCTCCTTGAAGGGGAAGCCGATTGCCGCTAAAACAAGGTAGCTGTTGAATGTGCCGTGCGCCACCACAACAACGGTGGAGTCGAAGTCGTTTTCTGCCTTGATTTTTTCAATGAATTTCACAGCGCGATTGTAGGCAATGTCATCATCCTCAACACCTAAGGGGCATTGTTGCAAAATCTCAGCATAGGGACAAAGCTTTTTTATTTCCTCCTGCGGTAAACCTGCATATTCGGGGTCTGTGCCTTTTTCAAGGAGCAGGGAATCAACCACAAAGGGTGTTTCGGGGTGAAAGCTCTTTATTGCGTTTGCGGTTTTCAAAGCTCTTTTAAGCGGGCTTGTATATATGCGGTCAATTATCTCCTTGGAGAATCTTTTGCCTAAAAATGCAATCTGGTGCATACCGTTGGGGGTAAGGTCGGTTTCAGTAAAGCCGTCACCGTTAAGGTTGCCGTAGGTTTCGCCGTGTCTGATTATGTAAATAAGCATTTTTAATCACCACCGAGATTATACATCATAATAATAAAACTTGCAATTACCAATAATGAAATGTATAATTTGTGTAGTGATTTTAATAATAGATTTTAAGGAGCGCATAATATGAGACTTGATGAAAAGATGATATCATCAGAAGAAATTTTTAATGGTGTTGCAGTCCACCTTGTTAAGGATGAAATTTTACTTCCTAACGGCAATAAGGGTATCCGCGAGGTTGTCCGTCACCCGGGTGCGGTTTGTGTTATACCTGTAACTGATGAGGGCGAAGTGATTTTTGTTAATCAGTTCAGATATGCTATAGGCAGAGTTACAATTGAAGTGCCTGCAGGTAAGCTTGAGAAAGGGGAAGACCCTACCGAAGCGGCTCTCAGAGAATTGTCTGAGGAAACAGGCATCACCGCAGGTAAAATAGAGTCCCTTGGTGCTATTTACACAAGCCCTGCAATTATTGATGAAATTATTTATATGTATATTGCAACTGACCTTAAGCAGGGTGAACAGCACCTTGATGAGGATGAGTTTGTCAACGTGGTTAAAATGCCTCTTTCCGAAGCGGTGGATATGGTTATGCACGGCAAGATTATGGATGCCAAAACAGAGGCTATCGTATTAAAGGCAGAAAAATATCTTAATAAATAAAATCACAGAAATAAAAATCGGTTGGCTCGTTATTTAACGAACCAACCGATAATTTTTATGTTTGATCAGTTTAGTTTTTCTTATCGAGCATACCCTTGTTGTACATAAAGAGTGCACCGCCAACAGAAGCAACGATACCTACAAAGAGGAGTGTGCTTGCACCCATTGTGGGAGCAAAAACAAGAACAGCAATCATGACAAGAATGGGGAAGAAGGAAATCTTCCAATGCTTGATGAAGTAACCTGCACCGAGTGCACCGAAAAGTGCGGGAAGCACCTGTGCAAAAGCAGGCTTGAGAAGGGGACTTTCGGTAAAGGACTGAAGGAAGGGAGCAAATGCAATAATACCGATTGCAAGAACTATTGTTGTAACAATGGATGAGGTTGCAATGGCGATTGTTGAAATAACCTCACCCTCTTCGGAGTTTGCCTTTACGTCTGCACCCTCCATTGCGCTGATAGCACAGGGAAGCTTAAGGTTTGCGATGTTACCGGTAACGAATGAAAGGTATGTACCGCCTGCACCCAGCATAGGAGTATAAACAATAACTTCAACTACGGCTACTGTCCAGTATGTGGGGATAAGCTTCAGAAGACCCTTGAGAACGCCCTCAATGGGAGGGAACACATCAAGATAAAGGCAGATTGCCATAGGGAACATAAGGAGCACACAAAGTGCAGTTACCGTTGAAATTCTGCCCCATGAATGAACTCGGTCAAAATATGATTTATTAGAATTTTTAGCCATTTTTAACCCCTCCATTCAAGCATTGCAATGTCTTCGGGAAGAACATTGAAGAAAACAATTGCGGCAATCATTGCGATTATCATACCGATAGGCATAACAAAGGGCTCCAACCAGCTGAGCTTGAGCTTCTTTGCAAGGATTTCAAGTAAGATTGAGCTTACGATTGCAACAACGAGTGTGATTATTGACAATACACCGGCACCGTCACCAAAGGTTTCGGGTTTACCGCCACCGATAATAGCACGGGCAATGAACGCGCCTATAAGACCGATGAAGATGGCGGGTGTAGCATGCTCATTAATGAAGCCGTTAAGACCGCGTTTTTTCTTTTTGCCCTCTTCGGGAGCATTTTCGGCTGTTTCTGTTTTGGGGTCTTCCTTCTTGTTTCCTGCTGACAAAAGCTTTTTATGTAAGGGCTTTGCAACAAAGGGAAGGATAACAAGTGAGAAGCAGATACCGAGTGTCATAACCCAGGCAACGCCTGCGTAAACAGTTTTGTCAGTAACAGCTACTGCAATACTGCCCTGATGACCGAAGGCTTCCATAGCTGCCTCTGCGGCAGTTGTTTCGTACATAAGGTTACCGATAACGGAAAGACGTACCCAGGGAATAACAAGTCCGAGGGCGGGGGCAAGTGCAATAACGGTTGCAAGAACTGAAAGCGCTGAGGGAATTGTGAAGAGTGCACTTGAGGTTATTGCATTGCGGAGCTTTGATTTGTCAAGACCCAGAACCTTACCCTGCTTGTAAGCCTTTACAAGGAAGAATACGGATTGAGCGAGAACAAAGAGGATAACTGCACCGGCTATGAGATACAGCCCGATGTCTGTTTTAAAATCCATAGTATCACTACTTTCTTTAATAATACTGAAATTATAAGAAATTTTTTATTTTATGTCAATAAGTATCGAGGTTTATATTAATAAGAATTAAGGTTTTTGTGGATACATATAACTCCTTTGTCCGTAATATCCACCACACCGTAAAAGCCGTCTCTGAGACTGCCGGGGTTAAAAAGGAAAACACCGTCGCGGTATGTATTCAATTTCTCGTGTGTGTGACCGAATAAAACTAAATTGCATTTTTCCCGACGAGCCTCATATTCAAGGTCATATATACCGTATTTTACCCTTTCAACATATCCGTGGGTAGCATAAATCCGCTGACCTGCAACGGTACGTATATCCCTTGCAGGCAAGGTACAGCCAAAATCACAATTTCCGCCCACACCGATGCAAGCCTTTTTGTCACCATATATGCAAAGGATTTCATCATATTCACGATATCCGTCACCTAAAAAATAAATATACTCCGCAGTCGGCTCACGCTCAACTGCATCAAAAAAATTGAATCTACTGCCGTGGGAGTCTGAAACTACCAATATTCTCATTCATATCCACCGCCTTTCCTTACATATAGATTATTATATTATTTTAGGTTGGTGATTTCAATGAGTAATAACGAAAAAAACAAGCTTAATCTCAATGACCTTTTAAATAAGGCACGTAAAAGTGACACGGTGTCACCTGACGAGGTAAATGATTTTATAAACAAGAATCTGTCTGACTCTCAGGCACAGGCGGTTAAAAACCTGCTTTCAGATGAGGAGAAAACGAAGCAGCTCCTTAACAGTGATGCAGCAAAAAGTCTCTTTAATAAATTCTTCGGGGGAAAGGGCAATGGCTGATTTTGACATAAGCTCAATTCTCAATTCCCTTTCACCGCAGGATATGGAAAACATCAAAAGCTTAGCATCAGAATTTCTCGGTAACAACACCTCCGAGCCACCAAAGGAGCAACCCTCGAAGGTGCCCGATTTAGGCTCCTTGCAATCCTTGGGGCTACCCGATTTGTCACAGCTTTCCGCAATTCTGCCTGTGTTGCAGGAGATAAACAAGCCGGACCAACGTCTTGATTTTATCAACGCTCTCAAGCCCTTGCTTTCCGGTGAGCGTCAGCAACGTGCCGACGAGGCAATGAAGCTTGTTCGTCTTATGTCGTTGTTGCCTTTATTACGGGAGAGGGGGTTGATGTAAATGGCAAGCTATACCTATCAGGAATTGATGCAGATGCAGAGTGATGCTATTAAAAGAGTGGAGGAAATGCAAAAAAGAGCACGCTCCACCGCAGGTCTTGATGAGGATTCCCGTGAGATGAAAAAATCCCCCGAAAAGGGGGACAGAAAAGAAGAGCCGCGTCATATACCAATGCCCGAGGGTTATCTGAAAAAACAGGAGCAACCTAAAAATAAAGATGATGTCAAAGGGAAATCACAGCAAAACACATCGTTTAAGCTGAGGCTGGGCAACGGGGATATAGAAATTGACTCCGACAAGGCATTGCTTTTGTCGCTTATTCTCTTGCTTGCAGAGGAGCAAGCGGATGATCTGTTGCTCACAGCACTTGTTTATATGTTGGGGTGAATTTTTAAAATATTTACTGCGTATTCCGATAAGCTTTTCGGGGTGTTTCTGCACTCCTTTGCAAATACCGTATTACATAGCTTTATATAAGGTACAACATAAATAAGGGGTAATACAAACACACAGCTCAAAACCCACCCGATAAGGGAGAAATGCAACACGGTACGGTCGTTCAGGTGACCGTCTGTGGTGGTGATGCTGAACCTCAGGGATTCCTTTGCCGTAGTGCCCGTGTGGGTGCACATATAAAAAGCTCCAAGGGAATATCGTGAAGATGTGCTACCTGACAGCACCAATGATGCAGACAGCAAAATTGAGCCGGCAATTGCGGGGATGAAAATTATAGCATTATCTGCTCCGTGAGCTATAAGGAATGCGGTACACCCGAAGCACAGAGCAGGAGGTATCATAAAATATAATAACCATACAATTTTCAACAAAAGCATTTTTGTGTACAGATTAAGGGCTCGGATGCTTTTTCTCGGTGACAGAAATTTAAGGAAAAATCTGAGCTTTGGTTTTACACCGTCAAGTCTTTGCAGATAAATCCATTGTTCGCCCATACGTATGCCGCTTGCCAGACACAGCAAGCCAAAGGTAACGGAAATGTATAGAATAACGGATATTACAGCACCTGTCGCTGTTCCTGTGTAAGCGCACAATGCTTCGAAAAGCCTTGTGTTTACAAAAACGGATGGTAAAAGGATTATAAATGCAAATGATATCAACCGAAAAAGAGAGGATAAAAGACTTATAAAAAACAGTCGTAGTGTGTTTTTGTATAAAAGCTGTTTTGCTCTGATTTTTGCGTAATTGTTCATATAAGCCACTCCAATTAAAAATCCGCAGAGCATCAGCTCTACGGATTTATTTTTGCCTGTATTTTAAGTTTTAGTCCATTTCGCACAATTCTTTAAGGTGCTTGTGTACAAAGTAGGGGATTTTTAAGTCACCCTTTCCCACACCGATTTCTATGTGAGGCTTCATTTTGCCGTGAAAGTCGGAGCCACCCTCAAATGCAAGGTCAAGCTTTTGGGCGAGTGCACGATATTGTGCAGTCTGCTCGGGTGTATATTCGGGGTAATACCCCTCAATACCCGTAAGACCGGCCTCCTTAAGAGTAACTAACAGCTCCTCTAATTGTTTTATATCATAGCCTGTCTGATTAAGGTGAGCGAGGAAAGCGAGACCTCCTGCCGCCCTTATTGACTTTACTGCTTCCGTTGCAGTAAGCTCATTTTTCTCCGAATACGCAGGCTTGTTCAGACCGATGTATTTGTCAAAGCACTCTTTTACGGTTTCACAATAACCCTTTTCAACCATAAGCTTTGCAATATGGGCTCTGCCGACAAAGCTGCCGCCTGCGAGATTTAGTGCCTCGTCGTGGGTAATGTCCATACCGAGAGCGCGTAGCTTACTGCAGATATCTTCCATTCGTCTTTTGCGACTGTCCTTGAGCTTTTGAATTGTGCCCAGGAGTGTTTCATTCTGAGGATCTATGAAAAGCCCCACAATATGAGTTTCAGTTTTGTCTGCTGCTGAAAACTCTATTCCCGGTACAAAGTCCATACCTTCTTTTTCGGCGCTAGCCATAGCCTCGTTTATACCGTCAACGCTGTCGTGGTCTGTGAGAGCAAATACGCTGAGCCCGCTCTCTTTAGCGTGCTTTACAAGCTCTGCGGGAGTCATTGTGCCGTCAGAGCAGGTGGAGTGTGTGTGGTAATCCGCAAAGCGTGTGTCAAAGATAATATCCTTGACCTCCTTGAGTGTGGGTACGGTAAAAGCATTATGCTCTCGCAGAAGCTTTTTGCCCTGATGTCCGTATTCGACAAGGACACAGTCAATACCTAAAGCATTTGCAGTTTCAAGGTCGTGGAGCGTATCTCCCACAAAGAGTGCATCGTTGGGGTGAATATCCAACTCTGTGAATAACTCCTTTGCTCTGTCTGTTTTACTGCCTGCAAGGGTATCGTCTGCACCCGAAACACCGTCGAGAAATTCATATATGCCGAATTTTTCGGTAAGACGAGTAGTTTCTTCTGTGTGATTTGAGGTTATTATGTACTGGTGAACACCCCGGTGGTGCAAATCCCTCAACAGGTCGAAGGCACCCTCTGCAAGGTGTGTTTCATCCATTCTTTTGTTGTAATTCTGGTGATAGTCCCTTGATATTTCGACAAAATCTATTTCCTCTGGGGGCAAAATATGGTAGTAAAAGCCTACAATGGGAGTTTCAATATAATTATAGTATTCCTGCAAGGTTATGGGGTTGCGCTTTTTCCTTGCGAGAAGGTCATTTACGCAACCGAGTGCATTGTTTACGTCGTCAATAATTGTGCCGTTGAAATCCCAGAAAATATACTTATACCTCATAAACTGCTCCCACATATAATCTGTGTTTCAGTTTATCATATTTTGCAATCTAAAGCAATGTAGAAAATAATATTCCTGTTATTACACCGCACAAAAAACATCCGCACAGCAGAAAATAAGTCTTTTTCGAGTTGCTTTTTACCTTTTTCAGCCGTGGAAGGGAGCAGATTCCGTTCATTTCCGTGAATGCTTTTTCGCGAAGCTTGCCCTCACTCATTCCGCTGTATTCCGGCTTTACAAAAAATATAGCCTTTTCAAAAAATCCGTTTCCTGTTTCATTGATTTCCAATACCTGTTTATTTACACCTTTTATCATATTTTTATCCTCCTGAGTGTTTTTAAATATGATATGTTGCAAAAGCCCTGTTATACAAATAATGCAGATATTTTGAAGCGCAATTCTCTTTTGGAATTAAAGAAATTTTGTTCGTTGTTCATTTTGACAATCTGAAAATTATACAAAAAGTATAATTTACTTTTCGCGAAAAAATGTTCAAAACTATGTTCAAAATGTTTACAAGTACCCCCTTAAACAGGCTATAGGAGTGGGTTTTCGACATTTTCTATAGAGTTTTTGACAAAAATTCAAGAGATGTAGAAATATACGATTTGTTAAAAAGTTTTTTAAATTATACAAAATGGAAAAGGCTTTTATAGTTAAAAAATAAATGTTCGTTAGCAAAAATAGACAAATAAAAACTTGCTAAAAACTAAATAAAAATACTGTTGAAAAAGTAGAAAAAGATATATTTTACCAAAATAGGTTGACAAAAAATCTTTACTGTTTTCTGAAAAAATATTATAATGTTTTCGGTGATGAAATTGAAGGTTCTCAAAGATAATAATAACCTTATTTTAGAGGATGCAGACTGCTTCGATGTGGGGCTGTGTCTTGATTGCGGACAGGCCTTCCGTTGGGAGAAAAGTACTGACGGCATCTGGCAGGGTATTGCTATGGGCAAATTCCTTCGCTTGTCACAATCGGACAACAGGATTACTCTTTTTAACACCACGGAGGACGAATACAATACTATCTGGCGAAGATATTTTGATTTGGACAGGGATTATGATAATATAATCAAAGCCTACGATGATGAAAGTCTCCTTGTTGCGTGTAACACTTATCCCGGTATCCGTATTCTGAAGCAGGATGAATGGGAAGCACTTTGCTCATTTATTATATCTGCTAACAACAATATTCCGCGTATTAAGGGTATAATCGGCAGATTGTGTGAGCAGTTCGGTGAAAAGATTGATGGTGGCTACACCTTCCCGAGTGCCCGGACCCTTGCAAGGCTGACCGTTGAAGACTTAGCACCGATACGCTCGGGCTTCCGTGCCAAGTACATAATAGATGCAGCACAGAAGATATCCTCGGGTGAGGTGGATATTGAGCAGGTGAAAGCATTACCCTTTGAAGAAGCGAAAGCACAGCTTCTGAAAATTAAGGGTGTAGGGGAAAAGGTCGCTCAATGCACTCTCCTTTACGGCTTCGGCAGGGTGGAGGCTTTTCCGCGTGATGTATGGGTTAATCGCATTGTTGAGGAGCTATATCCTGACGGACTTCCCGAATGTATGAACGGTACACAGGGTATTGCACAGCAGTACTTATTCCATTGGAGAAGAAATGTTTAACAAAAAACCTCATTGACTCCGTCGAGTCAATGAGGTGCTTTTTACGTCTTTTTAACAGCTTTTTCTGCTATTGATAACAGCTCTGCCAAGGGGACTATGAGCGTTCCGCAAAGGAGATTCCCCACACCGTGGATTGCATCGTAGGGGAGACCTGCGACAATCCAGGCTATTGTGCCCTCAAAATTCAGGTTGTACAAAAGAGCCTGAACAGGTGAGTACAATACACCGTACAAAAAGCCGTGCAGCGAGCATACAATACAATATACAATAACCGCCTTTTTACGCGACATATTCTTGGGGAGAAGCATTGTCACACCCCACAGAATTGCCCATATATAAAGGTAAGGTATCCACCATGTTCCGAAGCCGTTGAGAAGCCCCGTGAGAAAAACAAAAATATAAATGGGGTACAGAGCTTTTTTACGGTAAACCACGGTCATTGCCATTATGATTGTGCCCAGAAAATGCACGTTTGGTATGAGCTCCATAATCACCTTTGAAGCATACATCAGCGCACCAAGCATACCGAAAACGGCAATTTCCTTAACGGTGGTGTTACGCCTCTGCCTTGAATTCATAGGTAGCACCGTTGACGATGTTAGTGGTTTCAACACCTGTTGTGCCGTAAACACCGTTTATATAAAATGCCCAATACTTGCCATCTTTTTCGTAATCGTATGTTTTTTCGTTAATTGTTTTAACAAGCCCATCATCACTCTCGATGATGTCCAATTCCATCAGGGCTTCGCCTACAGTTTTCTTGTCGGTGTGAATTTCAAAGTAGCTTACATTACCATCTGCATCTGTTACGTTGAAATTAAAGCTGAGCTTACCTTCGCCAATAACTTGACGGTCAACTGCCTGAACAATGGCATCTGTTGTTTCAGGTGCTTCACCCGTGTCATCCTTACCGCATCCGAACATTGTAAGTGCCATAACCGCAATAAGCACAAATGAAAGAATGCAAATCATTTTTTTCTTGAAATTTGTTTTTTTCATAGAATTGCTCCTTTTAAAAAATTTCCGTTATCAGATAGAATCTTCACAGGCACTCGCTGTATAGAATAACGGTTTTGTCAGCCAAGTATTTCGACTGGGTACATATTTTCCGCCTTCTCACACAGACCCTGCAAGGGCAAAGTGCAATGGCTTGTCCGATTTTGCGGTAAATCGTAGGAAAACACTTTATGTACGTCACGGCGACGGGCTCGTACAGGATTTTCACCTGTTTCCATAGACTGACAAGGTAGAGTATAGCATTATTCAACAAAAAAATAAAGGTGTAAATCTGAGAATTTACACCTTTAAAATGAATTTATTTGTGATAAAGCTTTTTGCTTTCGTGGTGGGGCTCGCAGGTAAGGTTAATGCCGAGCTTTCTGAAGGTGTCACGGTCAACCTGTGACAGAATAACCGTGGCGTGCGCCTCACTGCCCTTAAGCTCCTTGAGTGCATCAAAGGCTTTCTTTGCCTTTTCGCTTGTAACGGCACTCATTGTAAGCGCAATGAGCACCTCGTCTGTGTGAAGTCGGGGATTGTGATTACCGAGGATGCTTGTTTTGAGTGACTGTATGGGCTCAATAATTTCACGCTTAATGAGCAACTCTTTATCATCTATATCTGCAACGACCTTAAGTGCGTTGAGCAATACTGCCGAAGCAGAGCCTAAAAGGTCACTTGTTTTACCTGTAACTATTGTGCCGTCAGGCAACTGAAGAGCAACGGCAGGTCTGTTGTTTGTCTCCTCACTTCTTGTAAGTGCGGCTTTTACAATGGGTCTTACCGATTCGACGGTTATGCCTGCCTGGTTCATAAGACTTTCAATCTTTGCTATTGCCTTGTCATTATTCTGGCCCATTTTTTTGTCACAGAGGGTGTTGAAGTAACGGCGGACAATTTCCTCGTGAGAAGCCTTTGAGCAGATTTCATCATCAATAATGCAGTAGCCTGCCATATTTACACCCATATCCGTAGGTGATTTGTAGGGGCTCTTACCCTCAATTTTCTCGAACATTGCATTGAGAACAGGGAAAGCCTCAACGTCACGGTTGTAGTTTACGGTTGTTGTGCCGTAAGCCTCAAGGTGATAAGGGTCAATCATATTAACATCGTTAAGGTCAGCAGTTGCCGCTTCATAAGCAAGGTTTACAGGGTGCTTGAGTGGCAAATTCCATATCGGGAAGGTCTCAAACTTGGCGTAGCCTGCTTTGATTCCTCTTAAGTTGTCGTGGTAAAGCTGTGAAAGGCAGGTGGACATTTTACCGCTGCCGGGACCGGGTGCAGTCATAATAACAAGGGGACGTGTTGTTTCAATATATTCGTTTTTGCCGAAGCCCTCATCGCTTACAATTTTCTTTACGTTGTATGGATATCCCTCAATGGTGTAGTGCATAAACACCTTAACACCCAGGTTCTCCAGCTTTTCCTTGAATTTGAGTGCGGAGGGTTGTCCGTCGTACTGTGTGATTACGACGCTCCCTACAAAAAGACCTGCGCTTGTGAAAGCATCCATAAGACGGAGAATTTCACTGTGATATGATATGCCAAGGTCACGACGGATTTTGTTGCTCTCGATATCACCTGCGGAGATAACGATAACAACCTCTGCGTGGTCCTTAAGGTTTAAAAGCATCTGCAGCTTGCTGTCAGGCTTGAAGCCGGGCAACACGCGTGATGCGTGAAGGTCATCAAAAAGCTTGCCGCCCAATTCAAGGTAGAGACGACCGCCGAATTCTTCAACACGCTTAAGAATCTGCTCCGACTGTTTTTCAATGTACATATCGTTGTCAAAGCCAAGCTTTCTGTGGAATACCATACTTATCACCCTTTCACAAACAATAATTTTATCAAATAGCAGACTCTTTGTCAACGAAAAGCCCTTATCAAAATGTAGAAAAATGGGGTCGTATTTTGGTAATAATTGAACAGAGAAGGGGTATTATTACGGTTGACTTGAGGACGGGATATATTATATAATATAAATAATTGGTCACAAAATACATTTATAAAGGAGGACACTATGGAGAATTTTTACGATAGATTTAAAATATCCGCATCTCCCGCCCCTCACGAGAGCCACGTTGTAGTCCGCAAAAACGTAAGATTTACGGTAATCACGCCCTGCCTTTTGCGTGTTGAGGTTCAGAGCAAGGGGAAGTTCTGCGATGAGCCCACACAGAGCGTCTGGTTCCGTGATTTTGACAAGCCCGAATTTAAGGTTAACGAGTCCCGTGATACTATTGAAATCAAAACAACAAAGGCTAATTTCCTTTATTCCTTCAAGGCTGACAAGATGCTTCGAATCAAGCTTCGTGATGGCAGAGTGGTGACAAACTACACCGCAGGCAACCTTAAGGGTACCTGCCGTACACTTGACATCACAGCAGGTGTAATTACCCTTGGTGATGGTGTATGCTCCAGGAACGGTGTAGCAATTCTCGATGACAGTGACACTCTTGTCCTTAAGGATGACGGTGCAATTCTTCCCCGTAAATACAAAGAGAGCGATAAGTATTATTTCGCTTACGGCTATGATTATGTAGGCGCAACAACAGATTTATACAAGCTTACAGGTCAGGTTCCCCTTATTCCCCGTTTCGCGCTTTCAAACTGGTGGAGCCGTTATAAGGCATACACACAGAACGAGTACCTTGAGCTTATGGACCGCTTTAAGGACGAGGAAATTCCCGTTACTGTTGCAACGGTTGATATGGACTGGCATTGGGTTGATATCAAGAGTAAGTTCGGCAAGGATAGCCACAAGGTTGTTCCTCATAAGAACTTTATGGAATATGTTTATGACGTGTGGTCAACCGGTTGGACAGGATACTCCTTTAATACCGATTTGTTCCCGGACCCCAAAGGCTTCCTTAAGAAGCTGAAGGACGACGGCTACAAGGTAACGTTTAATATTCACCCCTCTATGGGCGTTCGTTGGTTTGAGGACCAATATGAGGATATGTGTAAGGCTATGGGGCAGGACCCTGCAACCAAAAAGCCTGTCAGCTTTGATATTACAGATAAGAAATTTACTAAGAATTATTTTGAGATTCTTCATCATCCCTTTGAGAAAATGGGCGTTGATTTCTGGTGGATTGACTGGCAGCAGGGTACACGCACCAACGTACCCGGACTTGACCCGTTGTGGGCTCTCAATCACTATCATTTCCTTGATAATGCCAAGGACAATCACAGACCCCTTATTCTTTCACGCTTCTGCGGTGCAGGCAGTCAGCGTTATCCCCTGGGCTTCAGCGGTGACACCACACAGACCTGGGCAAGTCTTAACTTCCAGCCCGGCTTTACCGCAACAGCTTCAAATGTCGCTTATCCTTGGTGGAGCCACGATATCGGCGGTCACTGTATGGGTAAGAAGGATGACGAGCTTTACCTTCGTTGGCTACAGCTTGGTGTTTTCAGTCCCGTAATGCGACTTCACTCCACAAACAATGAGTTTATGGGCAAGGAGCCCTGGAATTACAGCGGTCCCGTTGAGCGTATTGCCAAGGATAATTTAAGACTCCGTCACAAGCTCCTTCCCTATATTTACACAATGAACTACCGTACTCACACAGAGTGCAGAGCGATCTGTGAGCCTATGTACTATGCTTATCCTCAGGAGGAGAGAGCATACGAGTGCAAAAATCAGTTCTTCTTCGGTACAGAGCTTATTGTTGCCCCCATTACAGAGCACACATCACACGATACAAATATGGCGGGTGTAATGACATGGGTTCCCGAGGGCAGATATACAGATATCTTCACAGGCAGAATTTACAGCGGTAATCACTTCGTGAAAATGTACCGCGATATTGACTGTATCCCCGTTCTTGCAAAAGAGGGAGCAATTATTCCCCTTGATGCAAATGACCGTACAAACGATTGTTCAAACCCCAAGGAGCTCGAGGTTCTCATTTACAGAGGTAATAATACATTTACTCTTTATGAGGATGATGGTGAAACTCTTTCCTATCAGGACGGTGCATATTGCAAGACTGCGTTCACAGTTGAGGAAAACGGCTCTCAGGTTAAGTTTACGGTTAACAAGGGTGAGGGTGACACTTCGGTTGTTCCCCAACGCAGAACATACAATCTGAAATTCAAGGATATTGTCGATGCCGAAGTTACTCTTCTTGTTAACGGTAAAGAGTCTGAGGCAAAAATCAAAAAATGTGGCGGTACATTGACAATTGTTGTTGAAGCAACTCCCAAGTCAAAGGTTGAAATCACTCTTAACGATTGCACACACCTTACCAATAAGGACAGACGTAAGGAGCTTACCGAAACAATCGCCAAATTCCAGATGGGCAATGATTATAAGGGTATGGTATTTACCGGATTCCTTGACACAGAAAAGGGTCTTCCGCCCCTTGCCGAGGACTTCACAGGCCCCATAAAAGAAATTCTTAAGCTTCACAGAGGTTAATATGTCAGTTATTGATTACCTGAAAAAGTACACTCGGGAGTATGGTATAGAGTTAAACACCGATTTGGAAAACAAGTTGGAAATTTATGCCCGACTTCTTAAGGAGTGGAATGAAAAAATAAATCTTACCGCCATTACGGATGATGAGGGTATTGCAGTTAAGCATTTCCTTGATTGTCTTCTTGTGTGCAAATATGCTGACTTTAAGTCAGGTGACAAGGTTATAGATGTTGGCACAGGCGCAGGCTTCCCCGGTCTTGTGATTGCGGCAGCCAACCCCGACGTGCAGGTTACCTTACTTGATTCAACAGGCAAAAAGCTGAAGGCTGTTGCCGATATGGCACAGGCTATGGGTGTTACCAATGCACAGGTTGTCCATTGCCGTGCAGAGGAGGCGGGACAGAAGCCCGACTTCCGCGAGAAGTATGATTATGCCACAGCAAGAGCGGTTGCAGAGCTCCGTGTTTTGCTTGAATACACCTTGCCCTTTGTGAAAAAAGGTGGCACATTCCTTTCCCTTAAGGGTGCGGCGGCAGTTGAGGAAATTGACGGTGCAGGTAACTCACTTAAGGTGTTGGGCGGTAAAATACAGGGTGTGGATGAATTTTCACTCCCCGGTGGCGACAAACGTGCCATAATAAATGTGAAAAAGATTTCGCAAATTCCGCCAAAGTATCCGCGAGTATCGGCACAGATAGCCAAAAAGCCCTTGTAAAATCAACGATTTAAAGCATTTTCAGTCGATTTGCCCCGACCGAAAATGCTTTATTTTTTTGCACAAAGGTGATATAGTGTAATCAACGGGAGGGAACGTGTGGAAGACAAAACAGAACTAACGGAAGGAATCAGGAATGTTAAAAACATCATCTAAAAATAAAGCCAACTGTCAGATACAGCTTTTGCCACACGAAATTATATTACCAAACCCTCACCAACCCCGAGTCAGGTTTGATTACAACGAGCTTGAGGGACTTGCTTCATCTGTCAGGACAAACGGTTTGCTTCAGCCCATAAATGTACGTGCCCTGCCTGACGGCAGATTTGAGCTCATATCAGGTGAGCGCAGATTACGTGCCGCCCGAATGGTGGGTATGACAAAAATTCCCTGTATTGTTATGAACGTTTCGGACGAGCAGTCAGCACTCTTTGCAATAATTGAGAATGTTCAACGTCAGAACCTTGATTTTTTTGAGGAAGCCGTCGCCATAGAAAAGCTTATGATTGACCACGGACTTACTCAGGAGGAAATTTCCCGTAAATTAGGCAAAGCGCAATCAACATTGTCAAATAAATTGAGACTTCTGAGGCTTCCTGAGGAGCTGAGGGATAAAATAACTTATTCGGGACTCAGTGAACGCCACGCAAGGGCATTACTTACCTTGCCCGATAACATCACAAGGTCACGAATACTCGATATAATTATTGAGCGCCGTCTTACCGTTTCAGAGGCTGAAAGGCTAATAAACGACGTTGACAGACGTAAAAAAACAAAGAACAGACCGCAACTGAGGGCATATAAGGATATGAGAATATTTCTCAATACCCTTAACCACGCAGTAGATACAATCCGTAAGGCGGGACTCGAGGCAGACACCGCCAAGTGCGAAACGGACGAGTATTTTGAATATGTAATCCGCATTTCAAAGCCCGGTGACCCTGCGGTAATTACCGTAACCACCCAAGCGGTGTAAAATCGGTATAATCTCCTTCGGGAGTTTATATAAAGCCATATCTTTCTCTTTCACACCCCACATCCACAGCGGAAAAGCATCGTCGAAAGACGGTGCTTTTCTGCGTTTGAAAATATAACTATATAAAAAACCAACTGCTTTATTGTATTATTTGTAAATTTGTGTTCAATTAGTTTTTCAAACACATAAATATGTTTACTGCAATTAGTTGATAAATGCGATAGCCCATACCGTCCTGCTTGCAGGAAGGGGGACCACCTTATCATAACTTTATTTTTCAATAAGGTAGTAAGCGTGGTATTACTTGAATAAAAGATATACTTCTATCGGAGTGGTGGAAGGTCCCTCAGACTTTATTCTTCAATTCAGTGGATTTACTCAAAAACCAACTCTTAGGGACCTCCCACCATTCCGCCCGAACTAATAGAAAAAGTGAGCATATTACCCCGAATACACTCACTCAAAACAACTATTTAATTGAAGAATGGTCCCCCCTCCTCCAAAGCAGGAGGGCATAGCTTTGCATCACTTCGATTTATCGACAGCAATATAATCGGCTTTGCCCCGAAAATCCGCATTCATAATTCCTAATTAAGTCAACGCTTTAGCTATCCGCTATTTGCTAATTGCTTTTATAATATGTCTTATTGCAATAACACCCCGCTTATGATACAATTATATATATTCGTTTCGGGGGTGATGTTTTGCTTAAGGCTGTTGTTTTTGACCTTGACCACACACTTTTTGACAGATATGCAACCATCAAGAAAATAGTTCCCCGTTTCAGAGAGGGCTTTAAAATAAAGCCTCATATTACAGACGAATTTATTTACAACGAGCTTTCTTGGGCGGATAAAAATTACGTTCACCGCGGATGGCAGGAGATTTTTGCTCACCTTTGTGAGAAGGGGGTTTTCTCAGAAATCCCTTTATACGATGAGTATGTACAGTTTGTTTTATCTTGCTTTAAAACCGTTGCGGTGCCCTTTACGTTTACCAATGATGTTTTGCAACAGTTAAAGGATGACGGCTTCTTGTTGGGTCTTATTACAAACGGCTCACACGACGTGCAGACCGCAAAGCTTGATATGTTGGGAATAGCCCGGTTCTTTGATGAAATTGTTATAACGGGGGATGAGCCTTATTGCAAGCCTGACCCTCGTATATTTCACCTTATTTGTGACCGTTTGGGTGTTGAACCCTCGGAGATGATGTACGTGGGTGACCACCCGAAATTTGATGTTGACGGTTCACGGAATGCAGGTTGTATTCCATTCTGGATTCGTACAACAGGCACGTGGATTTACCCTGAAATTACCAAGCCCGAATTACAGGCGGATACAGTTGAAGCTGTACCACTCATTGCAGAAAAATTACGAAATGAACAGGTGTATGATATATGAAAGGTAAAGCATTTTTACCTGTTACCGCCGCGGAGGTTAGAGAGCGCGGTTGGGCAGAGGTTGATTTTGTTTACGTGTGCGGTGATGCCTACGTGGACCATCCGTCCTTTGGTGCTGCCATTATAACCCGCGTGCTTGAGGCACAAGGGTTTAATGTTGCGTTCCTTGCTCAACCGAAATTCCATAATTGTGAGGACTTCAAGCGCTTCGGTAAGCCACGACTCGGCTTCCTTGTTTCTGCAGGTAACATTGACTCAATGGTTGCACATTACACCGTTGCTAAGCGTAAGCGTAACTATGATTATTATTCCCCCGGTGGTAAAATGGGGCTTCGCCCTGACAGAGCAACCGAGGTTTATTGCCGTCTTATCAAAGAGGCTTATCCCGATTCACCTGTTATTCTTGGCGGTCTTGAGGCTTCGCTCAGACGATTCGCCCATTACGACTATTGGGATGACTGCGTTTTGGAGAGTCTGCTTGTATCATCGGGTGCAGATATTCTCACCTACGGTATGGGTGAAAATATTATAAGAAAAATTGCCGCATTGCTTGATAAGGGCGTGCCGATAAATAAAATCCGTGATATACGCGGTACAGTATGGTTAGGCGAAAAGGGTGATAAAATTCACTTTGATTCCTGCGGTGAGTGGGATTTTGAAAGGTTAAAAACAGATAAGGAATATTATGCCCGTGCCTTTGCTGTACAATATGAAAATCAGGACAGTGTTTACGGTAAAGCCCTTGTAGAATACTACGGGGACAAAATGCTTGTGCAGAATCCGCCTATGCCACCTCTTGAACAGGACGAGCTTGAAGAGGTATATGATTTACCCTTTATGCGTGATTATCACCCGTCATACAAGAGTCAGGGCGGTGTACCTGCCATTACCGAGGTGCAGTTTTCACTCACTCATAACCGAGGATGTTTTGGCGGTTGTAACTTCTGTGCACTTGCATTTCATCAGGGCAGAAGTGTCCGTTCACGCAGTATTGAAAGTGTTGTTAAGGAAGCAAGACTTCTTACGGAGTTGCCCGGCTTCAAAGGATATATCAACGACGTTGGCGGTCCGACAGCAAACTTCCGCGGACCTGCCTGCGAAAAACAGCTTAAGAGCGGTGTCTGTGCCAAGAGGAAATGCCTTGCCCCCGAGCCCTGCAAAAATCTTAAGGCAGACCATAGCGAATATATAAAATTGCTGACAGAAATTGAAGAGATACCTAAAATCAAAAAGGTTTTTATCCGTTCGGGTATCAGGTTTGACTACCTTATGGCAGATAAGAGTCCCTCGGGCAACGCTTTCTTCAAAAAGCTTGTACGCGATCATGTCAGCGGTCAGCTTAAGGTTGCTCCCGAGCATTGCTCAGGTAACGTGCTCCGTCTGATGGGTAAGCCTGATTTTAAGGTTTATGAAAGGTTTAAGGACAGGTATTTTGAACTGACAAAAAGCTTCGGTAAGGAGCAGTACCTTGTGCCGTACCTTATGTCAAGTCACCCGGGTAGTACTCTTAACGATGCTATAAAGCTTTCTGAGTTTATCAAGCGTTGGAATTATAACCCCGAGCAGGTGCAGGACTATTATCCCACGCCGGGTACGGCTTCAACTGTTATGTTCTACACAGAGCTTGACCCATTTACAATGCAGAAGGTTTACGTACCGAAAACACCTGAGGAGAAGCGTATGCAGAGAGCACTTCTGCAATGTGCTGACCCCAAAAATGCGGATTTAGTACGTGCCGCGCTCAGAAAATGCCACCGCGAGGATTTAATCGGCTATGACAGAAAGTGTCTTGTGAAACCATCTTACAAAGACAGAGTTGAACAAGCGAAAAAGCAAAAGGCTGATCCGCGCAGAAATAACAGCAATAACCGTCGCGGTGGAGCAAAACCCCGAAAAAGGAGATAAAATATGCAGCTTCTTAAAATTGATAAGGATAATTATATCGGCCAGGCAGACCCGTATATCATAGAGCATAAGGGCAAATACTATATTTATACCACAGGTGATGACGGTCTTTACGGCTATTCCTGTGACACACTTCTTGGTGAATGGAATTTTGAGGGGCAAATCTTTACTATTCCCGGCAGAGACCACTTCTGGGCGCCGTCTGTGATTTGCCTTGATGATAAATTCTATATGTATTTTTCATTTGAGTTCTATGAGGATGTTCCCGACCGGGGCGGTCACCACCAGGCAATGCATGTTGCTGTAAGTGATAACCCTATGGGTCCATTTGAGCTTAAGGGTCAGATTGCACACCCCTTCAGCATCGACTCACACATTGTTAAAACGGATGAGGGCTTGTTCCTCTTCTACTCACCCAACACCTTTGAGGGTGACAGAATCGGTACTCATATCGTTGTGCAGAAAATGTCAGACCCGTTTACTCTTGAGGGAGAGCCTACGGTAGTTCTTCTTGCTTCAATTGATGAAGAAATATTCTGCCGTAACCGTTACAAGGAGGGTCAGCATTGGCACACTCTTGAAGGTGCTTTCTGGTTTCAGGAGGGTGAGTGGCAGTACCTTATGTACAGCGGTGGCAGATATGAGGATGAAACCTATTTTGTGGGCTATGCAGCTGCAAAAACAACAGAACAGGATTTGAGAAAGGTTAAGTTCAATAAGATGCCCGACGATAAAACCTATGCACCTCTGCTCAGGTCAAATGAATGGGAAGAGGGCACAGGTCACAATTCGGTAATTAAGGTTGACGGGCAATATTATATTGTTTACCACGCCCGTAACGTCGAAGCGGACGGGCTTGACGGTGACAGACGTAATGCGCGTATTGCAAAAATGCACGTTAAGGACGGGGTTATTACTGTTGAGAGATACCCCGACCATATATAAGAAAACAGAGGTAGTATGTTATGATTTTAGAAGCACTTGTAAAATTCAGTAATTTTTACGGCAGTAATGAGGAGCTTGTTCTTGCAGGCGGTGGCAACACCTCTGCAAAGGATGGCGATGTAATGTATATCAAAGGCTCAGGTACACGTCTTGCTGACATTACCGCTGAGGGCTTTGTTAAAATGAGCCGTGAAAAAATTGCAGAGATATTTACCAAAACTTACCCCGATAACGACAAGGAGCGTGAGGCACTTTCCCTTGCGGATTTGATGGCAGCAAAGCTTTCCGGACAGGAGAATAAAAGACCAAGCGTTGAAACAACACTTCACAGTCTTTTTCCTCAGACCTATGTTCTTCACCTTCATCCTGCGCTTGTGAACGGAATCACTTGCTCCCACGACGGCAAGGAATGGGCACAAAAGCTGTTTGGTAATGACGTTCTGTGGGTTGATGCCTGCAAGCCCGGCTACACACTTGCAAAGATTTGCTACGATACCCTCAATGACTATAAGGAAAAAACAGGCAGATGCGCTGATATGCTTCTTCTTGAAAATCACGGTATATTTATTGCAGATGATAATGTTGATGCTCTGGGTGAAAAGCTTTTCTCAGTAATGGCGAAAATCCGTGAGCAGGTTCCCTGTGACCCTGATTTCTCGGTAGGGGAATTTGACGGTGACAAGTCACAGCTTATTTTTAATGAAATTGCAGATGTATTTGGTGAGGACAGCGTTATTACCTATGAGCCATCTGTAGCCTCTCTGGAGTATGCTCAATGTGAAGAGAGCTTCAATAAAATCCGAAAGCCTTTTAATCCCGATCAGGTTGTTTATTGCAAGCCATATCCTGTATATATAAATAGTATAGAGGAAATCGCACCTGCGGTTGAAGAATATAAAAAGGCTAACGGTTTTATGCCAAAGATTGTTTTCGTGAAGGATTGCGGTATCTATGCAGTTGATTATTCACCCAAAGGCAGCGAAACTGCCGCCGCGCTTTTTAACGATGCAATGAAGATTGAATTCTATGCCCGTGCTTTTGGCGGTGCCAAGCCTATGAGTGACGAGCTTACCGACTTCATTGTGAATTGGGAAGCTGAGAGCTACAGAAGTAAGCAATAAAAATAATAAACAAAAAAGAGCCGTGTTATTTAGGTAATGTACCGAAAAATAACAACAGGCTCTTTATTTATTGGCTTTTGCTTCAAGGTGTGGTAAAATACTGTTTGTACAATTTAATAAATCACAAGGAGGAATTAAAATGAGCAAGCAAGAACTCTTTTGTGAAAAGAACGGCAAGCTCCACGTCGGTCACACCATACTGACAGGCTTTGCTTTCCTTTCCACATCGATTGCTTGGGCTATTTATGACCCGTACATTACAAAAATCCTTAACAGACTTCTTACCGAATCTGCCTGGATAACCGCCTTGAGCCAGAAGCTTAACGAGGCTTTCCCTGTTTTGGCAAAGTTTGCAGAAACTCAGGGACAGGAGGTTAACATTGCAGGTGGAGGCATAACACTTGTACCGTTGTTTATCGGTATTATAATGACATTTGATAATATCTTTGGTGTTATCTTCCAGCCTACCTTCGGTAAGCTTTCGGACCGTTGCCGTTCAAAGCTCGGTAAGCGCAGACCCTTCATTGTTTACGGTGCACCTGTTTCAGCTGCAATCTTTGCACTTATTCCCTGGGTAGCACTTACAAACTCTCTCCCTGCAACAATGGTTTGCATCATCCTCTTCGTTTTCTCGATGTCCTTGTGGCGTGCTCCTGCAGTTGCTCTTATGCCTGCACTTACACCACCTGAATTGAGAAGTGAGGGTAACGCTATTATTAACCTTATGGGTGGTGTAGGTAGCGTTATCGGTATGGTAGCAGGTACAGTTGTTGGTGTGATTTACAAGCTTATCACTCAGACCGAGGTTAACATTGATAACGAGCAGTCAACAACCTTCCCCTATGTTTTCCTTGTTGGCGGTATCGTAATGATTATCGGTATGCTTGTTGTTCGTACCTTCGTTAAAGAGCCTTCAAGTAAGATTGAGGTTGAGGCAGCAAAGAATCAGGCACTTGAAGAGAAGGCACAGGCAGCGGCTGAAAAGGCTGCAAAGAAAGCTGCCAAGAAGGAACAGAAGCTTTCAAAGGGCGAGCGCAAGAGCCTTATCTGTATGCTCGGTGGTTTGTTCTTCTTGTTCTGCGGTACAAACGCAATTACAACCTTCTTCGCTTTGTTTGCTGCTGAGGTTCTCGGCAAGTCAACAAGTGAAGCAACTATTATGACTACATTGTTTGCAGTTTGCTCTGCTGCAGCTGCTATTCCTGCCGGAAAAATGGGTAAAAAGCTTGGCAGAAAGAAAACAATACTTATCGGTCTTATAGTGTTTATGGCAGTATTCCTTATGTATGTGCTCACACATAGTATGGCTCTCATCTGGGTGGCACTTATATTCGGCGGATTTGCAAATATGCTTATTACCGTTAATACTCTTCCTCTTGTTCTTGAAATCGGTGGTATTGATAAGGTTGGTACATTTACAGGTTACTACTATACAGCAACCTTCTCAGCACAGATTGCATCTCCCATTATTTACGGTATCGTTCGTATGATTTCCGGTTCATATATGTCATTGTTCGTATATAGTCCCATAATGTTTATATTGAGTATTTTGTGTATTATCTTTGTTAAGCACGGTGAAGCAATTCCCGAGGCAGTAATCAAAGAAGCCGCACAGGACGACTGATATCAAACTTAAACAACCCCGGTCAACCACAATAAAGGTTGACCGGGGTTATAATTTTAAATTATAAATTTTAAATTTAAAATTTCGGGGGTACGCCGTAATTATATATCTATTGTAAATAACCCATCCACCGTAGAACACATTTACACGTCTAAGGGGTTTGATAACTTTGTTGTATGGTATACTGTGATAAGTTGAATTCTTGTTCGATAATCTATATGGAGCGAAGCTTTATAATGTTCGGAAGCGTAGCTTCCCAAATAATTTTGTGTTTTGCATTTTGAATTTTGCGTTAAAAAATCCCCGACCGCTTTTAACAAGCGTCGGGGATTCCATAGCTATTTGTTATTTTGCAGGGAATGCACCATTGATAATTCTGAGAAGAACATTGATATAATCAAAGATAACTCTCAGGAAATGGTAATTAGCAAAGGTTTCATTGTAATCTGCTGAGTTAAATACGTCTCTTGTAAGAACTGCACCGCAATCCATACAGATTGAAGACTCAGTACCGTTCTTTGTGAATGTCTGGTCATTGTTAAATGTCCAGCAGATTTCATTACCTTCCTCGTCGTACTGAACATTACCGTTCTCGTCAAGAACAGGAGAGGGGATGTGGGGCTGAGCGCCTGTTGCTTCACCGCAACCATCACAAAGGATAGCGTGGTAACCGGGTTTGTTCTCTGAATACTTATCTGTTGTGATGCTTACAAAGCCATTTGACCATGAGTGCTCAACACTAACAGGGAGCTTTGCAACCTCGTTGCCGTCAAAGTATGCGATAACCTCTGATGTATGAACGCTGAGCTTTTCATTCTTATCGGGGTTACAAGTGAACATATTAGCGCTTGTGGGACCGTATGTTACTGTACCTGAATAACCGGGCTCATAAGTATATTCATAACTTACAGAACCATCAGATGTTGGCTTTTCTATACGATCAACAGCTTTTTTCGTTTCAACATAAATCTTTGTGCCGGAAAGATCAAATTTCTCTGTGTCAAAATAATCCTGCTTTATGGGCTTTTGTTCAATAGCGATTGTGTCTACAGAAGAGAATTCCCAAATGTTACCTTTAATTTCAACCTCAACGGGAAGAGCAACGTTTGAAAGGGCATCGTCAACGGGTCCGAGACCGATTGAAAGGGGAGCCATAAAGCCCATAATGTTACATGAGTAATCAAGTGTACCGAATACTCTGTCGGACTCAAAGTTCATAACGAATGTAACTTCAAGGACAGTACCTGTGTAGCCGGCATCCTTGCTGAATGATGCAAAGAAAGCTTCAGGGTCTGTAATGTAGTCAACACCGTTAGCAACGATTGACTTCATTTCATAAGAATATGCTTTTGAATAACCGTCAAAGGCACAAAGCTTTGAGTCATCAATTACAAGATTGTGTGAAAAAAGTGCTTCTGTAACAGAAACATTCTCTGCAAGAGCATAAGAACCTGTAACTTCAAATGATAATGCAGGAGCAGGTTCTTCTGCACTTACTGCAATGCTTGTGCAAGTGAAAAGCATAACAGCAGCAAGAATGATAGATAAAATCTTTTTCATTATTATATACCTCCTGAATTATTTAATGCCAATAAGCATCTGGATAAGGGAAACAAGAATGCTGTACACGTAGAAAACGATTTCAGATTCAGTTTCGGTCATTGTATCAGGGTTGAAAATGTTACCGAATTTTTCTGAACCGGGGATGCTCTCTGTAACAGAACCGTTACAAATCTCACAGGTTCCTGTCTGAGTCTGAGGAACAAAGAGACCGCCGTCATCATTGGGAATCCATTCGGGGATTGAGTGCGCTTCATAGTTGTGAACCTTGCCGCAGCCGAGACAGTACTGTCCGTGACCTGCTTCGCCGAGGAAAACAATTTCACCGAGAATGTGCTCAACATTAACTGTAACTGTGCCGACAAGAGTGTTGTCATAGAAAACCTTGATTTCTTTTTCGGGAACCTCGTTGCCGTCATCAGTAACACCAACAGTAAGGAGCTCGTTGAGTGCCGGCTGGAAAGCCCATTTGTCATCAATGGGTGTATAAGGGATAACATCTGTTCCGTCTGTGATTATGATACCCTGAGGGTTGAAGTAATCGCAGTCTGTGTAAGCTGTCTTGAGCGGACCTGTAACAATCATATAAGTACCGGCGGCACTACCAACAATTGAGAACGAAGTCACAAGCATAACTGCTACCATCAAAACAGCAAGTGCTTTCTTCATTGTCATGATAAATTCCTCCAAAATAACTATAAAAGTACATTATTTGTAATGGTATTATATCACAGGGTTTCCAAAATGTAAATACACAATTTACACTTATTTGTTAATATTTTAATAGTATATAAATAATTCAGGGAAATATTGGGAGGTTGAACAAAAAAATTTTCACACCTTGACTTCATTTCAAGTGCGGTATATAATTTTTTCGGTGATTTTAATGATTATTAAAGGCTTTCAAAAGCTTACGCTTCTGGATTATCCCGGAAGAACTGCCTGTACGGTTTTTACGGGTGGCTGCAATTTCAGGTGCCCATTCTGTCACAATGCTCTTCTTGTTACCGAACAGGATGATGATTTTTATCCTGAGGAAGCTGTTTTTGAGCATCTCAGATTACGTAAGAATGTCCTTGACGGTGTGGCAGTAACAGGTGGTGAACCTCTTTTGCAGAAGGATATTGAGCGTTTTTTGTATGAAATCAAGGAGATGGGTTATGCGGTAAAGCTTGACACAAACGGCTCCTTTCCCGAAAAGCTTAAGGGTATTCTTGAAATCGGTCTTGCAGATTATGTAGCGATGGATATTAAGAATTCTCCTGCAAAATATGCTGAAACCATCGGTCTTAAAAGCTTTGATTTAGCCCCCGTGCAGGAAAGTATAAATATACTCAGGGACAGTGGTGTTGACTACGAGTTCAGAACAACCGTTACCGAGAACTTCCATACCATAGATGATATGAGGGAGCTTTCCTTGTGGATTAAGGACACACCAAAGTATTTTCTGCAGAATTTCGTGGATTCGGGTCAGCTCATAGATAACACCTGTAAGGGTGTGCCCAAAGCTACGATGTATGAAATGCTTGATGTTGTAAGACTTAATATTCCTGATGCTCAGATACGAGGCTTGTAAGGGTACGTCAGAACAGTGGTGTAATTATTATAGTATACGGAGTAAGACACTTTTTGTTGTATTGTTGCTGTTTTGCAACACAATATATTGTGGTCAGTACTTTCTTGTGCTGCAGAAAAAGGCAAAAATATACAAACAGTTTGGTAAATATATGTGTAATATTGCTATATTTCACAAAAAACAATCAATATCTTGTGTTGAGTTTGAATTTATTTTCGACTTGACACAAGATATTGTGTTTTATGTATTGACAAAACATAGCGTATCTGTTATTATTTATTACAGTCGCCGCCGAACGGTAAATGTTATGCAGTGGCGGTAAAAGAGACTTTGGTTTATTAATGATAATTTTAAAAGAAAGAAGGAGAACTATGTATCAGGTAATTAAGCGTGACGGCAAGATAGCGGATTTTAATATTGAGAAAATCGCAATTGCTATCAAACAGGCTTTTGAAGCATGTAACAAACAGTACAATGATAACATCATCGACTTCCTCGCACTCAAGGTTACAGCAAACTTTGAGCCCAAAATCAGCAACAACCTTGTTGCTGTTGAGGATGTGCAGGACAGTGTTGAGTCTGTTCTTGTTCAGGCAGGCTACGCAGATGTTGCAAAGGCATACATCCTTTACAGAAAGAACCGTGAGAAAATCCGTAATATGAAATCAACAATCCTTGACTACAAGGAGCTTGTTGACAGCTATGTTAAGGTTACTGACTGGCGTGTTAAGGAGAACTCAACAGTTACATACTCTGTTGGTGGTCTTATCCTTTCAAACTCAGGCGCAATCACAGCGAACTACTGGCTTTCAGAGGTTTATGATGAGGAGATCGCCAATGCACACCGCAGCGGTGACGTTCACATCCATGACCTTTCAATGCTCACAGGTTACTGTGCAGGCTGGTCACTCAAGCAGCTTATCCAGGAGGGTCTCGGCGGTGTTCCCGGTAAGATTACCTCTGCTCCTGCAAGCCACCTTGCTACACTCTGCAACCAGATGGTTAACTTCCTCGGTATTATGCAGAACGAGTGGGCAGGCGCACAGGCTTTCTCATCATTTGACACATATCTTGCTCCCTTCGTTAAGGTTGATAACCTTGACTACAAGCAGGTTAAAAAGTGCATCGAGTCATTCATCTTCGGTGTAAACACACCTTCACGTTGGGGTACACAGGCACCCTTCTCAAACATCACACTTGACTGGACAGTGCCTGCTGATCTTAAGGATATGCCTGCAATCGTAGGCGGTAAGGAAATGGATTTCACTTACGGCGATTGTAAGGAAGAAATGGATATGGTTAACCGTGCATTCATTGAAACAATGATTGAGGGTGACGCTCACGGCAGAGGCTTCCAGTATCCTATCCCCACATATTCAATCACACGTGACTTTGACTGGTCTGAGACAGAGAACAACAAGCTTCTCTTCGAAATGACTGCAAAGTACGGCACACCTTACTTCTCAAACTACGTTAACTCTGATATGGAGCCCAGCGATGTTCGTTCGATGTGCTGTCGTCTCCGTCTTGACCTTCGTGAGCTCCGTAAAAAGAGCGGTGGCTTCTTCGGCAGCGGTGAGTCAACAGGTTCTATCGGTGTTGTTACAATCAACCTTCCCCGAATTGCTTACCTTGCAGAAAACGTAGAGGACTTCTACAAGCGTCTTGACAAGCTTATGGATATTTCAGCACGTTCACTCAGCGTTAAGCGTGGCATTATCACAAAGCTTCTTGACGAAGGTCTTTATCCCTACACAAAGAGATACCTGGGCACATTCAACAACCATTTCTCAACAATCGGTCTTATCGGTATGAATGAGGTTGGTCTCAATGCCAAGTGGCTCCGTAAGGATATGACGCACAAGGAAACTCAGGAATTTGCAAAGGACGTTCTCAACCATATGAGAGAAAGACTCTCTGATTACCAGGAGCTTTACGGTGACCTTTACAACCTTGAGGCTACTCCTGCAGAGTCAACAACATATCGTTTTGCAAAGCACGATAAGAAGAGATATCCTGCAATCATCACAGCTAATGAGAACGGCACACCTTATTACACCAACTCATCACACCTTCCCGTTGGTTATACTGCTGATATTTTCGAGGCTCTTGATGCACAGGACGAGCTCCATACACTTTACACATCAGGTACGGTTTTCCACGCATTCCTCGGTGAGAAGCTTCCTGATTGGAAGGCTGCTGCAGATATCGTAAGAAAGATTGCTGATAATTACAGACTTCCTTACTACTCAATTTCACCCACATATTCAGTATGCTGTAACCACGGCTACATCGCAGGTGAGGAATATACCTGTCCCGATTGCGGTAATGATACAGAGGTTTACAGCCGTATTACAGGCTACTACCGTCCTGTTCAGAACTTCAACGACGGTAAGGCACAGGAATTCAAGGACAGAAGAGTTTATGATGTTGCAAACTCGCACTTTGAAAAGTCAGAGAGAACTGTTGACCACGCACATTGTGCTTGCTGCGCTGAGAAAAAGGCTCCTGTTGAAGTGGATAAGGATGCAAAATTCCTCCTCTTCGCAACAAAGACCTGTCCCAAGTGCAAGATAGCTGCTCAGCTCCTTGACAAGAAGGGTGTTGCTTATGAAAAACTCTTCGTTGAGGACAACAGAGAATTTGCAACTCAGCTTGAACTCAAGCAGGCTCCCACACTTGTTATCCAGCGCGGTGACGAGTTTGAGAAAATTGCAGACCTTCCTGCAGTAAAAGCCTTTGTTGAAAGCCTTTAATAATCACAAAAATACCGTCTGCAAAGACGGTATTTTTGAAATTTAAAATGCAAAATTCAAAATGCAAAATTAAGGGGCACTTCGCGCCGAATATAATTTAAAATTTTGAATTTAAAATTCTTCCGAACGGAGTGAATGATATGTATGATATTATAGTTGTAGGTGCAGGTCCGGCGGGACTTACTGCTGCACTTTATGCACTCAGAGCATCCAAGAGTGTTCTTGTTATTGAACAGTCAACATTTGGCGGTCAGGTTACATTCTCACCCAAAATTGAGAATTACCCCGGAATTCCGGAAATGAGTGGTAATGAGTTTGCCGACAAGCTTCTTGACCAGGTTCTCAATATGGGTGCTGAGGTTGAAATGGAAAAGGTTACAGGTATCGTTGATGAAGGTAACCGTAAGCTTGTTTTTGCAGATAACAAGGTTTTTGAAGCGCAGGCAGTTATTATTGCCGTAGGTGTTCATCACCGTCAGTTAGGTCTCCCGAATGAAAATGCGCTTGTGGGCAACGGTATTTCATATTGTGCAGTATGTGACGGTGCATTTTATAAGGACAAGGTAACAGGCGTTGTAGGTGGCGGTAACTCTGCTTTGCAGGAGGCCGTGCTTTTGTCCGACCTTTGCGAAAGGGTTTATGTTTTGCAGAATCTTCCTTACTTCACAGGTGAAAAGAAGCTCCTTGAAATTCTCTCGCAGAAGGATAATGTTGAGCTTCTTACTGAGGTTACCGTTAAAGAGCTTGTTGGTGAAGCTGAGCTTACAGGTGTTGTTCTTAACACTACTAAGGGAGATGAGGAGCTTACTCTCGACGGACTTTTTGTTGCTATCGGTCTCGAGCCAAAGAACTCCGTCTTCAGCGAAAGTGCCGCGCTTGACAGTAACGGTTATTTCGATTCAGATGAAAGCTGTACCACAAAAACACAGGGTATATTCGTTGCAGGTGACTGCAGACAGAAGTCTATCCGCCAGATAACAACTGCTTCGGCAGACGGTGCAGTAGCCGCTCTTGCTGCTTGCAGATATATTGATAATAAATAAAAGTCGAAAGTGACGGAATTATGTACAATTCCGTCACTTTATGTTATAATGAATAAAAAGAGATTCGGAGGTGTGCTTATGATAAACAAGGGCGAAGTGGAAAGGGTAGATCTCGGAAACCTTGCTGAGGGTGTCAGTGAGGTGCACCCCGATAAAACAACCAAAAGGAAGAACCGACGTCGTCGCAACCGTAAGGTGGCAGAGGGCTTTAAAACAATGCTGCTCCTTGTTTTGTCTGAGGGCTTTATTGTTGCGTCGTATTGGTTTGTTACGCGAGGTCAGTCGTATTGGGATTTTGTTCTCGGTTTATTCAACAGATAAGAGGTTGATATCATGAAAAGACAGCAGGCTTTTTTAAACAAAGGTAACAGGATGCTCAAAGGCGGCCTTCATTGTCACACCACGGTTTCCGACGGTGACGGCGCACCCGAGGAGGTTATCCGACTCCATAAGGAGAACGGCTACGATTTTCTTGCACTTACCGACCACAGAATATATAACCATAAAAACTATGCTGAGGACGTTGATATAACAATTATCCCGGGCACAGAATATGACAGAACCTTTGAAAAAGGAAAGGGCTTCCGTTGCTTTCATCAGGTTCTGATAGGTCCCGATGATGAAACAAACGGCTACAAGCACGGTGAGGAATTACCAAGGTGCGAGTACAATACTCAGGAGGAATTTCAAGCCTTTCTGGATGAAGCCCACGCTAAAAATAACCTTACAATATACTGTCACCCACAGTGGAGCTCAACTCCCACCCGATATTTTGATAAATTAAAGGGCAACTTCGCAATGGAAATCTGGAACAGCGGATGTGCTATTGAGTGTAATATGGATACCGATAACGGTATGTATTGGGATGAGCTTTTAGGTCAGGGTCAGCTTATTTATGCAGTTGCCACCGACGACGGACACCCGATGTATCAGCATTGCAAGGGCTGGGTTATGGTAAACGCTGAAAATAACGTAAAGGCTATACTTAATGCCCTTAAGAACGGCGAATTCTATTCCTCCTGCGGACCTGAAATCAAGGACTTCTATGTTGATGATGAGGGTAAGGCACACGTAGAGTGTAGCGGATGTAAAGAGGTCGTTTTCTGTTGCGATATGAAGCCGAGCCGTAAGGTGGTTTCAAGGGGTGAGCCTGTTACCGAGGCGGTTTATGACCTGAAGGATGACTACAAATATATACGTATTTACGTTGAGGATTTTGAGGGAAGAAGAGCCTGGAGTAATCCTATATTCTTATAAAAAAGAACGACCCTGTTGATTTTGAAATCAACAGGGTCGTGAATTTTTTACATACTCTCAGGAGCATTAATTTTGAGCATTGAAAGAACGTTCCTCATTGTGTCGCGAACACAAATACAAAGGAATATTCTTGCCTGCATAAGGGACTCATCATCCACCATAACACGCTGAGCGTTGTAGAAGCGGTGGAACTTTGTTGCAAGGTCTGTTGCATAGTGAGTAATCTTTGCAGGGTCGTAGGTGTTTGCCGCATTGACAATAACACCTGTAAGTGATGCAAGGTGTGAGATAAGGTCTGTTTCCTCATCACTTGTAAGGAGCATAAGCTCCTGTGCCTCAGGCATTCTTGAAACGATACCCTCGTTATTGAGCTTTTTGAGAATACTGCAGATTCTTGCGTGTGCATACTGACAGTAGAAAACAGGGTTCTGGTTTGACTGCTCAACAGCAAGGTCAAGGTCAAAGTCCATTGCACTGCCTGCCTCACGCATATTGAAAAGGAATCTTACTGCATCAATTGGCACTTCGTCAAGAAGGTCAACAAGGGTGATTGCTTTACCTGTACGCTTTGACATCTTAACGGGCTTGCCGTCCTTCATAAGGTTAACAAGCTGCATAAGAACAACGTCAAGTCTGTCACCGTCAATGCCGACAGCTTCCATTGCACCCTTCATACGTGCAACGTGGCCGTGATGGTCTGCGCCCCATACGTCGATTGCTTTGTCAAATCCTCTTTTTTCAAGCTTGTTTCTGTGATATGCAATATCAGCGGCAAAGTATGTGGGGTTGCCGTTCTGACGGATAAGAACGTCGTCCTTAAGCTCAAGCTTTTCAATATCCTCGTCGGACTTACCCTCACGCTTAAGGATTGCGGTCATAACCTCAATGTTCTTATACCACAGTGCGCCTTCTTTTTCGTAGGTGTAGCCGTTCTTTGTAAGGATATCGATAGTTTCCTTGAGCTCACCGCCGTTGTGGAGTGTAAGCTCTGAGAACCAGGTGTTGTAATCGATGCGGTATTTTGCCATTGCTGACTTCATTGTTGCGATGTTCTTGGGGAGGGCATATTCTACGAGGGCCTTTCTTCTGTCTGCCTCCGAAAGCTCAAGAAGTCCTGTGCCGAGCTCGTCAATATAGCTCTGTGCGAGCACACGGATATCGTCACCGTGGTAGCTGTCCTCGGGGAGCTCTATTGAATCCTCACCGTTGATAATCTGCTGATAACGTACATCAAGTGAAAGTGCGAATTTATCAATCTGGTTACCTGCATCGTTAACATAGAACTCACGCTCAACCTCGTAGCCTGCCCAGTCAAGTACAGCGGCAAGGCAGTCACCGAGAGCACCGCCACGGGCATTGCCCATATGCATAGGGCCTGTGGGGTTAGCGGAAACGAACTCAACGTTGATTTTCTTGCCGTTGCCGAAATCACTTCTGCCGTATTTGTCACCGCATTTTTCTATGTCGAGGAGAATATCTGCATAAAATTCGGGCTTTAAGAAGAAGTTGATGAAGCCCGGGCCTGCAACCTCGCAGGACTTGAAATATGTATTATCAAGATTGATTTTTTCTAAGATGCTCTCTGCAATTTTTCTTGGGGGCATTCTTAATGCCTTCGACATCATAAATGCTGCATTTGCTGAGTAGTCACCGTTTTTTCTGTCTGCAGGGATTTCTGTTTTGAAGGCAGGAATTTCTGCTTCGATAAAATTACCCTCTGCAATGTTTGTGTTGATAGCATCAGTAACAGATTTTATAATCTGTTCTTCTGCAAGCTTAACTAACTTTGACATATTTAAACCTCATTTATTTTCATTAAAAGATTGTTTTCGCCAATAATTTCTCCGTTGCTTTGGAGTGTGTAGCAAAGAAGAATTTTTCCCGAAACATCAGGAATCTGAGCGTTTACTCTTTGGGCTGCAATATCCATACTCATTTCACCGAACGGTGTTCGGTAAATGCAGGGATGTGTTTTGCCCTCTTCAATAAGGAAGGTTGTTTCGTAAATGCCCTTTCGGCTCATTTCTACGAAATGGTTGTTTATTACCTTAACAACTGTTTCGCATTTGCCCATTTCTGTATCAGGCTCGGTGTAGGAAATTGTTTTGATACCGTCAATTTTACGCATAGTGCCGGTAGCTTTGAGCTTACTGCTTTCTCTGTCGTCGTGATATTGCTGTTCACTGACAAATTCTATTTCAACCGTTCTCATTTGCTTCGTTCCTCAGCATAAGCTATAAGTCTGTCGATAAGCTCTGAGTAGGGGATACCAACCTGACCGAAGAGCTTGGGGAACATTGAAATGGATGTAAAGCCGGGGAGAGTGTTTATCTCGTTAAGGTAGCAGGTGCCGTCCTCAGCCAGGAAGAAGTCAACTCGTGAGCAACCCTCACAGCCCATTGTCTTATAAGCGCGGATTGCTTCCTTTCGTACCTTTTCGCTTACATCCTCGGGCAAATCTGCAGGTATTGCAAGACCTGTTGAGTTGTCTACGTACTTTGCATCGTAGTCGTAAAACTCTGCGGTGGGTAAAATTTCACCGATGCAGGATGCAACAGGGTTATCGTTACCCATAACGGCACATTCGATTTCTCTGCCTACGAGAGTTTCCTCAAGAACCGCCTTGTAATCGTTATCGAATGCCACATCAATAGCCTTTTTCAGCTCATCCATATCGTGTGCTTTTGAAATACCTACGGATGAGCCTGCGTTTGCAGGCTTTACGAAAATGGGGAAAGAAAGCTTTTCAACAATAGGCTCAAGCTGTACATTGCCGGCATAATACTCTGTGCGGGTAAATGCTGCCCATTTTGCCCCGTCAATGCCTGCTGCATCTGCAAGGGTGTTTGTAATTGCCTTATCCATACACATTGCACTTGCAAGAAGTCCGCAACCGACATAGGGAATGCCTGCAAGGTCAAAAATACCCTGGATTGTTCCGTCCTCGCCGTTTTTACCGTGGAGCACGGGGAAAATTACATCAACACTGATTTTCTCGACACCGCTTTCCTTGAGGACAAGCAAAGCCTTATCCTTTTTGTCAGGGGAGATAACCGCAGGTGTTGTAACACCCATAGTAAGCCAAGTGTTGTTTTCAATATTATCGATGGAACCGTTATAAAGGAGCCAGCTGCCATCCCTTGTGATACCAAGAGTTATAACGTTGTACTTTGTACGGTCAATGTTGCGAAGTACCGATGCAGATGAACGAAGTGATACTTCATACTCACTTGAACAACCGCCGAAGATAACCAATAAATTTTTCAAAATAATCACCTTAATTTCAAAAAAATAAAAATTACATAAAAATACATATTAAATATATCATAGTTTTTTCTCTAAATCAATTATAAATATAGTATGATATTTTATATATACTGTTTACCTTTTTGGATAAAAATGCTACAATATATAATAAAATAGATTTACAAAGGCGGTTTGACTTATGGAGCTTAATGAAATACTCTGTCACGTTGACCACACTCTTCTCAAGCAGGACTCAACGTGGGAACAGATTAAGGCAATTTGTGACGACGGTATAAAATTCAATACGGCGAGTGTTTGTATTCCTCCTTCTTACGTTAAGGAGTGTGCGGATTACTGCGGTGGTAAGCTGTCGATATGTACAGTTATCGGCTTTCCAAATGGCTATAACACAACCGCCTGCAAGGTTTTTGAAACGGCAGATGCCGTTAAAAACGGTGCCGACGAAATTGATATGGTTATAAATATCGGATGGCTCAAATGTAAGCGCTATGACCTGATTCTTAACGAAATCAAAGAAATCAAAAAGGCTTGTGACGGTAAAATTCTTAAGGTTATTATTGAAACCTGTCTGCTTACCGATGATGAGAAAAAGGAAATGTGCCGTATTGTTACAGAAGCAGGTGCAGACTTTATTAAAACATCAACAGGCTTTTCCACAGGCGGAGCAACATTTGATGATATCAGGCTCTTCTCCGAGAATATCGGCGACGGAGTTAAAATGAAAGCTGCAGGCGGTATTGCTTCACTTGACGATGCGGAAAAATTCCTTTCTCTTGGTGCAGAGCGTCTCGGCACAAGCAGAGTAGTATCAATCGCTAAAAGTGAGCAGGGCAGAGGCTATTGATTTTATTTGACTGACGTTTCATAAGGCGGTGATTACGTGAAATTCAGTATGGAAACAATGTACGTACCCGTGGCATCAAACGATGAAAAACGTGATATGATGTCCGATTGGAAGCAGACAAGTAAGAAGGTCAGAGACTGGTCTCTGATATGTGCTGCGGCAATGGGTTCCTTTGCGTTGCTTCTTAAGTTTTATAACGAAGAATTTTTCTTTATCCCGGGTGCGGCAGCCTTGATTCTTTTGCTGAGTGCATACCCTGTACACAAATGGTGGCTTTCGGGCTACACCTGTGTCATTATGGTGGCTGCTTTAGGTTTTACAAGACTTTTTATTCCTCTGCCTGACAAACCTTTTTTATCAATAGCTGTTCTTGTCGGTGTTTTTATTCCGTTGATACCTTGCTTTTTTGCTTTCAGGTGTATTTATAATTATAACGAGGTTTTCCTTGAGCTTAAAAAATTCAAGGAATTTCCCGATTTTATTCAGAATACGGCGGATTTGTACGGTGATAAGATTTATCTTAAGGATAAAGAATCGGACAAAGATAAAAAGCTTTATGATGACAGATACCGAGCATCCTATAACCCGTTTAATACTCAGGTGGATATTTACAGAGAAGAATTTTTACGCTCTCAGCAGGCGAAGGGTAAAAAGAAGCTTAGTGAAAAGGTTGTAGATATTGACACGGTCAGAGATAGTGTCCGCAACACACCCGATACCGTGAAGTACAAAACGGTTTTCGGGTATGAGTGGAAAATCTGTCATTTTGATTTGAAAACAGCTTCATCTGAGGAAAGGAAGCTTGTTGCGGATAAGTGGCGGGAGAATACCCTTCTTGCAGAACGGAATTACGCAAGTATTGTATTGTTTATGGCTTTTTGCGTTTTTGCAGGTGGCTTTGGCTCCCTTGCAGGTATGCTTAATTTTATTGCAATTATTATATTCACATCCGGCGTAACCTATATGAAGCTCAGCAGTCCTGTTGCTCCTGTTGTTGCTTTGGGAGCACTTACTTATATCGGTGTGCTTTCTTCAAGCAATGCAATAGGCTTGTGCTTGTTCTTTGGTGCACTTTTTCAATGCAGATGGCTGTTCCTGAGCATTATCAGGTTTTATCTTAATTACGGCACCTACAAGCAGCTTAAGGTGTTGCCGGGATTTCCGTCATTCATTACCACCACCTCTGACAGATACGGTGAAAAAATGTATATTACGGAAGCACCCGTTAAACCCGTAAAGAATATTTACGGCAAAAAAACAATAGTGATGAATATCGGCTACGATGAGCCGGAGAAAAAGGAAGATAAGGCTTGGAATGCCTTTGATTATATGGACGAAGAAAACAATAACGAGGAGAATAAAAATGATTAAAGCAAAGGAACTTATTAAAGAATTTATTTATCCCTTAAAAAGTGTGACAGATTCCTGCCACGCCTCAACCGTTCTACCACTCAGCGACGGTACGGTTGTAGCCGCCTGGTTCGGTGGGACAAAAGAGGGTAATGACGATGTTAAAATATGGGTAAGTGTCCGCGACAGCGTGAAATGGGCAGAGCCATACAGCATTTGTGTGGACGGAGAAGCACTCCCTCATTGGAATCCTGTTCTTTTTCAGCGTGAAAACGGAGATATAATATTATACTTCAAATACGGTAAGCCTATTCCCAAGTGGGTTACATATTACTGTATTTCAAAGGATGGAGGCAAATCCTTTTCAAAGCCACAGGTCCTTGTGCCCGGTGATAATGACGGTGGCAGAGGTCCCGTAAAAAATAAAGCAATCCGCCTTGCAGACGGCAGAGTTATGGCACCTGCGTCAAGGGAATCCTTGAGGAAGTCGTGGAAATGCTTTGTGGATATCTCAACAGATGACGGACTTACATTTACACACTCAAAATTTGTTTTAAGACCCAAGAAAAACCTTAAAACCGTAAATATGATTCAACCCACACTCTGGGAGGATGAAAAGGGTATTCATATGTTTATCCGTACAAATATGGGTCACATTTACCGCAGTGACAGCAAGGATGGCGGTATGACCTGGTGCAAGGCTTACGAAACACCTATGGGTAACCCCAACAGTGGTATCGATGTTGTAAAGCTGGATGACGGTACACTTGTGCTCATTATGAATCCCATTTTTGAAAACTGGGGAGACCGTGCACCCCTTGTGCTCCTTGCATCAACTGACGGCGGTGACACATTTGAAGAAATCTTCAAGTGCGAAGCAACCGAGGGTGACCACGAATTCAGCTACCCTGCAATGGTTGCGGACGGCAATACTCTTCACATTACATATACCCACGAAAGAGAAGGCATAGTATATCAGAGGGTTGAGATTGAAGAATAATTAGAAATGGGGAATTAGAAATTAGGAATTTCGGGTCTGCGACGCGATTTTATGCTTCGAAATTGGGTGATTTGTAGCGAAGCCGTAGTGAACGCATTTTTGCGTTCATCTCAAAGTAAAATTCACATTTCAAAATTAAAAATTAAGGGTAAGCTTCGTTTCCTAATATAATTAAGCACCGCGATACACTTACTGTATCGCGGTGCTTTGCTCTTGGAACTTGTAGTTGTTGGCGAAGCTTATAATCGGCACGAAGTGCCCCTTAATTCCTCATTCCTAACTCCTAATTCCTAATTAAAAAGCACTCCTCACGGAGTGCTTTTTCTTACATTTCTTCAATTACTTTCTTTGCTGCATCAACTAAGATCTGGAGACCCTTTTTGAGCGTCTCGTCATCTGCGAGGAGGCAGGGCATAAGCTTAACAACATCGTTGTTTCTGCCTGCACGCTCAACAATAAGGCCGTTGTTGAAGCACTCCTTTACGATTGCTCTTGAAACCACATCGGGCTTAACCTTGTTGCAGTCAATACCCCACATAAAGCCGATACCGCGGATTTCGAAGTCGGGGTGGATAGCAGGAATTTTGTCAAGATATTCTTTGATGATTGCGCTCTGTGCTTTAACCTTGTCCTCAACCTTGTTGTTGAGCATAAGCTCAAGACCTGCCTTTGCAGCTACCATTGAAAGCTGGCTTCCGCGGAAGGTGCCGTTGTGCTCACCGGGAGCCCATACGTCAAGCTCAGGCTTGAAGAGAACAAGCGCAAAGGGCATACCGTAGCCGCCGATTGACTTGGAAAGTGTAACAATATCGGGTGTGATGCCTGCGCGCTCAAATGAGAAGTACCAGCCTGTACGGGCTGAGCCAACCTGAATATCGTCGCACACAAGGAGAATATCGTTACGTGTACAGAAATCACGCAGACCCTTGAGGAATTCCTCACTGAATACGTGGATACCACCGTCTGCCTGAACGGGCTCAATAAATACTGCAGCAGGCTTTGACACGCCTGAGTGGTCGTCGTCAATAAGAGTCTGCATATACTCTAAAACATCAAAGTCGGGGAACATATAGGGAGTGGGGATGTGTGTAACATCTGTAAGGCAAACGCCTGCACCCTGACGGGAATCACGGTCGGTTGTCATTGAGAGTGAGCCCAGTGTCATACCGTGGAAAGCACCCATAAAAGCAAAGATGTTATTTCTCTTCTTAACCTTACGTGCAAGCTTCAATGCGGCTTCCACAGCGTTTGTGCCTGTGGGGCCGGGGAACTGGATTTTGTAATTAAAGCCACGTGGCTCCAAAATCTCAGTTTCAAAGAATTCTATGAAATCACGCTTGGCGGCGGTGAACATATCAAGGGAGTGAATTATACCGTCGCTCTCGAGATAGCTGATAATCCGTTTCTTAATGTAGTCGTTGTTGTGACCGTAGTTGAGTGCACCTGCACCGCAGAAGAAGTCAATGTACTCCTTGCCGTCCTCGGCATAGATTATTGAGTCCTTTGCCTTGGTGAAAACTGCCGGGAAATTACGGCAATATGAGCGCACCTCGGATTCGTACTTTTCAAAAGCTGTTGTGTTCATTGTCATTGTCCTTTCCGACAGAAGCAGCGTCTTACCGGCTTGCAAAACCTTCTCTGTCGCTTTAAAAAATTTCTCTTTTTCGTGATGATAAACAATAAGACAATAAAGATGGAAGAAGCAGCGTCTTACCGGTTTGCAAGACCTTCTCAACCTTTATAAAATCTTTTTTCTTCGTAAAATTTGCCCGAAGATAGATGTATTATATCACTTTATTTTAAATATTCCAATAGCAAAATCAATTTTTTTCATTTATGTTAAAAATATTCAATATTCGGTTGAACTTTGACTGTGTTTTTGGTACAATATAAAATGTATAAATTTGGGTTTATATTTAAGATTTACTCTAATAAAGGAGATAAGGCTATGACTCAACCGATTAAACTTTATCCCCGATTGACCAAGGTTGTAAGTCACTTCAAGAAGTACGATATCGAAGTTCCAAAGTCACTTCTTGAGGTGAAAGCAAAGAAACCTGACCTTTCGGATTTCCCTTACCCTCTGCCCCAGCGCAAGAAGGACTATACCTGCTACTGTGAAGGTCCCGACGGTGTGATGTGGTACGGTTCAAACGGCGGTGTAACACGTTATGCCCCCAATGCAGATTGTCTTACCGACAAGGTTATGTATATGAGTGCCCACCGTGATTTGCTTGATAATCACGTGTCTGCACTTGTGCCGGACGGTGGTGACGGTGTGTGGGTGCTCACGGATAACGGAGCAACACACATTGCTATGGTTAAGATGTCAATGGAAGAAAAGGCATACAGGCTCCTTGACGAAACACTTACATATGTTCAGCGTCACGGTATGGTGAGCCAGAAGCGCCTTTCTGAGGCAGGCAACCTTAAATCAATCCTTCCCTACGGTCACAGTGATAACGACGGTAGCTTCTCATCCTGCTTTGCAATGGGTGAAATCTTCCGCTATGCAACGCTTAAGCGTGAGAAGGGTGACTTTGACGAGGAGACAATGGAAGCACGTCGCGTTGCTTTCAGAGCGAGTGAAGCAAACCTTCTGCTTATGTATATTGCAGGCAGAGGAGACGGCTTCGTTGCAAGAACCTACCTTACAAGCAGTGAGCCCGTACCGGATGACGGACTTTTCTATAAGAAAAACGGTGCAACTGCAGTTTGCCTTAATACAACCGATGCCCGCAACCGCGGTGTGGTTGGTCTTGAGGTTAAGGCAGATGCTCCCATCCCCGAAAGATTAAGAAAATTCTACACAGAGGAAGGCTTTGAGGATACAGACATTACCTACAAGGGTGATACAAGCAGTGACGAAATCACTCACCATTATCTCCACCTTCTTGTTGCTCACGAGTTCCTCGGCAGAGAGGATCCCGAGTTTGATGACCTTCTCAAAACTGCCGCAAGGAATACAACGAAGCACATCATTGACAATAACTTTGCTCTGCGCGAGGCAGACGGTAAATATACAACCTGGGCAAAGTGGAACAAGGAATACTTTGAAACTGCAATGGGCTGGGCAGATGCCTGCCTTAATGCAGGTCAGATGCTTATGTACCTTAGAGTGTGTATGCACCTGACAGGCGAAAGCGGTATCTGGCAGGAAACCTACGACAAGCTCATTGACCTTGGTTATGACAAGCTTACAATTGAGCATCGTAACCGCTTCCACCATATGAGCATCGTTGGCGGTGTCGAGGACAGGGAGGAAATGATGTACGGCGACCATATGCTTGCCTGTGCTTCCCTCTTCGGACTTATTACCCTTGAGTCCGATGCAGAGCGTAAGGAAATGTTCCGTGAAGCATTCAGAACATGGCGTTACACCCTTGCTCCCGAATATAACTGCGGTTACGATTTCCTTTATTTCCTCAGTGACCCTGACAATGCAAAGCCTGATGAAGACAGAATCAGAACATGGTTCTATCGCTTCAGCGTTTCAAGACTTGCATCAGGTGTTTCAATTCACAATCGTCGTGATATCCCCAAAAAGGAGCTTATGGGCGGTTATAAGGAGACATCAGCTCTTCTGCCCAACGACGAGCGCTTTATTGCAAAATATGACAGAAATCCCCTTGAATATAAAACAGAGGATTCAGGCGGTGTTACCTGTGTGGAAAGCTGTTACCCGTATACATTCGCATATTGGTTAGGCAGATACTTTAAACTTATCGAGGAGGGCAATGAATAATGGATAAAACAATCAAGCTTATAGGTAATGCCCACCTTGACCCGATCTGGCTCTGGCGTTGGCAGGAGGGATGCGGAGAGGTTCTCCAGACATTCCGCAGTGCACTTGACAGATTAAAGGAATATAACGATTTTGTTTTCACCTGCTCATCTGCGGCATACTATAAGTGGGTTGAGGATATCGACCCACAGATGTTTGAGGAAATCCGCACAATGGTGAAAAAGGGCAGATGGGTGCCTATTAACGGCTGGTGGGTACAGCCCGACTGCAATATGCCTTCAGGCGAAAGCTTTGCCCGTCAGGCACTTTACAGCCAGCTTTATTACTATGAAAAATTCGGCATTACCTGTAAAACAGGCTACAATGTTGACTCCTTCGGTCACAATGCAATGATGCCTCAGCTTCTTAACAAGGGCGGTATGACAAACTACGTTTTCCAACGCCCTGATATGTCAGAAAATTCTGAAATCCCCGAAAACCTCTTCTGGTGGGATTCACCCGACGGATCACGTGTTCTTACTTACAGAACACCCACGGGCTACACCGCTCACGGTAAAGAGGATATTGACCGCAAGCTTAACATTCTCAATGACCGTGCGGAGGAAACAGGCCACGGTATGATGATGTTCTACGGTGTAGGCAACCACGGTGGCGGTCCTACAAGAGGGGATATTGAGTACCTTAAGGCGAATCTTGAGCGTGAAGGCTTCAATGACCTTGAATTCTCTTCACCCGAGGGCTACTTTGAGGATGTACTCAACGAGCTCATTGAAATCCCCACATGGGATGATGAGCTTCAGCACCACGCAAGCGGTTGTTACAGCGCCACATCACTTGTTAAGGCGCTTAACCGTAAGGCAGAAAATGCACTTGCCGCTGCTGAAAAATGGGACACAATTTCATCAATTGTTGCAGAGTCGAAGCCCGGTACAAAGGAGTTTGAAAGTGCCTGGCAGAAGGTTTGCTTCAATCAGTTCCACGATATTATGTGCGGCTGCTCCATTATGGAGGCTTATGAGGATGTTAAGGAGTCTGAGGGCTATGCACTTAATATTGCCTCTGAAAAATATAACAATGCAGTTCTCCGAATTGCACGTAAAATTGATACATGGATTGAGGGTGTAAGTGACCCCGTATTTGAGGAACGTCACCACACAGGTGCTGACAACGGCTTCCCGAGGCCGGTTGTAGTGTTCAATCCCCATTCATACGATGCTGAGCTCCCTGTGAGAGTTCATCACCCCTCCAAGGCTGTTGCTGACAGCGAGGGTAATCAGGTTCTTTTCCAGAACGTGCGTTCATCACGCTCAAATGACAGTCACCTTGATACATTGTTTGTTGCAAAGGTTCCTTCAATGGGTTATGCAACATATTGGTTAGAGGTTGACCACGAGGCTCGCGCAGAAAAGGAAATCGGCGCAGAGCAGAATTTCCTTATGGAAAATGAGTTTATGACTGTTGAGTTCGATGCACAGACAGGCTACATCAAGAGCCTTGTTGATAAGGCAACAGGCATAAACCTTGCCGAGGAAAACTTCCTTGCAATTCCCACAGTTATTGACGACCACAAAACCGATACATGGGCACATAAGGTGTTCAAGTTCCACGACGTTAAGGGTCTTATGGAGCTTGTTGAAATTCAGCGAATCGAAACAGGTGCACTCCGTTCCGTAATCCGCACAAAGCACAGGTTCAACGATTCTTACCTTACACAGGACTTCATACTTGCAAAGGGTCAGAAAACCCTTAAGGTTGAGTGTAAGGCAATGTGGCAGGAAAGCTTCACAATGCTTAAGCTTGCATTCCCCGCAGGCGGTAAGGATGCTGTAAGCACCTATGAAATTCCTTGCGGTTACATCAAGCGTCCCTGCAACGGTGAGGAGGAGCCTGCACTTAACTGGGCAGACCTTACCGTGACTAAGGACGGCAAGCGTGTCGGTCTTTCAGTTATGAGTGATTCAAAATACAGCTATGACTGTCCCGGTGCAGAGTTAAGGCTTACAGCGCTTCGTAACGTAATCTTTGCAGATCATTATTCAGACAGACCTGCCGCAAACTTCAACTTTACCGATGAAGGTCTTAACCGTTTCTCTTACGGTATTTATCTCCACAACGGTGAGGCAGAAAACAGCGATATCGTTAAGGAAGCACACTTCTTTAACAATAATGTTGTTGCAGTTCCCGAAAGCTATCATAAGGGCGAGCTTCCTCAGAAGGATACCTTCCTCTACACCAATCTTGATAACGTGGTTGTTACAGCGCTCAAGCGTTGCGAGGACGGTAGCGGAGACCTTATTATCCGTCTCTATGAAACGAAGGGTATTGAGGACTCAAAGGGTTATGTAATGTCAAAGCTTTTTGACAACGGCTTCTGGTACGATATCAAAAAGCACGAAATCAAAACCTTCCGTGTTGACAGAGATACAAACGTACGTGAAGTAAACTTCCTTGAAGGTATTATTGAAAACTAAATAAAAAATCCGCCCGAAAGGGCGGATGAAATCAGTAGTTTAGTGCTTGTAGCTTCCTTGTGATAAGGAATGCCGCAATCAATTTAACAATATCGGGTATGATAAAGGGTGCAATGCAAACAATTATTGCAGAGGAAAGTGCTTTTACACTTATTTCACCCAAGTAAACAACGGCATACCACAGTGTGCCCGTGATGTAGCAGGTGATAAGCCCCAAGGACAAGCCTGATATTGTAGCTCTCGGGCTGTTACCGAGAAATTTCGTAGCAAGCCAATAAACGAGGGCACATAAAACAAAGCCTATAATGTATCCACCGGTGGCACCGAGAAGGTGACCGGGACCTGCCGAGAAGCCTGAGAAAACAGGCACACCCACGAGACCGAGGACTGTGTAAAGGAGAACGGTGATTGTTCCGTTCTTTCCTCCCAACACGGCAAGTGCACAGAAGATTCCAAGGGTCTGTAAGGTGAAGGGCACGGGGGAGGGTATGGTTATAAGCGAGCACACTGCAATTATTGCGGTGAAAAGCGATATTAAAACGACATTTTTTAAACGTGCCTTACCGCGTATTGAACTGTGTCTTTTATCGCTCATACCTTTTCACCTCGCCGTAAGATAGTAGCACAAGGTAAATGCGTTGTCAAACGGTGGGTAAAAAAAGAAATAAGAAAGAAGGAAAATTATGGCAATCTTATCAGAATTAGGCTCAAAGATTTTCAGTATCTTTGCAGCGATTGCAGGTATGGATATCAAAACAGAAATCATACCTATGCTTATTATGTTGGCTATTGGTGGTACACTTATCTACCTTGCAATTGCCAAGGATATGGAGCCCACACTCTTGCTCCCCATGGGATTCGGTACAATTATGGTAAACCTTCCCCTTGCGAATATTGTTGGTGCAATTTCGCAGGACCCCGAGGCTACCGGTGCTATTGAGGTGCTTTATAAAGCCGGTGTTGCAAACGAGCTTTTCCCATTGTTGCTGTTTATCGGTATCGGTGCGATGATTGACTTCGCACCGCTCCTTTCAAACCCTAAGCTTATGATTTTCGGTGCAGCTGCACAGTTTGGTATCTTCTTTACACTTTTTGCTGCATCATTTGTTTTCCCCATCAGCGAGGCAGCATCAATCGCTATTATCGGTGCGGCTGACGGTCCTACATCAATTTTCGTTGCAGGTGAGCTTAATTCACAGTATATCGGTGCTATTATTGTTGCCGCATATTCATATATGGCTCTTGTTCCTATTGTTCAGCCCCCTGTTATCAAGCTCCTTACAACTAAAAAAGAGCGTAAAATCCGTATGAAGTATGAGGGTAAGGCAATTTCTAAGAGAACAAGAATCCTTTTCCCCGTTGTTGTTACAATTATTGCAGGTGTTGTTTCACCTCAGTCAGCAGTTCTTATCGGTTTCCTTATGTTCGGTAACCTTATCAGAGAGTGCGGTGTTCTTGATTCACTTTCAGAAACAGCACAGAAGGTTCTTGCAAACCTTGTAACAATCCTTCTTGGTCTTACTGTTGCAAGAAATATGCATGCAGAGCAGTTCCTTAAATGGGAAACAGCACTTATCCTCGGTCTTGGTCTTGTAGCATTTATTTTCGATACTGCAGGTGGCGTTATCTTCGCAAAGGTTCTCAACATATTCCTTCCCGAGGGCAAAAAGTTCAATCCTATGATCGGTGCTGCAGGTATTTCTGCATTCCCTATGTCATCACGTGTTGTTCACAAGCTTGGTCTTGAGGAGGATAATCAGAACTTCCTTCTTATGCACGCAACAGGTGTTAACGTATCAGGTCAGGTTGCATCGGTTATTGCCGGCGGTATGATTCTGAGTTTCTTTAAATAAGGAGGTAAACGGATATGTTTAATACACTTGCAAATACAATTGAAACTACAGTAGCCGAGGTAGCAACATCAGAGGTTGCAGCTGAAACAGTTAAGCTTGGCTTCACTACAGAAAATATGAGAGAATCACTCCTTTGCATGGGCGCAGGTATGATTGGTATCTTCATTGTTGTTGGTATCATTATTCTTTCTGTTACACTTCTTAACAAAGCAGGCAGCGGAAAGAAAAAAGACTAATTCAAACAGTTTGAATATTTATAAAAAGGAGTGTCCTGTGACATTCCTTTTTTTATTTGACAAACAGGCTGTTTATATGTATAGTATAATTATATTAAAGAAAGGTTAAGTGAGTTAATCACAGAGAAGAAAAATGGATTTTAAAGCTTTTATGAACGGTGCTCTCGGCAGACCTGAAAAGGGCGACACCGTTAAGCCCTTCAGCCTGAGAAACAGAGTTTCAGGCTACATTCTTACAAAGGCACAGAAGAATGTGCCGACTTGTGGATATAATTATGAGGCAGACCTTACGAAGTTCTGGGATGAGTTTCAGAGGTTCAAAGAGGAGTGCGGTTATCACATTTCATTCAATACTATTATGATGAAGGTGCTTGTTGAGGGTCTTAAGGTTGCCCCCAAGCTTAATGCACACATCAAATATAATTCAACATCATCCTGCGGTACAATAGTTCTCAAAAAGCACATAAACGTTGCTATGCCTGTTGTTCTTGAAAATGGCGAAACCTTCCCCCTCAAGGTAAATGAGGCAGAGAACAAGACGCTTGAAGAGCTTTCAAAGCAGATTGATGATCTCTTTGAACGTCTGAAGAAAACCGATATTGATAAGGTTTTGTTTGAGGTTATTGCACAGAGAACCGTCGGACTTCTTCTCAGCGGTGCAATTGTACCCACTATTGCACAGACGGTAACGGGCTACGTTGGTAAGCACAAGGTAGCTAAACCCAAGGACCATTTTCATCGCAACCCCCGTGACGGCTCAATTCTCCTTATGGAGGAGCTTAACGAAGGCTCTGTTTGTCTTACAAACTGGGGCCCCTTGTATGAGGGTCTTAACGGTAACGTAACATATACACCTCTCCTTTTCCCCCAGACCTTCCTGATGGCTATGGGTAGCGTAAGGGATACTGAGTATGCCTTCAGAAATGATAAGGGTGAGGTTGACCTTGCAACTAAAAAGGTTCTCCCCATAACCCTTATGTTTGACCACAGAATCGGAGCATTCAACGACGTAATGCCCTTTATCAAAAAGCTTGACGAGATTTTCGCAAATCCCGAAATAATGCGGGAGTGGTAAGCTGAATAAGGATAAAAACATCCCCGACAATCGTACTTGATTGTCGGGGATAAGCTTTTTAATAATAAGCCTCGCGTTTCTTTTTCTTAATGAATTTGTAAATGAGATAAATAACTACAAGCACAAGAGAAACTGAAAGACCGATATAAGCATCTGCGTTTGAGTTTCCTCCGACCTTGAGCTCATTCCACAGCATAGTCATATACTGCTGTGTTTCATAATCAAGGTTTTCAAAAATCTGTGTTTCGGGCATCTGCGACTCGGCGGGATAAAGAATCTCATTACCCTTGAGCTCATAGTCCTCACTTTCAAGAACAAGTGCGTGGGGTGTTGCATAGCAGATGTAGTTTGCGTTTGCAACCGCGATATCCTCACGGCACATAAAGTTGATGTAAAGCTCTGCCGCCTCTTTATTCTCTGCATTTTTGGGAACGCACATTGAATCTACAAAGTAGTTTACGCCCTCCTTGGGGTAGCAGAAAGCAAGGTCGGGATTTGTGTCATACATTGTCAGGTAGTCGCCTGCATAGTATGCGGCAATGGCGGCTTCACCCTTTTCCATCTTGTTATAAACCTCGTCCATAACATAGGATGAAATGAGGGGATTTTGTTTCTTGAGCAGGTCAAGAGCTGCATCCCATTCCCTTGTATCGGTGGTATTTACACTTTGACCCAGGTAGCATTGTGCAATGCAGAATGCATCACGGGGGTTGTTGAACATCAGGATTTTGCCCTTGTACTGTTCATCCCACATAATACCCCAGCTATCCACGGGGCCCTCAACCATAGTTGTGTTGTAGATAAGACCAACCATACCAACGGTGTAGGGGACTGTGTATTTTTCGTCGGGGTCATAGTAAAGTCCTTTGTACTTAGGTAATATGTACTTGTAGTTGGGTATGTTGGAGAAGTCAAGCTCAGCCAGCATATCCTCACTGATAAGCTTTGCAATCATATATTCTGAGGGAATAATGATGTCGTAGTTTGCACCACCGCTTTTCAGCTTGTTGTACATATTCTCGTTACTGTCAAAGTTTGTGTAGTTTACCTTGATGCCGTACTCTTTTTCAAATTCTGCGTTAACATCCAATGTACCCTCGCTGCCGTCGGAGATATATTCTCCCCAGTTGTACACGTTGATTGTAGTACCTCTGAGGTGTGAATAATCCTTCTCGGCTGTAACTGCAAGTGTAGGTAAGGTACAGGTGAACAGAAGCACAAGAGCAATAAGACAGGCAGAAATACGTTTAATCATTTCTTTGCACCGCCCTTCTCCTTGCTCAGCTTCTTGTCACCGCGAGCGCTAATGATGTTGGAAATCACAAGCAATACAAGGATTGCAACGAATATAAGGGTTGACAAAGCATACATATCGGGTGTGACACGACGTTTTGTCATTGAGAAGATGCGGATAGGAAGTGTCTGTGACTCAGTACCGCTTACAAAGTAGCTGATGATAAAGTCATCAACAGACAAGGTGAATGCCATCATAAGACCGGAGATAATACCGGGCATAATTGCGGGAAGCATAACCTTGAAGAATGCCTGAAGGGGAGTACAGCCCAAGTCCTGAGCCGCTTCGGCAAGGTGAGGATCGGTTTGCTTAAGCTTTGGCAATACATTGAGAATTACATAGGGTAATTCAAAGGTAGCGTGTGCAATAATAAGTGTGCCGAAGCCTAAAGTACCTGTTTTGCCGAAAAGTGCACCAATGAAAACAAAGAGAAGCATCATTGAAACACCTGTAACGATTTCAGGGTTCATCATAGGTATGTTCGTTACCGTCATAACGCTGCTTTTAAAAAGCTTGTTTTTGTAATTGAAGATAGCAGTTGCAGCGGCAGTACCCATAACCGTAGAAATTATTGAGGATACAACAGCAACAATCATTGAGTTTTTGAAGGCATCAAGGGTCGCGGCATCACGGAAAAGCTCCTTGTACCAATGGAGTGAAAAGCCTTCGAAAACCGATGTGCTTTTGCCGGAGTTGAAGCTGAAAACGATAAGCACAACAATAGGTGCATATAAGAAAATGAATACAAGTGCCTGATAAAGCTTCGAGCCGATAGAGGTCTTTTTCATATAATAACACCTCCGTCGTCGTCAGAAAACCTGTTCATAACTGCAAGGCAGATGAAAATGAGTATCATCAGTATGAATGAAAGTGATGCTCCCAGATGGAAATTATTTGCAGTCTGGAACTGTGTTTCGATAATATCACCGATAAGGATTGTACCCGTACCGCCCAGCTTCTGTGAAATGTAGAAGGTGCTTACGGATGGTACGAATACCATTGTAAAGCCTGAAACCACACCGGGCACACTGAGGGGAACGGTAACATTTTTGAAAACTGCAAGCTTGTTACCGCCTAAATCCTGTGCCGCCTCAACAAGTGAGTGGTCGGTTTTGAGCATAACGGTGTAAATGGGCAAAATCATATAGGGCAGGAAGTTATAAACCATACCAAGCACAACTGCACCGCGTGTGTTGATAAGCTGTACGGGGTCAAGTCCGAGACTTGTTATGAGCGTGTTTATAAGCCCGTAGTCCTCGAGGATTGTCATCCAGGAGTATGTTCTGAGAAGAAAGTTCATCCACATAGGCAGCATTATGAGCATTGTCATGGTGCTTTGCTTCTGAGGGCCCTTTTGTGCCATAATGTAAGCTAAGGGATATGCAATTAAAAGACATATTACAGTTGCCAACAGACCAAGCCAGATGGACAGAATGAAGGTGTCCGTATATTTACTGATTTCGGTTATATTGGCAAGGGTGAAAGCCCCTTCACTGTCTGTGAAGGCGTAGTAGGCAACCATACCCAGGGGAACGATAATAAACAAAGCCGCCCAGACAAGGTATGGAGCGCCTGCCAAACGTGACATAAGCGATGACTGTTTTTTCATCATCAGCACTCCTTTCTGTTTTTATGGGGGATTTATTCGTCCTCGTCCTCATAAACTGTGGCATCTGACAGCTCGTCAAATTCTTCACTGAATGAGCTGTAGTCGCCGTACAGACCGGAATACTGTGATTTTTTCATAATGTGGATGGCATCGGGTTCAACGTTAAGACCGATTGTTGAGCCGACCGCCTGATAGTCCGTTGACTGAATCATCCACTTGAAGCCCTTGATTTCAACAATGATTTCATAGTAAACACCCTTGAAGGTGATGGATGTTACAACACCTGAAATCATAGAATTTTCAACAGGCACAACGTCAACGTCCTCGGGTCGTACAACAACGTCAACATTTTCGTCAACACCGAAGCCCTTATCAAGACACTTGAATTTGTGACCTGCCATCTCAACCCAGAAGTCGGCACGCATAACACCCTCAATGATGTTACTTTCACCGATGAAATCTGCAACAAAAGCGTTTTTGGGTTCATTGTAAATATCGGTGGGTGTACCGATTTGCTGAATAACACCTGAGTCCATAACAACAATGGTGTCACTCATTGAAAGAGCCTCTTCCTGGTCGTGTGTAACGTAGATGAATGTAATACCGAGACGCTGCTGGATGTTCTTGAGCTCAACCTGCATATCCTTACGGAGCTTAAGGTCAAGTGCACCAAGTGGTTCGTCAAGAAGAAGCACACGTGGTTTTACAACCAATGCACGGGCAATGGCAACACGCTGTTGCTGACCGCCTGATAATGATGCTATATTTCTGCGCTCAAAGCCCTTCAGGTTAATGAGTGAAAGCATTTCGGTAACGGCCTCTTTAATCTCCTTCTCGGGAGTCTTTTTGAGGCGCAGACCAAAAGCAATATTCTCATAAACATTAAGGTGGGGAAAGAGAGCGTAGCGTTGAAAAATGGTGTTCAACTGCCTTTTGTGAGGAGGAACGCCATTTATTACTTTTCCGTCAAAAATGACCTCGCCCGAATCAGGCTCCTGAAAGCCTGCAATCATTCTGAGCGTGGTTGTTTTACCGCAACCGGAGGGACCTAAAAAGGTGATAAACTCCTTGTCGCGGATATATAAATTCATATTTTCAATAATCTGTTGACCATCGAATGCAACAGATACGTTTTTAAGTTCAATGATATGGTTGGACAATTATGCATCCCCTCTCCGCAAATTAAGAATATTTGAAAAAGCAAATAATTTTTTCAAAAGAAAAAACCACCTACCCAAAGAACAGTGAATGTTATCCTTCAAATTGGTGAATTTTATTTTGTCCGTGGCATCAACTAAGTCTGAAACCCGTGACGGCTGACACGTTATTTTTAATTTGCAATTCTTAATATATATACAATTAGAGCAAATGTCAATATTTTTTTAAAAATGTCGAAAATAAATATTTTTATATACAGTAAAACAGAGTGTCCCAGGCGGGAATATAGGGGTGGTGCCTCAGATGGATTCTGTAGTCGGGATTGAGCCTGTTAAGGAGTATGGGCAGGGTGAAAATATCTTCACATTTGTGGTATGCGGCAATATTCAATTTAGGCTTGTGAGTGGTGAAAATATTACCCGAAGCGCTGATTATTTCGTTTTCGCATCCTTCTGCATCAATTTTTATGTAGGTGGGCACCTTGTCACCGCATAGGGTAGTAAGTGTAACGCTTTTTTGCATAACATCTCCGCCCACCGCAGATTGTCTGCCGTGAGCATCCGTAAAGCCGATTTCACCGTCAATGTGAGTAACCGCCACATTGTGTGCCTCAAATCTTGGAAGATGGGCACAATGGTCGGTAAGCTTTTTGAAGGTCTTTGTATCAGGCTCGGCACAGATTATGTGATTATAATTCTCTTTCGTGTAGCTTAAAAAGGTGTCAACGGTGTCACCGCGGTATGCACCGATATCAACGTAAACCTCATTTTCTGTAAGCTTAAGAATATTCCTGAAGGCTTCATCTTCAAGCGTGGTTATTGATTTCAAGGTATCAAGCCTGCCGCCGTACAGAAACTCAACATAGCCCTTGAAAATCTTTTTTGAAGTGTCATCTGCCATAAGATTATATGCAAGCTCTATTTCCTCACAATGCTTGTTGTAAAAGTCTCTGTCAAAAATCTGTGTGCCGATTACAGGCACAACAGGTACAAGCACGGTGTGCTTTTCAGCCAGGTTGTAAATATTATCCATAACCTCAGGTATGGACGTGCCGAAGGTGATAATCAGGATGAAATCGTCATAAATTTCCTCAAAGCGTTCAATGGGCATAACCTGAAAACCGCGGAACATCCTTTTACGCACAAAGGTACTGCTTGCGGTTACACCCGAAAGGGGAATATTAAGTTCATTCAACACGTCAACAACCTTGTCGGCACCGTTGCCTGTGCCGTACATAACAATGGGCTTTGTTGTGCTTTTCAATTCATCCCATACACAAGGAACACCGATTTCAAATGACATAATTTCACCTCTTGGGGATTGTATCATAAAACGTCTGTCAAATCAACAACGGCACTGTGTTTTGTGAACACAATGCCGTTAAGCTGTTTATTCAATATTGAAAACGCAGACCCGTCCAGATTCCGTGGCTGTTTCTGAGACCTTCGGAAATTTCGTATTCTACAAGGGCTTTTTCTGCTTTATATTTATGAAGGTTTATAGCACTGTACAAGCCTTCCTTTCTCGGGCTGTTGGTGTATTTAACACGTTCCTGAAGCTTTTTTGCCCTTCTGTAATGATATTCAATTTTAATGCTCAAAATGGTTTGCCTGAAATTTTTCATGATTAACTCTCCTTTTTGAATATTATTTAAAGTAAGACATATTGCGGCTTTATTTATCTTACAACTACATTATACATAAAAGGGGTGTCGATAATTGTCACTATATGGAATGAAAGTGTGAATAATTTATAAATATAACTTATTAGGTATTAATTTATCCTTTTAGGGCAATAATTATCACTTGTAAAGGAATTTTGTTTGTGATAAAATGACACAAAGGACGCGATAATTATGAAAATATACAAAAATATAAACAGTCTTGTAGGAAACACACCACTTATGAGGCTCTCAAACGTGATTAAGTCCGAGGCCTTGCGTGCGGATATACTGGCAAAGCTTGAGTGCTTCAACCCCACAGGCAGTGCCAAGGACAGACCGGCTCTCAGGATGATACTTGATGCTGAGGAAAAAGGACTTCTTAAAAAAGGCTCTGTAATCATTGAACCCACCAGCGGAAACACAGGAATCGGTCTTGCAGCAATGGGTAGTGCAATGGGCTATAAGGTTGTTATAATTATGCCCGATACCGCAAGTGAGGAAAGGGTTAAGCTTACCAAGGCTTACGGTGCACAGGTTATACTTACCCCGGGTGCTCTTGGTATGAAGGGCTGTATTGATGAGGCAAACCGACTTGCCGAGGAGACAGTCGGAGCATTTATCCCCTCACAGTTTGATAACCCCTCAAACCCCGAATCACATTACGACTCCACAGGACCTGAAATATGGTCTGATACCGACGGCAAGGTAGATATCTTCGTTGCAGGTATCGGCACAGGTGGTACAATCTCAGGTGTGGGCAGATATTTGAAGGCGAAGAATCCCAATATTAAAATCGTAGGTGTTGAGCCCTTGAAATCACCGCTTCTCACAGGTGGCGTTGCAGGTGCTCACGGTATACAGGGTATAGGTGCAAATTTCGTGCCCCACAACCTTGACAGAGACATAATTGACGAGGTTATTGACGTTTCGGATGAGGATGCATACCGCTACTCACGGTTGGTTGCACAGAAAGAGGGAATTGCAGTAGGCATTTCTTCAGGTGCCGCCCTTTGCGGTGCGATAGAGCTTGCACAAAAACCTGAAAATAAAGGGAAGACAATTGTTGCTCTGTTTACCGACACGGGCGAAAGATACTTATCAACAAAACTTTATGAGGAATAATGAATATGGAAAATTTTCTTGAATCTATGGAGCTTATCACAGGCACGGTAAAGAGCCTTGAGGATATAAGTGAAAACAGCTTTCTTAAAAAGGACTGTGACAGACAGCGGATACCTAACCGTAAAGAGGTTATCAAGGTAATCAAGGACCTGCAGTCATTACTGTTCCCCAATTACTTCAAGCACAGCGAGGGCAGTGAAAACGTGCTTTCACAGACAGAGCTTCTGCTCAACATTTACAATCGACTTGCAGAGCAAATCAAGGGTGCTTGTGAATTCAATATGACGTCAATGGGTTGCTCTGCGGAGAAAATATGTGATGAATTCATAAGCCAGCTGCCCCACGTTAAAAATATGCTTCTTAAGGATATCGAAGCCATTTATGAGGGTGACCCTGCAGCAAAGTGTCACGAAGAGGTGCTTATCTGCTATCCCGGCTTTTATGCTATTTCAATTTACCGTATAGCCCACGTTTTATATACACTTAAGGTACCGCTTATTCCTCGAATTATGACTGAGTTTGCCCATGAAAAAACAGGTGTTGATATCCATGCAGGTGCAACAATAGGTGAGTATTTCTGCATTGACCACGGTACAGGTATTGTTATCGGTGAAACAACAACCATTGGTGACAGAGTCAAGATTTATCAGGGTGTTACCCTTGGCGCAAAGAGCTTTGAGCTTGATGAAAACGGCAATCCTGTCAAGGATATCAAGCGTCACCCCGATATAGGAAATAACGTTGTTATTTATGCCAATGCAACAATCCTTGGCGGTAATACGAAAATCGGTGATAACTGTGTTATCGGCGGTAACACCTGGCTCACACGCTCCGTTGAAAGCGGCTCCGTTGTTTATTACAACGAGAAGAGCGGTACAGTTTAATTACATAAACAAAAACCCATTCCGACGATTAAATCGGAATGGGTATCTTTTATCCTATTTTTTTGGCATCCTTGATTTTAACCTTGCCTACGAAGGGGATTTTCAGGAAGCCGTTGCATTTATCATCCTCAAAGGTAAGACTTAAATCAACAGCCTTGCCCGGGAACTCGGGGCTTGTTGCCTTTGCTGTAAGGGTGTTGCCGTCCTCCTCAGCATCAACAATGTTGATGTCGGGCATTTCAATGTCCTTGTCCTCGAGCTCAATTTCGATTTCGTATTTGCCGTCATCATCCTTGAGTTCGAAAATTGCTTCGCCCTTGAAGAACATATTATTGATATCTGCCTTGTATTTGCCTAAACCAATCATTGTAATTACCTCCGTGGTTTAAATTATATCAGCGGCTTTGCGAAGTATCATAAGAGCATCCTCTGTAGTTACATCGTTGTCACCGTTATAGTCAGCTGCTTTGATTTGCTCAGGTGTGGTCGCTCCCACTAAATCTGCGGCAAGATAAAGTGCGAACATTGCATCGTATGATGAAATAACCTTATCGCCGTTAATGTCACCCTTCATTGAGAAATCGTTACTCGAAGCAACAATATAGGTGCCGAAATCCTTTGTGGATGCACCAACAAAGGGTGCGTGTGGTGTGCGGTTGTACTCGAAAAATTCATTGCCGTTTGCACGGAAAACCCGAGTACCTGTGGGTATAACGTCATCCCCGAGACCGTCAAATCTGATGAGCAGTTTTTTTGAAAGCGGAATGGGAGCACCGTCGTTCGTAAGGGAGATTTCGTAGCAGAAAATATTGTTGAAGGTGCCGGGAAGCTTTCCTTCATAGTCAGAAGAGGGGAGAACCTTCACGATAAGGTTAAGCTTGCTCGTGTTGGGCAGGATTTTTTCATTATCAATGATTGTAACACCTGTATTGTAATCAGTGATTTTACGGTCTGCAAGGTGTTTGACCTCGTCGGGTAAGTGCATTTTCTTTACATATTCCTCTGAATATGTGCCGGGAACGTATGATATACCGTCTGTAAAATAATAAACCTTGTGGTCCCTGTCTGATGAAATATAACCAAGGAAAGCATCTGAGCCGATGTATGAGAGCGAATAGGGGAGATTAATTGATTTCAGGTCATCACAATATGAGAAAGCCATATCGTCAATTGTTGCAAGATTGTCACTCATTTTCACAAAATCCAGCTCAAAGCAATGCATAAAAGCTTCTCTGTAAACTGATTCTACAGTGTTTGGCATAATAACCTCTGTGAGGAAGGTGCAACGATAGAAGGCACCCTGACCGATACTCGTTACTCCGTCGGGTATCACATAAGAACCGCCCTCGCCGTTGGGGAACGCAAGGAGAGTGGTTTTTGCCTTGTTGAAAAGTACACCGTCAACGCTTGCTATGTTAGGGTTAGCAGGGTCAACATCAATATACTTGAGAGCAGAAACCTCTTTGAAGTGTTTGCCTGTGAGAGAGCCGGAAACAGCCGAAAGTCTGATGTATTCAAGATTTTTTGCTGTGGCAAAGGCAGAAACAGAGTAGCTTGTAAGGGGATAACCGCCAACTGTTTCAGGTAAGATTATACTCTTCTGATTTCCTGTGTAATGCTTGAGAACCGCCCTTGCAGGAGCATTGACGGGAATAAAGTCACACTCAAGCTCGCTTTCGGGTACCAAAACAGCAGAGTCGGAAAGCACCTGTGTAACATCGGTGCCTGTGGAGTTGACAGCAACACCGTCAAAGGGCGTGCTTAAGCACAGCACACATACAACTATTGAAAGCACTACGGCAACTATTCTGTTTCGTTTCAAAATATCACATCCTTCTAATGGTTAATCTTCGGGCACAAAACTCGATATTATACTAATTTTATTATATAATACGACAAAGCAAAATTCAATTGGAATGTTTATACAAATTTAACGACAGGTTTTGTAAAATAGGGACATATGGTAACATTTTGTAAATATAAAAAGCAAAGCTCCGAAGTAAAAACCTCGGAGCTACATTGCTTTAAATTGAGTTTGCATTAGATAGCGCGGGTAACCTTACCGGAGCGCAAGCAGCGTGTGCAAGCATAAACTCTCTTGGGAGAGCCGTTAACGATTGCCTTAACTCTCTTTACGTTGGGCTTCCATGTTCTGTTTGAACGTCTGTGTGAGTGAGAAACCTTGATGCCGAAAGCAACCTCTTTGTTACAAAATTCGCATTTTGCCATTGAGCTGCACCTCCTTCAAAAAATCTGAATAATACGTCTAAACATAAGACAACGAACGTATAATATCACCTTTTGAATGCAAATGCAAGCATTTTTTTTACAAAAACAGTTATTTTATGAACTTTTACATATTCGGTGGTAATATTTTTAATATTTTTTTGAAAATTGCTTGATTTTTCAGAAAATATCATATATAATACAAATCGAACCGAACATTTGTACACTTTGAAAGGGGTATAAAAATGGCAGATAAAAATGAAAAAAGCAAAGCGCTTGAAACTGCGCTTTCTCAGATAGAAAAGAATTTCGGTAAGGGTGCGATTATGCGCCTCGGCGAAAACGCAGGTATGAATGTGGAGGCTATTCCCACAGGCTCAATTGCTCTTGATGCGGCAACAGGCATCGGTGGACTTCCCAAGGGCAGAATTATTGAGATTTACGGTCCTGAGAGCTCAGGTAAAACCACTCTCGCACTTCACGTTGTTGCGGAAGCACAGAAAAGGGGCGGTGAGGCTGCATTTATTGATGCTGAGCACGCTCTTGACCCTGTTTATGCATCTGCACTGGGCGTTGACATTGATTCACTTCTTGTTTCACAGCCCGACAACGGTGAGCAGGCACTTGAGATTGCCGAGTATCTCGCTCGCTCCGGTGCGCTCGATGTTATTGTTGTTGACTCTGTTGCGGCACTTGTTCCCAAGGCTGAGATTGAAGGTGAAATGGGCGACTCCCATGTTGGTCTTCACGCACGACTTATGTCACAGGCTTTGAGAAAGCTGACAGGTGCAATATCAAAGTCAAATACAATGGTTATTTTCATCAACCAGCTTCGTGAAAAGGTTGGTGTTATTTACGGCAATCCCGAGGTTACAACAGGTGGTCGCGCACTTAAGTTCTATTCAACCATCCGTATTGATGTGCGCAGGGTTGAGCAGCTTAAGGGTCCCGGTAATGAGTTTATCGGCTCACGCACACGTGCTAAGATTGTTAAGAACAAGGTTGCTCCGCCCTTTAAAGAGGCAGAGTTTGATATTATGTACGGTGTAGGCATTTCAAAATACGGAGAAATCCTTGACCTTGCAGTTAAAATGGAGGTTATCCGTAAGAGTGGTGCTTGGTTCTACTACGGTGAGGAGCGTCTCGGACAGGGCCGTGATAACGTTAAGGAATATCTCCGCGAAACACCCGAATTCTGCGCTGAGATTGAGGCAAAGGTACGAGAGGGTATAAATAACCTCATTTCTGCACGTAATCCCGTTTTCCGCAGAGATACTGCTCCTGCACCTGCTGCAGAGCCTGTCACTAAAGAAAAGGCAAGAGCAAAAATTGATATTGCTGTTGATGACGACGAATAATGAAAATTACTTCAAAGCCGGGTAACGGCAATAAGGTTCATATTTATATTGACGGTGAATACACACTTACTCTGTATGATGACTTTTGGTATCGTGCAGGGTACAGCGAAGGCCAGGAAATTTCAGATGATGAGCTTGCTTCCTTGAAAGAGGAGGCAGGCTTTCGCTCTGCTTATGAGAAGGGTATAACCTATCTTTCGATGCGAGCATATTCCCGTAAAGAGCTCTATAACAAGCTGAGATTGAAATACGGAGCGGAAGCATCAGAGCGCGCCATTGAAAAAATGGAGCACTACGGATATATTGATGACGAAGCATATTGCCGTATGTATTCGAGACATCTTTTTGAAACGAAAAAATATGATATAAAAAGAGTGTCCTATGAACTGGGTCTTAAAGGAATTGATAGGGAAATTATAGATAATACGCTTAAAACTCTTGACAATGAGCCGATTCAGCGTATTATAGATATGTTAAGGACAAAATACGAAAAAAATCTTGATTCCCCGAAAGAGGTTAAGAGAATCATCAATCGTTTTGTACGAATGGGTTACTCCTTCAGGGATATAAAATCAGCTTTTGAAGAAATCGGTGTTGAGTTACCGCCGTTACAATAATTACGAGGTGAGTTTTATGTCAAAAAAGGTTGGTATGATCAGTCTCGGATGTCCCAAAAATCAGATAGATGCCGAGATTATGCTCAAAAAGCTTGTTGATGCAGGCTATTTGCTTGTTAACGAAACAGACCAGGCAGAAATTGTTATTGTAAATACCTGTGGCTTTATTGAGGATGCCAAGCGTGAGGCTATTGATACAATTCTTGAAATGGCAGACCTTAAAGAGGACGGCATTATCGAGAAAATTCTCGTTACAGGTTGTCTGGCACAGCGTTATGCCGACGAGATTTTTGCCGAGATTCCTGAGGTTGACGGTGTTATCGGATTAGGGGCAAATGTTGATATAGTGGAGGTTTGCAACAGCCTTTATGATAATGATGAGCCCGTGTCATTGTTCCCTGATAAGGAAAATCTGCCTCTGGACGGCGGCAGAATTCTCACAACACCCGAATATACCGCATATCTTAAGATTGCCGAGGGCTGCAGTAACCGTTGCTCCTATTGTGCAATTCCTTCAATTCGCGGTGATTTCAGAAGCCGTCAGTTTGATGATATTATAGACGAGGCAAAATTGCTTTGTGAAAAGGGCGTTAAGGAGCTTATTCTCGTTGCACAGGATACAACCAAATACGGTGAGGATCTTTACGGTGAGAGCAGATTACCCCACCTTCTTGACGAGCTTAATAAAATTGAAGGTCTAAGCTGGATTCGTCTTTTGTATTGTTACCCCGACAGAGTGACAGATGAGCTCATTGATGCCATTGCACGTAATGAAAAGGTTTGTAATTATATTGATATTCCTATGCAGCACGCTGACGGTGAGGTGCTCAAGGCAATGAACCGTAAGGGCGATAAGGACAGCCTTCTTGCACTTGTAAATAAGCTTCGTGACAGAATACCCGATATTGTGATCAGAACAACCTTTATCACAGGCTTCCCCGGTGAGAGTGAGGATGCTTTCACCACACTCAGCGAGTTTGTTAATGAAGCTCAGCTTGACAGAGTGGGTTGCTTTGCATACTCCCGTGAGGAAGGCACACCGGCATATGATTTTGATAATCAGGTTGACCCTGAGGTTGCCGCAGAGCGTGCCGAGGCGATTATGACTCAGCAGTACACAATTGCCGACAACAAGCTTGACGATTGTATCGGCAGGACTTTTGATGTTCTTGTTGAGGGATATGACCCTTACACAGACAGCTATTACGGCAGAACATATATGGATGCACCCGATATTGATAACAATGTTATTCTTACCTCGGGCTACAGAATTGATGACGGTGATATTGTTCCTGTTGAAATTTTTGACAAGAATGAATACGGTCTTATCGGTGAAGCAGTATGAAAAAAACCAATTTACCAAATCAGCTTACCGTAATCAGAATTATTTTTACGCCTGTTTTCCTTGCATTGTTTTTAAGTAAGGTTGAGCATCATTTTCTGTACGGCTTTATTGTGTTTGCCATAGGCTCGTTTACAGATTTCCTTGACGGTAAAATTGCAAGAAAGAATAATATTGTTACGGTTTTCGGTCAGCTTGCAGACCCTGTTGCGGATAAAATACTGACAACTGCCGCTCTGCTTGCTTTTATGCAGTTTAATCTTTGCAATATCTGGATAATTATGATAGTATTGTTAAGGGAGTTTACCATAACCTCATTCAGGCTTGTCGCAACCGCACAGGGTGTGGTTATTCCCGCCAATATTTACGGCAAGCTCAAGACTGCTACGCAGATGATTTTTTCACTTGTGATTATGATACTTGCAGAGCTGAAGGATGTAGGTGTTCTGGGTGAAAGCTTCCCGTTATCAGCCGTGTCAAACGGCTTGCTTTGGGTGACAGCGGTGCTTTGTGTCATTTCAGGTGTCATTTATGTAAAACAATCTGTTAAGCTTATAGATTTTTCTAAATAATGCGGAGGATATATGAAACTTTATAACTCACTTACACACAAAAAAGAAGATTTTAAGGAAATAGTACCCGGCAAGGTTAATATGTACACCTGCGGACCTACCGTTTATCACTTTGCACACATCGGTAATCTTCGCAGCTATATTATGGAGGATGTGCTTGAAAAGCACCTTCGTTACAGCGGTTATGACGTTAAGCGTGTAATGAACATTACAGACGTTGGTCACCTTTCAAGCGATGCTGATACAGGCGAGGATAAAATGGTAAAGGGAGCCAAGCGAGAAAATAAAACCGTTATGGATATTGCCAGGTTTTATACAGAGGCTTTCTTCAAGGATTGCGAAAAGCTCAATATCAAAACTCCCGACGTTGTTGAGCCCGCAACAAATTGTATTGACGAGTTCATAGCAATGGTGCAGGGTCTTATTGAAAAGGAATATGCTTACCTTGCAGGCGGTAACGTTTACTTTGATACATCAAAGCTTGACGAGTATTATGTTTTCAACAAGCACGACAGCGACGAGCTTATGGTGGGTGTCCGTGAGGGTGTTGAGGAAGATACAAACAAGCGTAATAAAAATGACTTTGTGCTCTGGTTCACAAAATCAAAGTTTGAGGAGCAGGCGCTAAAGTGGGATTCTCCCTGGGGCGTAGGTTATCCCGGCTGGCACATTGAGTGCTCAGCAATCAGCCTCAAGCACCTCGGTGAGTACCTTGATATTCATTGTGGCGGTATCGATAATGCCTTCCCTCACCACACAAACGAAATTGCACAAAGCGAGGCATTTATCGGTCATAAGTGGTGTAACTTCTGGTTCCATGTTCTTCACCTTAACACAAATACAGGTAAAATGAGCAAGTCCAAGGGTGAATTCCTTACAGTTTCACTCCTTGAGGAAAAGGGCTACAATCCTCTTGCATACAGATTCTTCTGCTTGCAGTCGCATTACAGAAAACAGCTGGTTTTCTCCTATGAAAACCTTGACGGTGCTGCAACTGCTTATGATAAGCTCCTGAAGAAAATTGCAACACTTAAGGATGACCCTGCACAGGAGATTGATACTGTGGCAGTAGAGAAGCTTACAGCATCCTTCAAGAGCGCACTTGATAACGACATTAACACTTCACTTGCAATTACTGCAGTTTATGATGTACTTAAGGAGAAAACAAACGATAAAACAAAGCTTTACCTCCTTAACGATTTTGACAGAGTGCTTTCACTTGACCTTGTGGAGGGTGCCAAAAAGCTGTCAGAGCAGGGTGAGGAGCCTCAGGGTGAGAAGGATGAGCTTACTCTCTATGTAGAAGAGCAGATTGCTCTCAGAGCTGCCGCTAAAAAGGAGAAAAACTTTGCAGAGGCAGACAGAATCAGAGATGAGCTCCTCGGAAAGGGCATTAAGCTCCTTGATACAAGAGAGGGAACTACCTGGTCTAAAGAGTAATTAATATTGGAGTAGAATATATGACAAGTAAAGAAAGAGCAAGGCTTCGTGCAGAAGCAAACGGACTTGACCCGATTTTTCAGATCGGCAAGGAGGGTATAACTGACGCGGTTGTTGCACAGCTTGAGGACACATTCAATACACGCGAGCTTTTTAAAATCAAGGTTCACCTTGAAACCGCACCTGAAGGTCCCAAGGAGCTTGCAACCAAAATCGCCGAAGCAACAGGCTGCGATATCGTTCAGGTTATAGGCGGTACAATAGTTGTTTTCAGAATCAACCTTATTCTCCGCCAGCGAGAGGCAGAGAAAAAGAAAAGGCAGAAGGAAAAGGCTCGTCGTGAGGCTATTGAAAGACGTACGGAACGTAACAGAAGGAAATACAGCAGGTAATTACTATGGATGAAATTATTACTGTACAACAGAAAAAAGAAAAGAAGAAAAAAGCACCGTTTATTGCAGGTGTTATAGTTCTTGCGCTTGCAATAGTGGGTGTTGTCAGCATAGTTGAAAAGTGTATAGGTGCCGTGAACACACAAAGTGAGATAAACGCGGAATATGCTGAATATGCGGATTTCCTTACCTGGGTTGTTGGTGTTGACCCCGATCCGTTCAGCGATATTACAAAGGCAAATAAGGAAGCACTCCGTAATATAGCTATTTGTGATCTGCTCAGCGACAACGTGAAAACCGGTGAATACGAGGTAAGTGAAAAAGGTCTTGCCATTCCGGCAGCCGCAGTTGAGGAGCACTATGTTGCAATGTTCGGCTCGGAGAACCCCATTGCTCACGGAACGGTTGTGGGCTACGGTTATCAATTCGACTATGACCAAAACAAGGCGGTATATTATGTTCCGCTTTCAGGTGCTACACCACCGTTTGCGGTTCGTATAGAGACTGTTGAAAAATCCGGTGGGGTAATACAGCTTCGAGTGGGTTACGTTGGTACGGGCAACGTGGAAATTCAGGCTGACGGTTCAATCGGTGCTGCGGATCCGGATAAATATGCCGATATCACTCTGCAGAAAACAGAAACCGGCTATAATCTTATTTCGCTTATGACGGTTACGGTAGGCGAGCATCAATAAGTTATTTTTCTTTAAAAGCACATACGCTGAGGGCGTACGTGCTTTTTTGTTCATTTTGGATATTACCGCATATATGGGTTTGTTAAATCTTACTATTTAAAACAAGCTACAGTTGTGATATCATAGTATTAACTAAGATAAAAGGAGGAATAATTATGAAAAAATTTCTTAGTTTACTTCTCAGCTCATTGCTGATTATGAGTGTTTTTGCTTGTATTCCTGTCAGCGCAGTTGAGGAAGAAATTTTAGATGATGTTGCAATCTCCGACGAGTCAGTTGCGGTTTTTGACGAAGTCGAAGCAACATACAACACAGTTCTCACAGTAAAGTCAACAACAGAAGGTGTTGTTCTTAACTGGGAGTGTGACGGCGAGGCAGATGCATATGCTGTTTACCGTCGTGCTGCAGGTGAAAAGGAATCTATGAAGCTTGCAGAGGTAACCGAGCTTGCTTACACAGATGAGGATGTAAAAAACAACAGCTACTACAATTACTATGTTGCTGCTATAAAAGACGGTGAAGAGAAAACTTCCTCAGAGGCAATACTTATAAGACATTTTGTTGCTCCCACAACGGTAAAGGCATCTAACGGACTTAAGGGTGTTAATATCACCTGGACAGCAGTTGAGGGTGCCCTTAGCTATGATATTTATGTGCGCGGAGCAGGACAGAAAGAGTATAGTCTTATCAGATCAGGTGTTAAGGCAGGTACAACATTTGTTCACACAGCAGCAAAGACAGGCGAGTATTACAGATATGCGGTAGTTGCAAGATGTGGTAAATATGTTGGCGCGCTGAATACAAACGGTCCTGTTCTTAAGTGCGTTCAGGCTCCTGTTCTTATAAGTGCAACAAATCAGCAGAAGGGTGTGCTTGTAAAGTGGAATGCAGTACAGGGTGCTACAGGCTACCGCGTTTACAGTCGTGTAGAAGGAGCAAAGAGCTTTGTATATCTCGGAACAGTTACAACAACAACCTTTACAGATACCAAAGCAGTAAGCGGAAAGTATTACAAATATGTTGTAAAGGCAGTTCACGGTTCAACACAGAGTAACTATGATACAAACGGCAAGGTTCTCAAGTATGTTCAGACACCTAAGCTTCTAGGTATTGCAAACGGTACTGACGGTATCTACGTGAAATGGCAGCTTGTCGGCGGTGCAGATAAATATGCTATCTATCGCCGTGGTGCAGGTGAGGGCTATAAGCTTATCAAGACAGTAAATGCATCTGCAGGTAACAGATATAAGGACACAACTGCAGTTGCTTGTCAGTATTACAGATACACAGTAAAGGCTGTTTCCGGAAACGTTTACAGCGGTTATGATACAAACGGTCTGGTTCTTAAATTTATGCCCCTTAACGGCACATGGAACAAGGCGGTTACATACAATTTCTATAAGAATGCAGTCGGTAAGGTTAAGAATGACGGTGCTGCAGGCTACACACTCAAGGCTTGGCAGGACGTTAAGAGTCTTACAGTAAAATCATCTGACAGCGCGCTGTCTTCTGCACTTAAGGAGGAATTCAAAAAGGCCTTTGGTGAAGTGGTTAATCTTTCGTTACCCAAGAATTCATCAGATGCTTATGATTGTTTCCCTGCAAATACAGTTGCGTATAATCAGGTTAAGAGTGCAACCTGCACCAAGAAGGGCAACAACTATGTGATAAAGGTTGTATTTGTTGATACTAAAAATCCCAGAGACGGTGGGAATAATGCCATTTCTAAGACAGCACCGTTGTATGCTGATATGATAGGTATGGCTGACGCAATGCGCGATGGTGAAGTTATCACAAAGGCAACAGGTTCTGCTAACTATACTGCATATACAGTTACATCGGAGATTACTCCCGACGGTAAGTTTGTGAATATGACACACAGCGGACCTTGTAAGGCAACTCTCGATTTGTATGCTCAGGGTCTCGGTAATATCGATGTTGATATGAGCCTTGTTTTCAATGCAAGATACACAGCTTTTGAATATTAATTAAATGAAATCAGCCCTCGGAAGGATTTCCTTCCGAGGGCTTAATTTTATAATTGAATTTATCTCAAATCTCCGCTTTCGACAGCAGCCTTTTTTACCGCTTCTGCAATTTCAAAAGCAACGCTTCTGTCAAGTGCCGAGGGGATAATGTTTTCTTCATTAAGCTCGTTTTCGGGGATGTGGTTTGCCAAAGCGTAAGCGGCGGCAAGCTTCATTTCCTCTGTAATGGCCTTTGCTCCGCAATCAAGGGCACCGCGGAAAATGCCGGGGAAAACAAGGACGTTATTTATCTGATTGGGGAAGTCTGAGCGACCCGTTCCCACAACCCTTGCGCCTGCTTCCTTTGCAAGGTCAGGCATAATTTCGGGGGTGGGGTTTGCCATTGCAAAAACAATTGCATCCTTGTTCATTGAGCGTATCATATCCTGTGATACTATATTGGGTGCGGAAACACCAACGAAAACGTCGGCATTTTTAATTGCAACGCTCAAATCACCCTTAAGACCCTCAGGGTTTGTGATTTTTGCAAGTCTTTGTCTTTCTTCGCCTAAGAAATCATCTGCTTCACTTATTATACCGTGTCGGTCAACAAGCACCATATTTTTGGCGCCTGCGGCAATAAGCATCTTTGATATTGCTGTGCCTGCGGCACCGAGTCCGTTGACAACTATTTTAACATTGTCAATGGATTTTCCTACGACACGGAGTGCATTGAGCACACCTGCAAGCACAACTACTGCGGTGCCGTGCTGGTCGTCGTGGAAAATGGGAATATCGCATATTTCCTTTAATTTCTTTTCAATTTCAAAGCACCTTGGTGCGGCAATATCCTCAAGGTTTATACCGCCGAAGCTACCTGAAAGCAAGTAAATTGTGCGGACAATCTCGTCAACGTCCTTTGATTTTATGCAAAGGGGGAAGGCATCCACATCAGCAAATGCCTTGAAAAGTGCACATTTGCCCTCCATAACGGGCATACCTGCCTCGGGACCGATATCCCCAAGGCCGAGAACTGCCGTGCCGTCTGTTACAACTGCCACAAGATTATTTCTGCGGGTAAGCTGAAAGGACTTGCTTACGTCCTTTTGTATTTCAAGGCAAGCCTCTGCCACACCGGGGGTGTAGGCAAGTGACATATCCTCACGGGTGTCAACGGGGCAACGGGCAACAACCTCAATTTTGCCGTTCCACTCGTAATGCTTTTTCAGTGATTCTGCTTTAACATCCATAATTATTCCTGATTTGCCTGCATCTTAAGGTAAGCATTGATGAAGCCGTCAATGTCACCGTCCATAACAGCGTTGATGTTACCGTTTTCGAAGCTTGTTCTGTGGTCCTTGGCAAGGGTGTAGGGCATAAATACGTAAGAACGGATCTGGCTACCCCAGGCAATTTCCTTCTGAACACCCTTGATATCGCTGATTTTGTCAAGATGCTCACGCTCTTTGATTTCAATAAGCTTTGACTTAAGCATACGCATGGCAACCTCACGGTTCTGATGCTGGCTACGCTCAACCTGACATGAGCAAACAATACCTGTGGGAATATGTGTAAGACGAACAGCGGATGAAGTCTTGTTAACCTTCTGTCCGCCTGCACCTGATGAACGGTAAACGTCCATTTTAATATCCTCGGGTGCGATTTCAACCTCAATACTGTCGTCAATTTCGGGCATTACCTCAAGTGATGCAAATGATGTGTGACGTCTGCCTGAAGCATCAAAGGGTGATACACGCACAAGGCGGTGAATACCGCTTTCGCTCTTCATATAGCCGTAAGCATTTTCACCCTCAATAAGGATAACTGCAGATTTAAGACCTGCTTCATCGCCGTCAAGGTAGTCAAGTGTTGAAACCTTGAAGCCATGTCGCTCACCCCAACGGTTGTACATACGGAAAAGCATCTGTGCCCAGTCCTGAGCCTCTGTTCCGCCTGCACCTGCGTGGAATGTGAGAATAGCGTTATTCTTGTCATACTCACCTGTAAGCAGAGTTGAAAGTGTCATTGCATCAAGCTGTGAAATGAAGTCATCTACACTTTCACGGCACTCGGGGAAAAGGCTTTCGTCCTCTTCCTCGTTTGCAAGCTCAATAAGTGTGAGAGTATCCTCAAAGGATGCCTTAAGGTCATCGTAAGCCTTGATTTTGTTTTTAAGTGAAGCCATATGCTGAGTGAGCTTCTGTGAACGCTGGATATCATCCCAGAAGCCGTCCTTGGCACTTTCCGCCTCTAATTCCTCAACCTCTTCAATCATCTTCTTAAGACCGAGAGCCTCTGCAAGGTCTGTAAGCTTATCTTCATAAGAGCTGAGCTCAAGTCGTAATTCTTCAAACTGAAGCATATATATATTCCTTTCTCAAAATGGTTTGTTACATATTTTTACAAATAATTATTATAACCCAATATCGGAGCTATGTAAAGAAGAAGTTTCAATTTATGATATATATAAATACAAAAAATATAAAACACTTGCAATATTCGGAAATTCGTGTTATTATAACATCCGTATGAAATGCAGTGACGGAGACAGTAGCTCTGTAATTGATTAAAGCGAGTCGGGGACGGTGTGAGCCCGGTATGATGTGCAGATGTCGAATATCACTCCCGAGCAGAGGGCTGAATTGCAGTAGGCTTCTCCGGTGCCCACCGTTACAGGGGCGGCGTATGAAGGTACGCTTGTAATAAGGGTGGTTAGCAAAGCAGGTCTTTGTCCCGTATTACGGGGCAAGGACTTTTTTGAATGCAAAATGCAGAATGCAAAATGCAAAATTATCGGGGAAGCTCCGCTTCCGAACATTTATAATAGCCAACGCAGTTCCGAAATTTGCCATTTACCATCAGCAATTTGCAATTTTATTAAAAGTATAATTTTGGAGGTAAAAGTCAATGTACGATCCTATTTCCCCAAATGTTAACTTTGTCGAGCAGGAGAAACAGATTGAAAAATTCTGGCGCGACGAAAAAATATTTGAAAAGAGTATTGAGGACAGAAAAGACGGCACACCTTACGTCTTTTACGATGGTCCCCCCACAGCAAACGGTAAGCCTCATATCGGTCACGTGCTTACACGTGTTATCAAGGATATGATTCCCCGTTACCGTACAATGAAGGGATGTATGGTACCCCGTAAGGCAGGTTGGGATACACACGGTCTCCCTGTTGAGCTTGAGGTTGAAAAACTTCTCGGTCTTGACGGTAAGGAGCAGATTGAAGAATACGGTCTTGACCCCTTTATCGGTCATTGTAAAGAAAGCGTTTGGAAATACAAGGGTATGTGGGAAGATTTTTCACGTACAGTCGGTTTCTGGGCAGATATGGAAGACCCTTATGTAACATACCACAACGAGTTTATCGAATCCGAGTGGTGGGCACTCAAGAAGATTTATGAGAAAAATCTTCTTTACAAGGGCTTCAAGATCGTTCCCTATTGTCCTCGTTGCGGGACACCTCTTTCATCACACGAGGTGGCACAGGGCTACAAAACAGTTAAAGAGCGTTCAGCGGTTGTACGCTTCAAGGTTGTTGGTGAGGATGCTTACTTCCTTGCATGGACAACTACTCCCTGGACATTGCCCTCAAACGTTGCACTTTGCGTAAACCCCAGCGATGTTTACTGCAAGGTTAAGGCTGCAGACGGCTTCACATATTATATGGCAGAGGCACTCCTTGACAAGGTTCTCGGTAAGCTTGCAACAGAGGATGCACCTGCTTATGAGGTTCTTGAAACATACAAGGGTATTGACCTTGAACACAAGGAATACGAGCCCCTTTTCGATTACGTTAAGCCCATCTGCGACAAGCAGAATAAAAAGGCATTCTTCATCACCGCAGATAACTACGTTACAATGACAGATGGTACAGGTATCGTTCATATTGCACCTGCATTCGGTGAGGACGACGCCAAGGTTGGCAGACGTTACGATCTTCCGTTTGTACAGCTTGTTGACGGCAAGGGTGAAATGTCTGAGCCCACACCCTACGCAGGTACATTTGTTAAAAAGGCAGACCCCATGGTGCTTGTTGACCTTGATAAGGCAGGTCTTCTCTTTGATGCTCCTAAGTTTGAACACGAATATCCCCATTGCTGGAGATGTAATACACCCCTCATTTACTATGCAAGAGAGTCCTGGTTTATTAAAATGACAGAGGTTAAGGAAGACCTTATCAGAAACAATAACACTATCAACTGGATTCCCGAAAGTATCGGTAAGGGCCGTTTCGGAGACTGGCTTGAGAATGTTCAGGACTGGGGTATTTCACGTAACCGTTATTGGGGTACACCCCTTAACATCTGGGAGTGCGAGTGCGGTCACCGTCATTCAATCGGCTCTATTGATGAGCTTAAGTCAATGAGTGACAACTGTCCCGATGATATCGAGCTTCACAGACCTTATATTGATGCTGTTACAATCAAATGTCCCGAGTGCGGCAAGCAGATGCAGAGAGTACCCGAGGTTATTGACTGCTGGTTTGACTCAGGTGCAATGCCCTTTGCACAGCACCACTATCCCTTTGAGAATAAAGATTTGTTTGAGGCACAGTTCCCCGCAGACTTCATTTCAGAGGCTGTTGACCAGACACGTGGCTGGTTCTATTCACTTCTTGCAATTTCTACACTTATTTTCAACAAAGCTCCTTATAAGAACGTTATCGTTCTTGGTCACGTTCAGGACGAAAACGGTCAGAAGATGAGTAAATCAAAGGGTAATGCAGTAGATCCCTTCGATGCACTTGAGAGCTACGGTGCAGATGCTATCCGTTGGTACTTCTACACTAACTCTGCTCCCTGGCTTCCCAACCGTTTCCACGGTAAGGCAGTTGTTGAAGGTCAGCGTAAGTTTATGAGCACCTTGTGGAATACCTATGCATTCTACGTGCTCTATGCAAACATTGATAAGTTTGACCCCTCAAAGTATAATATTGATGAGTGCAAGCTCACAGTAATGGATAAATGGCTTCTCTCGAAGCTTAACTCAATGGTTAAAACTGTTGACGAAAACCTTTCAAATTATCGTATTCCGGAGGCAGCAAAGGCTCTTCAGGAGTTCACGGATGAAATGAGTAACTGGTACGTTCGTCGTGGCAGAGAGCGTTATTGGGTACAGGGTGAAACAGATGATAAGACAGCGGCTTATATGACACTTTACACCGCACTTGTTACAACAGCCAAAACAGCGGCACCTATGGTTCCCTTTATGGCAGAGGCTATTTACAGAAACCTTGTTTGCAACATTGACAAATCCGCACCTGAAAGCGTGCACCTTTGCGAATTCCCTGCTGTACAGGAAAACCTTATCGATAAAGACCTTGAAAAGAATATGGACGAGGTTGTAGGCATCGTTGTTCTCGGTCGTGCAGCTCGTAACGGTTCAAATATGAAAAACCGTCAGCCCCTCAGCACAATGTACGTTCAGAGTGAAAAGAAGGTTGAAGGCTATTTCATCGACATCATCAGAGAAGAGCTTAATATTAAGAACGTTGACTTCGTTGAGGATGCAAGTAGCTTTGTTTCCTACGTGTTCAAGCCTCAGCTTCGCACAGTAGGTCCTAAGTACGGCAAGCAGCTTAATGAAATCAGAGAAGCACTTGCAGGTCTCGAATCATCTGCAAAGGCTACACTTGATGCAGAGGGCAAGCTTACATTTGACCTTCCCGGCGGTGTGGTTGAGCTTACTGCAGAGGATATCCTTCTTGAAACAAAGCAGAAGGAAGGCGTGTTCACAGTTTCAGATAAGGGCGTTACAGTAGCCCTTGATACAGAGCTTACACCCGAGCTTATTGAAGAGGGCTTCGTAAAAGAGCTTATCAGTAAGATTCAGACAATGCGTAAGGATTCTGATTTCAACGTTATGGACAGAATCACAGTTGCTATCTCAGGTAATGCAAAGGTTCTTGAAATTGCAAAGAATAACGAACCTGCAATTTCAACCGTTGTTCTTTCCGATGCAATCACCGAAGGTAACGGTGAGGGCAAGGAATGGGATATTAACGGTGAAAAGGTTGTAATTTCTGTTACAAGAGTTTAGTATTTGGTGAGTTTGCGACAAATTAAAAGTAACGCGAAGCCTTACCTCCCTTTCCCAAGGGAGGGGGACCAAAATCTTTGATTTTGGTGGTGGGTAGTTCTCTTACTCCTTTTCTTCATTAAAACAAAACAAAAAAGTTGTTGGCGGTCCCCCTCTCTTAAACCAGAGAGGTAGACCGCCAACAGTTTTTATTGTTTCATATTTACTTATACGTTCAGTTTTTGAACGCATAAATGCGTTCACTACTGTGTGCTGATGCTTGCGTTAGCAATTATAATCAACGCGAAGCGTTCCTTTAATTTTGCATTCTGCATTCTGCATTTTGCATTTAATATTCAACTATCTGTGGCACGCCGCCATTCTCACGTGATTTATCGGCACAGTAAACGCTCATATGACCTGCCATTGAGTCAAAGATTGATGTACAAGCAAGGCTTGGCTCCTCGCCACGGATGAATTTAACGAAGTCCTCGGAGAGCCTTTCGTCACCACCGCCGTGACCGCCAAAGGCTCCTACCATATCACCTGTAATCATAAGGTCAACCTCTTCAACGTCGCATTCTTCGTTGTGTGCATCGGGGGAGGGGTTTATTTTCAGCACGGTGTATTTTGATTCCTCAAAGTTACCGAAGATTTCTCCCTTTGTACCGATAATATGTATTTTTCTCAGGCTCTGTGATGAACCGCCAACCATATTGTGTGTGCCTGTTGCACCGCTTTCAAAGCTTACAAGCACGCTCTGGTGGTCAACAACATCGTTGTCGCATTTGTAGATACAACGTGCATAGGGTGAGTCGCTTTTCATAAGAGCAATTTTGTCCTCGATTGTGGGGTTTTCAATATGCTCCAATTTATCCCATACGTAGAATGCCCATCTGTCGGGGTGGTCAATGTAAAGGCGCTTTGTGGAGTAAACGCAGGTGTCCACATGGGGGCAGTCCTTCATACAGATTGTGCCTGCACCCTCGGGAGCGTTTTCGGGCTTGAACTGATATTTACCGCCAAAGGATGCAATCTGTGTGGGCTTTGTTTCGCTCATAATCCACATCATAAGGTCGATATCGTGACAGCACTTAGCGAGAAGCATTGTTGTGTGGCTTTTTTTACTGTTTGCCCATTTACCGCGGACATAAGATGTTGACAGATGATGGTAGCTTACGTGCTCTGTTGTCTGGATATTGATGATTTCACCGATTTCACCATTTGCCACACGCTCTTTAATACTGTAATAAAACGGTGTGTATCTTAACACGTGGCAAATCATAACCTTGGAGTTGTTCTTTTTTGCACATTCCTTAAGGAGAAGTGCCTCGTTTTCATCAACTGCAAAGGGCTTTTCAAGGAGCATATCGTAGCCACATTCCAAAAGGGGAACGGCAGTTTCAATGTGCTGCTCGTCCATTGTGCCGTTGATAATTGCATCAGCAAGCTTTCCCTTTGCGGCAAGCTCTTGCGCGGATTCAAAGCACATATCCTCGGAAAAGCCGAATTTCTCCATAACCATTTTGCGTCTTACAGGGTTAGGGTCAGCAACGCCGACTATTTTTAAAAGCTCTGGCTTGTCTATTGCAAGCTGACTGTAAACCATAGCACGGTGGCCTGCACCAACTACAATGGCAGTAACGGGATTGTTCTGCATAAAAATACCTCCAAGGGTTGTATACAATAATTCTATCAAATAATGCTATTGTTTGCAACACAAAAAGAAAATGCTGTCGGAATTATCTCCCGACAACATTTTTTATGCCTTGTAAAATATATTTTTTACATTCCACTGCTTTGCTTACGGGCAAAGCCTCCATTCCCTCAAGGGGATATGCTAACCCTAACTCCTTGTACTTGCCGACACCCATTGTGTGATAAGGCAAAACGTCAAGTGCCTTAAGGTTTTTAAGCTTGCCGATATATTCACCGAGGGCAATCAATTCCTCGGGGTTATCGGTATAACCCTCGATTATTATGTGCCGTACCCAGAGTGGTACGTTCTTTTCCTCAAGGTGTTTTGCAAACCCAAGAATATTCTTGTTGCCTGCACCTGTCATTTCCCTGTGCTTAACTGCATCAATATGCTTGATGTCAAGCATCACAAGGTCGGTAAATCGGAGAAGTGTGTCAAGCTTTTTCAGGTAATCCTCATTTTCAGGGTTGTATACAACACCCGAAGTATCAATACAGGTGTGTATATTCTCCGCTTTTGCTTTTTTGAAAAGCTCAATGAGGAAATCGGTCTGTAACAATGGCTCACCACCTGTAACGGTGATACCGCCATTCTTATAAAAAGGACGGTTTTTGTTGAATTCATCAATGATTTCATCAACTGTTACGGGAGTACCGCCATCAATCTGCCAGGTGTCAGGGTTGTGACAGTAAATGCACCTTAAAGGGCATCCCTGCATAAACAGAACGTATCTGACACCGGGGCCATCAACCGTACCGAAGCTTTCTTTGGAGTGGATATAGCCTGTCATAATCAGATTTTATCGTGGAATGTTCTTGAAATAACCTCGTCCTGCTGTTCCTTTGTAAGCTTTATGAAGTTTACTGCATAACCGCTTACACGAACTGTAAGCTGAGGATATTTTTCGGGATGGGCCTGAGCATCAAGCAAGGTTTCCTTTGTGAAAACATTTACGTTAAGGTGATGTCCGCCCTTAGCACAATAACCATCAAGAAGAGTTACAAGGTTGTCAATCTGGTTCTGTGTTGCTGCCATAATAATTCCTCCTGTGAATTTTTAAATATCAGTCCTGAGCATCAGCATCGTCAAGACCCTCGAAGAGAGTAGGGGAGCTACAAGCACCGTTACTGCAATCAAGGTCAATTTCGATGTCACCGGCAAAGATTTGGTCATCCTTGCCCAGGGCGCCGGGAATAATTGAGAAGGTATTTGAAATACCGTCCTGAGCATCTACGAAGGGAAGCTTTGCAACAGAAGCAAGGGATGCTACTGCACCGTGAGAATCACGTCTGTGCATAGGATTTGCACCGGGTGCAAAAGCCTCGCCCTTTTTACGGCCATCGGGAGTTGCACCTGTATTTTTACCATAAACTACGTTTGAAGTAATGGTGAGGATTGACGTTGTGGGAATGCTGCCTCTGTATGTGTGATTCTTTTTGATATGCATCATAAATCTGTGAACAATATCATAAGCAATCTTGTCAACACGGTCATCATCATTGCCGTACTTGGGGAAGTCGCCCTCAACCTCATAGTCAGTTACGATACCTCTGTCATCGCGTATTGCTTTAACCTTGGCATACTTGATTGCGGAGAGTGAGTCAGCAACAACGGAAAGTCCTGCAATACCTGTGGCAAACCAACGAGTAACCTTTTTGTCGTGGAGAGCCATCTGAAGCTTTTCGTAGCTGTATTTGTCGTGCATATAGTGAATGATGTTGAGTGTGTTTACATAAACCTCTGCGAGCCACTCCATCATAGCATCATACTTAGCCATAACCTCGTCGTAGTCAAGGTACTCAGATGTGATAGGTCTGTATTCGGGTGCTATCTGCTTACCGCTGATTTCGTCAACACCGCCGTTGATAGCGTAGAGAAGACATTTTGCAAGGTTTGCACGTGCACCAAAGAACTGCATTTCCTTACCGAGACGCATTGAAGATACACAGCAGGCAATAGCATAATCGTCACCGTGTGTAAAGCGCATAAGGTCATCGTTCTCATATTGAACAGATGAGGTTTCGATAGAAATCCTTGCACAGAAACGTTTGAAATTATCGGGGAGACGTGTGCTCCACAAAACAGTAAGGTTGGGTTCGGGTGCGGCACCCAGGTTTTCAAGTGTATGAAGATATCTGTATGACATCTTTGTAACCATATGCCTGCCGTCGATAGCAACACCTGCAATTGACTCTGTTACCCACTGAGGGTCACCTGAGAAAAGTGCATTGTACTCGGGTGTACGGGCAAACTTGATAAGGCGAAGCTTCATAATGAACTGGTCAACCATTTCCTGAAGCTCACTCTCTGTGTATGTGCCGTTCTGAAGGTCACGCTGTGAATAAATGTCAAGGAATGTCGATGTTCTGCCCAAAGACATTGCAGCACCGTTCTGCTCCTTTACTGCACCGAGATATGCAAAATAAAGCCATTGGATAGCCTCTTTTGTGTCCTTGGCAGGCTTAGAAATATCGAAGCCGTAGCTTGCAGCCATCTTTTTGAGGTCCTCAAGCGCACGAATCTGCTCGGAAAGCTCCTCGCGCTCCTGAATAACCTGTGAATACATAGCGGAGCGAGTTGTTTCCTTCTGCTCTAATTTGTCCTCAATAAGGCGGTCAATACCATAGAGTGCAACTCGACGGTAGTCACCGATAATTCTGCCTCTGCCGTAAGCATCCGGCAGGCCTGTTATGATATGACTCGAACGGCATGCACGCATCTCGGGAGTGTATGCATCGAAAACACCTGCGTTGTGAGTCTTTCTGTGAGTTGTGAAAAACTCCTTAATCTCAGGGTCGATTTCGTAGCCGTTGTCCCTGCAAGCCTTTTCAGCCATACGAATACCACCGTAGGGCATAAGTGCACGCTTGAAGGGCTTGTCTGTCTGGAAGCCGACAATCTTTTCTTTATCTTTATTAAGGTAGCCCGGGGCGTGTGAGGTTATTGTGGAAATAACCTTAGTGTCCATATCAAGAACACCGCCGGATTCGCGCTCCTTCTGTGAAAGCTCAAGAACCTGTTCCCATAAATCAAGTGTGTCCTGTGTGGGTGGTGTAAGGAAGCTTTCGTCACCGTCATAGGGTGTGAAATTGTGTTTAATGAAGCTGCGTACATTTATTTCTTTTTTCCATGTACCGCCTTCAAAACCTTTCCAATTTTCAAAATCCATTAATGATTCTCCCTTGTTTTCTATTACAACGTAATTATATCAAATTGTTTTACAATAATCAACGAAGTTTGATTAAATAGTCATAGGAAAATAGTGTATAAAAATCCTGATTTTTGTTGATTATTTTGAAAAAACACGTCATATATGCTATTTTTCCCCTGAAAAGGTTGAAAAATACAAAAAGGAGCATAACGCTCCTTTAGTTTAACCTTTGATTTTATTGTAATGTGCCTTTATTGCCTCAAATGTTTCGTCGCTGAGGTTGTGTTCAATTTTGCAGGCATCCTGTGATGCTACAGCAGGGGCTACCCCTAAGGCAATAAGTGCGTTTGTGAGTATGGTGTGGCGTTCGTACATTGATTTTGCGATATCCTCACCGCTTTCGGTGAGTGTGATGTAACCGTTGCCGTCAACCACAATATATCCTTCCTTTTTGAGGATACCAACAGCACGGCTTACACTGGGCTTGGAGTAACCCATATATTCGCACACATCAATAGAGCGCACGGTGTCACGCTCCTTTGACAAAACAAAAATTGATTCGAGATACATTTCACCTGATTCGTGCACAAGGTCACCCCCCTTAACAAGTGTTTCTTCAATGATATCACAAAACATATTTTTTTGCAATATGTATAAAAAAGCCGTATGCAAGGTAAAATATAGAAAAACAAAGTTTAAGGAGACATTGCAATGTGCGGTATTATAGGAAAAATCGGAGTGGAGGATGTAATGCCCCGGTTACTTACGGGCCTCGAAAGGCTTGAGTACAGAGGCTATGATTCCTCCGGTGTTGCGGTTATGCAAAACGGCAGACTCAAAGGCTACAAGGCGGTTGGGAGAATAAGTGAGCTGCGAAAGGAGCTTAAGGTTTTTGCTCCGGAGAGTATAATCGGTATAGCACATACACGATGGGCAACGCACGGTGCACCTACCAAGGAAAATGCACATCCCCACCTCAGCCCCGACGGTATGTTTGCGGTTGTTCATAACGGTATAATTGAAAATGCGGAGGAAATCAAAAAAACTCTGTTAAAGGGAGACACGGCTTTTGTGTCGGATACAGATACCGAGGTATTTGTTCATTTATTGGAGAAGTATTATAAAGGCGACCCTGTGAGCGCAATAGCAAATGCCTGTGCTGTGTTAAAGGGTTCTTATGCATTCGGTATACTGTGCGAGGATTTTCCGGGTACACTTTTTGCCGCAGCCAGCGGAAGTCCTTTGGTGCTTGCCAAGTGTGAGAGCGGTGTTTATATTGCGTCGGATGGTGGTGCAATAGATGATTTGCCGGGGGAGGTTTACAGACTTTCTCAGGGCGAAATCTGCCGTGCAGACAGTGACACCGTCGATTTTTACGATGCTTCGGGTATGGAAATAAGAAAAAGACCGGAGGAATTTTCCTTTGACAGCGGTGAATTTGAAAAGGACGGCTTCGAGCACTATATGCTTAAAGAGATTATGGAGCAACCCCGAGCAGTTGAACATACCCTCAAAAGTCTTATAAGAAACAGGATGGTATATCTGCCCGATTCATCTATTGACGATGAGTTCTTTAAGGAAAACATCAAAGAAATTATTTTTGTTGCCTGTGGCTCTGCTTATCATACGGGACTTGTGGGAAAAAGAGTTGTTGAAAAGCTGTGTAAAATACCTTGCAGAGCGGAAATTGCCTCGGAGTTCAGATATTCTGAGCCCCTTATTGCAGCTGATACGCTTACTGTTTTCATAAGTCAGAGCGGAGAAACAGCGGATACGCTTGCCTCTCTGAGACTTGCTAAAAAGTGCGGTGCACAGATTCTGTCAATTGTGAATGTTCAGGGAAGTGCAATGGCACGGGAAAGTGAAAATGTTATATTCACACGTGCAGGTAAGGAGATAGCCGTTGCTACGACTAAGGCTTATTCCGCTCAGCTTGTGTCTCTGTATGCTCTGTCACTTTACATTGCGAATATCCGTGGCACTATTGAAGATGAAAAATACGACAGGCTTATAGATGAGCTTATGTGTCTGCCAAAGAGAATCAAGGAAACCCTAGAGATTGTCAACGAAGATGTAAAGAATGTGGCAAAGGAGCTTTTCGTGTCAAAGGATATCTTTTATATCGGCAGATTGGGGGATTATGCAACCGCCTGCGAGGGCTCTCTTAAAATGAAAGAAATCAGTTATATAAACAGTCAGGCTTATGCCTCGGGTGAGCTCAAGCACGGCACAATATCACTCATTGAAAAGAATACTCCCGTTGTTGCCGTAGCAGGGGAGCGAAAGGTTATCTCAAAAACCGCAAGTAATATCTGCGAGGTTGCTGCCCGCGGGGCAATGGCTGTTGGCTTCACTACCGTGACGGGCAAAAATTTTTTGCAGGGAGCAGAAAAAATTATATGTGTAAATGATACGGCAGAGGAATTTGTAAGCTCCCTGTTGGTTTTACCGTTACAGCTTCTCAGCTACTATACGGCAAAGCTGAGGGGATGCAGTATCGACAAGCCGAAAAACCTTGCAAAGAGTGTTACTGTTGAATAAAAGAAAACCCGAAGCCTGTAACGGCTTCGGATTTTCTTTTACGTTGAGCTTTTCATTTTCAATGGTATAAGGCTTGCTCGCTTCAAAACAAGTATTATAGCAGGTATAAGTGTGAATTGCAAAACGAGTCCGGGTATCGCATTCAACAGTCCTTTTGATAAAAATATTGCAAAGGTAAAGCCTCCGTCACCGAGACCGAGCATAAATATCTGTGCTGTTGCCCATACAATTCTGCCTGAAATAACGGTAATAAGAAGTGTGCAGAAAAGTTTTTTAGCATTTTGAATATCTGATTTTTGGAATAATAGTCCGGCAAGCAGACCGTATGTAAGAAGCTCGAATGCCATTCCCACTGCGTTGGGGTAGAGGACAGGCATACCGAAAACAAGTGAACGGATAATAGGCACGAAAAAGCCCACAATACTGCCGTATTTCCAACCGCATATAAGACCGCACAGAAGCACGGGAAAGTGCATTGGCAGAAGCATATTCCCGATTTCACGTATTTGCCCTGTAAGAAAAGGTAAAACAAGGCCGAGGGCAAAAAACATTGCAGATAAAACAAGCTTTTGTAAATTCTCTTTTTTCATAAACTCTCCAAGATATTTGATTTAACCATTGTAACAAACTAAGAGAGATATTACAATATGTAAAAAGAATAATAATTAGGCAATTGCAACAAAGTAAGGAGTGATTATTTGTTGCAGTTGCTGTTTTTTATTTTCTGTTTGTTTTTATTACAATAAGAATGTATAATTATGAGTTAGAGGTGGTGATAGTATGAAAATTTTGAAGCTGTTGTCAGGTGCTTTTGCAGGCTATTCTGTAAAGAAAGCGGTTTGCAAGGAGCTTACACTTGAGAGTATCCGTGATGTTGTTATAAACTGTGAGGCATTGCCGGAAGGGTTTAAATACACCGCACATACCGGCTGTGTAAATACTCCCGATAACTCATTGGAGTCTATTGAGACCGGTGTGAAATTCGGTGCAGGCATAGTTGAGTTTGACATAAGATATCATAACGGTGACATTGTGCTTTCCCATGATGAGCCTGTTGGCGGAGAGATTACTCTCTCGGAGGCTTTCCTTAAGGTTAAGGAATACGACGGCATTATGGTAAATGTTGATGTTAAGAGCACACAGGAGCTTCACCTTGTGCAGGACACAGCCGAGAGAACAGGAATGCTCGACAGAATTTTCTTCACGGGAATATTTGAAAAAGACACTGAAGCCGTAAAAAAAGAATGCCCCTTGATTACATATTATCTCAACACCGATATCCTACCCGAAGCAAAGCAAACACCGGCATATCTGCAATCGCTTGTAGCTAAGGTTGAGAATTGCGGTGCCGTGGGAATAAATATCAATAAGTGCAATGCTTCAAAGGCGCTTGTAGATGCTTTCCGTAACGCAGGTCTTAAGGTGTCAATATGGACTGTAAGCAAGGAGCCTGAGCTGTACAAAATCCTTTCCTTCTGTCCCGATAACATAACCACACGCAGACCTGATAAAATGCAGGCTATTATGGGCGGAGTGGAGAAACTCTAAATCAGAATTACAGGAGAAAAACTATGCTTGAGATTAAAAATAAAAAATTCTATATGGACGGAGAGGAGTTCCATATCTATTCAGGTGCAATGCACTATTTCAGAATTCCTGCCGAGTATTGGGAGGACAGACTCCTTAAATTAAAGGCATCAGGTCTTAATACCGTTGAGACATATGTGCCCTGGAATTTCCACGAGCCCCGCAAGGGTGAGTTCTGCTTTGAGGGTATGCTTGACATTGAGCGATTCGTAAAAACAGCACAGGATATGGGTCTTTACGTTATTGTGCGACCCGGTCCCTATATTTGTGCGGAGTGGGATTTGGGCGGTCTTCCTGCATGGCTTCTTAAGGATAAAAACATCAGGCTTCGTTGCTGGGATAAAAAGTACATAAAGGCAGTTGAGGATTTCTTTAAGGTGCTTATCCCTAAGCTTATTCCTTTCCAGGAGAGCAATGGCGGCAAGCTTATTGCAATGCAGGTTGAAAATGAGTACGGTTCCTTCGGCAGAGATAAAAAATATCTCTATTGGCTCCGTGATTATATGAAGGATTTAGGTGTGGATTGTCAGCTTTTCACCTCTGACGGTGAGGATAAGTATTTCTTCTCGGGCGGAGGTATTCCCGAGGAGCTTATGGTTGCAAACTTCGGCGGATACAACGAAAACCGCTTTGACGATTTGAAGCTGCTGCAGCCTGACAAGCCCCTTATGTGCGGTGAGCATTGGTGCGGTTGGTTTGACCGTTGGGGCACCTCACACCATACAGATGACCCTGAAGAAACCTTGGGCAGAAGTCTTGACGGCTTTTTTAAAGAGGATGCAAGCTTCAATCTCTATATGTTCCACGGCGGTACAAACTTCGGGTTCTCATCAGGTGCAAACTACTATGACTGCTATTGTCCCACCACTACAAGCTATGACTACGGTGCACCCCTGAATGAGTATGGTGGTTATACGGAAAAATACTTTATTCTGAGGGACAGAATGGCAAAGCAGTCGGGCAAGGAGCTTCCCGAGCTCCCACCTGACGCACAAACAAAAGGCTACGGTAATATTAAATTCACCGAATTTGCAGATTTGCAGAAGGTCTATAAGAGCTTTGCAAAGCATAAAAAATCACATATTCCCTACACAATGGAACACTACGGTCAGAACAGCGGTCTTATTTTGTACAGCACGGTTCTCAAGGGCTTTTACGATGCTTCAAAGCTTAATGCCTTCGGTGTTCACGACATTGCATACGTTTACATCAATGGTGAATTGAAGCACATTTATGACCGTGCAAAGCTTAAGGGTCAGGCTCTTCACGATGAAAGCTTCAGCGTTGAAATCCCTGCTTTTAACGGTGAGTGCAGAGTTGATATTCTCGTACAGGCTCTCGGCAGAGTAAACTATGCCCGTCGTCTGTATGACCGCAAGGGTATTGATGAGATTTACCTTGAAGGTCAGGCTGTTGTTGATTGGGATGTTTATTGTATGGAGCTTGATAAGGCGCCTGAAATCAAGTACGAGAAATCTGCGTATAATGCACCTTGCTTTATGAAAGCGGTGTTCAAAGCAGAGGAAAAGGTTGACACCTTTGTTGATATGCGTGGCTTTACCAATGCCGTCGTTTACATTAACGGCTTTAACCTTGGCAGGTTTTTAAAACGCGGACCGCAGTACACTCTGTACCTGCCTGCACCCTTACTCAAGGATGAAAACGAGCTTGTTATTTTAGAGCTTGAGGGTACGAAGAAAAAATCGGTATCGCTTATTGATAAGCCTATTTTAAAGTAACGTAACAATAAAAATCCGTCAGATGTAAAAGTCTGGCGGATTTTTATTGATTATTTTTTCAAAAAACTTGCAACACTATAAGTTTCAATATATAATTATAATGATGTAATATGTAGATAAAATATGTTCGGAGGAGAGAAAATGACAGTAAGTTCAGCAATCAGAACACTCGTTGAATATGCCGTTGATGAAGGTCTTATTGACGGTCTTGACAGGGTGTGGGCAGTCAACAGATTGCTTGAGGTGATGTGCCTTGACAGTATAGATGCAGGTGAGCCTGTAAAAGGTGCTTCACTTGAGGATGTTTTAAAAACGTTGCTTGATGATGCTTGTGAAAGAGGCGTGTGTGAAAATTCAGTAGTTTACCGTGATTTGTTTGACACAAAGCTTATGGGGGCTATTACCCCAAAACCCTCTGAGGTAATAAATAAATTCAATTCACTTTATGCGGAAAGTCCCGAAAAGGCAACAGAGTATTACTATCACTTTTCACGCAAGTCTGACTATATACGTGAGTACCGTATTAAAAACGATGTTAAGTGGATCACACCTACCGAGTATGGTGATATTGATATTACAATCAATCTTTCGAAGCCTGAAAAGGACCCCAAGGCAATTGCGGCAGCTCTCAAAATGAAGCAAAGCTCGTACCCCTTGTGTATGCTTTGCCCCGAAAATGAGGGTTATGCAGGCAGAGTAAACCACCCTGCAAGGCAGAATCACAGAGTAATTCCCCTTGACCTTGAGGGCGAGGCTTGGTGCTTGCAATATTCACCCTATGTTTACTACAACGAGCATTGCATAGTGTTTGATAAAATTCATCAGCCTATGAAAATCAGCGAAAAGGGCTTCCGCAGACTTTTTGCAATAGTTAAGAAATTCCCCCACTACTTTGTAGGCTCAAATGCAGACCTGCCCATAGTCGGTGGTTCGGTTCTTACACACGACCATTTTCAGGGTGGTAATTATACCTTTGCAATGGCAAAGGCGCCTGTGGAAACACCTGTTGAGTTTAAAAAATATCCCGGTGTTTCGGGCGGTATTGTGAAATGGCCTATGTCGGTTCTTCGCCTTATTGGAGCTGATACTGACGAAATCTGTACTCTTGCAGGGGAGATTCTTGCAAAGTGGCGCACCTATACCGACGAAGAAGCTTTCATCTTTGCGGAAACTGACGGTGTACCTCATAACACAATTACACCTATTGCCCGCTTCAGGGATGGCAGGTTTGAGCTTGATTTGGTTCTCAGAAACAACATCACCACTGAGGAATATCCCGACGGTGTTTATCATCCCCATCCTCAGCACCATCACATCAAGAAGGAGAATATCGGTCTTATTGAGGTTATGGGTCTTGCAGTGCTTCCCTCACGACTTAAAACAGAAATGACACTTCTCCGTGATGCTATGGTGAGTGGTGCGGATATTTCTGCCGACGAGCGTATTGCAAAACACACTGAATGGGCACAGGAGATTATGGCAAATAATAATATTACCGCAGAAAACTGCGAGGAGATTTTGCAGAACGAAATCGGTAAGGTGTTTGCAGATATTCTCGGTCAATGCGGTGTATATGACAGAAACGATGATGGTAAAAAGCAGTTCCTTAAATTCATTGACGTTGTAAATAACTGAATGGGAGAAAATATTATGTTTGAAAAAATCAGATCAGAATTTTTAATAGGTAAGGTTCTTGTGAAACAGAATTGTCTTGACGGCAGAGGCTTCACGCTTGAGCTTAAGCAGGATGATAAATCAATCAGATGTGTGCTTAAGGCAAAGTGCGATATTACAATGAAGTCCTTTGAAATTGAAAGGGAAATGGATTTCGATGATGAGGATTTGTTCTTTGCAAACGGCTATCAGGCTTGGACAACAACCCGTGAATTCTCAAAGAAGGATAAATTTGACGGCCTTATCAAGGCAGCTAATATCAACAAATTCCTTAAGCACTTTGCAGGTCTTTCAGGTGACTATCACTTTGAAAGCTACGGTGAGGAAGGTAAGTTCCACGCTTACACATACTGCTACCTCCGTGAAATGGGCGAGAGAGAAATCAAGCTTTACGGCTCAAGGAGTGAGCGTAACGGCTTCACTATCTTTGCCGTTGATATGAATGAAGATAAATTCATCATCCGTAAGGACGTTGACGGTCTCAGCCTTAAAGCAGGTCAGGAATACGAAATCTTTGATATCGCAATTATCGAGGGCGATATGGACGAGGTAATGGATAAATACTTCTTCGACTTTGTCGGTTGTAAGAAGCCTGCCATTGACCACCTTTCAGGCTACACATCATGGTACAACTACTTCCAGGATATTAACGAGGATATTATTCTCCGTGACCTTAACGGGCTTGACAGAGCAAGCGACGAGGTTAATATCTTCCAGGTTGATGACGGCTATCAGCAGGCAGTCGGTGACTGGCTCCTTACAGATGCATCAAAGTTCCCTCACGGTATGAAGTTCATTGCAGATGAAATTCATAAAAAGGGCTATAAGGCAGGTATCTGGCTTGCTCCCTTCAGCGCACAGGTAAGTTCAAAAATTGCAAACGAACACCCTGACTGGCTCTTAAGACACAACCGTAACGGTAAAAAGATGCTGGGCTGTCAGGGCTGGGGCGGTGCATATACTCTTGATATCTATAACCCTGAAGCACGTGAATATATCAAGCACGTTTTTGATGTAGTGCTCAATGAATGGGGCTTTGATATGGTGAAGCTTGACTTCCTTTACAGTCAATGTATTGAGCCACGTAACGGAAAAACACGCGGCGAGATTATGTGTGACGGTGTTGACCTTCTTCGTGAGGCTTGCGGTGACAAATGGATTCTCGGTTGCGGTGTGCCCATCGGTGCTTGTATGGGTATCTTCGATGCTTGTCGAATCAGCTGTGATGCAAGCAAAAACTGGAAGTTTACGCTTGCAGGTAACCTGAGCGTAAATGCACTTGTAAGCTCCATAAGAATTAACTGTGAAAACCCCTCATCGCAGAACGCAATTATCAACACAATCTTCCGTAACCATCTTGACGGCAGAGCATTCTGTAATGACCCTGATGTTTTCTTCCTTCGTGATATCAACATCAATTACACTATGGAGCAGAAGCTTCTTCACGGTAAAATCAACTCGATTTGCGGTAACGTTCTTTTTGTTTCCGACAATGCAGGGGATTTTGATGAAGAGAGAATAGGCTATCTTAAGGAATTTTTCAAGGACAAGGATTATAAGGTTAAGCTTGCAGAGTTTGTAAGCAAGGATTCAATTCACCTTGACTTCGTTGAAAACGGTGAAGAAAAAACACTTATCTTCAACCTTACAACAGGCGAGAGCAATATTTACGATGTTCTTTGATTAACGCATAAATAAACTACCCGAAAAGAAAAATCTTTTCGGGTAGTTCTGTTTTATTCACTCAATAATTTCTTGATTTCTGAATTGTGAGCATTTAATTTTTCGGGATTCGACGATATATCAACCATATTTTCAACCGTGTCAGGGCTTTGCTGATGCTTGTAAAATTCCGATAAATCACACCGCTTATCATTTATCATTGTAATCATTTCATCACGTTCACCTTGCCAGGAATATTTGTTTTCAAGAACAAATTTTTCACCGTTGTAGGTGTAGTAACAGTCAGCAGTAAAAAACTGGTGGTAATTATCGTCAACGTTCTTGAAGTCGGACAGACCTTCCTCAGGCATATATAATGTATAGTTCATATAATTGCACAGATAGGTTTTGCCGTTTTGCTCAGCGAGCCACAAGGTTTTACCCATAAGACTACGGTAGTCGTTGACAGGTAAATTGAATTTAACAAGATTTACAATTTCCGAACCCTGAGCACCGAATATTTCACATATAAAAATGTGCTTTTCCGTTGAATAATGATGTGTGTCGGTTTCATTTGGTATGCCGTAAACTATAATAAATTCATCAGATTTATCATTGTTGAAATCTATAAGGTCGACATAAGCGACGGTGTGCTTTGTTTGATATTCTTTGAGAATGGTGTTGTATTGATTGTATAGCTCTTTTTGGTTGAGTTGGGGCTTTACAACCCGGGGAGTATATTCGTTTAATACGGTAGGCTTCATCCCCAGAGTGGATTTTACCGTGTCAATCTGCTTAAGACATCTGTCAAGGTAATAGGTTGAGGGTTCTATGTACCTTGTTACAGGCTTTTTACTTTCGTTGAAGGTTATTTCCGAGCAGGTGTCACCGTTCAATAAGAATAAATTACTTGACGGAGAGCCCTTTTCAACAGCAACTGTTATGTCGGGGACAAACTCCGTGCCGTTAAAGGAAAGGTATTTATATTCAAGGAAGCTGTGTTCAAAGGTTGTAACGGGCTCATTTTTTGTGGAGTCAAATATCTTCAGCGGATAATGCTCCAACTCCTCGGTGTACATCCTCACCTCAAGAAGTCCCGTTTTACCTTCGGCAGATGTGAAGCAAAGTGTACGCCCCTTGAACTCGCAACCAATAGTGTTTGCAACGGTTGTGCGGATATCTGCAACAGCAAGATTTTTATCATAAACAAGTGTTGCCTTGCCATCCGCCTCTGCATAAATATGGCAGGTGAGGGCACCGTCGAGGTTGTTATCTTTTGTGTTTTGGTCAAAGATAATGAGAAGCTCGTCCGTACCGTTTGCATCAAAGTCCACAAGCTCAACGTAGGAAACACCGCCGAGAGCATCGTTGAGGGCGAATATATCCCTGTCGAGGGATATAGCACCGTACTTTTCCTCGTATTCAGTTACAATATTTGCATACTGCTCATTCAATGTTTTACCAAAATCCTCGCAAGCGGCAGTTGATAAAATAAAGGCAAAACAAAGCAGAATTGAAACAAATTTTTTCATAAATACACCTCGGATTCAATACGTAAAAATTATACCATCCGGGGTCAAGCTTGTCAAACAGAGGTAGAACAAAAACATCTGCAGTTTAAAAGCTTGATTATTACTTGATTTATTATGAAGGCTATGATATATTTATACTTGCCAAACAGAGTTGAATAATGAAAAAGGAAAACCTCATATTGCAGGGATAGTATGCCCTTTTGGGGTTATCATCTGAAAAGAGTTAGGTAAAAACGCAACTCCATTCAGATGGTGACAAGGGTTTCCTTTTCTGTTTGAACTTTGTTTGGCGACAATCGGAGTTGCGCTTTTCAGTGCGTTAACTTCGGTTGGCGCACTTTTTTATTTATGGAGGTAAAAAATGAAACTCAAAAAAATCGCATTTATACTAGTTGTTTTATTGTTGGTAAGTAGCCTTTTGTGTTGCGGTTCCGGTGATAATTCTACTGGACAAATTGAAAAAGAATTAGCGGTACAGTCAGAAGCAGAAACAGAAATACAAGTTTTGAATAGTGTGGTAAGCGAAGGCCTTTTTAAAGTAGAATTTACAAAAGGTGATAAAACATATAGCGGTGTGGCAGACAATAAGGGTCAAATATTTTATTATACCGATAACTATGAATTTGGAGATTATTTGGATGTTGACTTTACACCAATAAGCGAAAATGCGGGTTATTTATGCGAAACCATAGGTGATAAAGAGCTATATACGGTTATTAATTCAACAGGAAGTAAAAAATCATTTAACAAAGAAGATTTCGATGAGATTATTGGTAAAGGTGGCGGGTATATTTTAGTTTATAAAAATACAGGCGATGTTTCCAAGGAAGAACATTCATATGGTCTTATCAATAGTGAGGGCGAGTGGGATGTTGAATTGACTCCTGGTGCAAAATTACCGGAGGGTGGTTCTATTTATAGTTCATATAAACATTTAGGCGATAAAGTGTTTTACCAGACTAACAATTATAACAATATAGGTGGTGTTATTGATTGTGCCATAAATAATACCATAGATTTTAGAAAATGCACCATTAAAAGTACGGGCGTGCATAATGGTAAGTTTATTGTGAGTGATGGCTTTTATTGTACGCCTTGTGGTTCTGAAGAAAAAGAAATAGATGGTTGTTATGTTTTTAGCACAGATGGCACCTGTGAACAAGGTCCAGATATTATATCTGCATCTGAGAAAATTGCAGTGTATAAAGAATTAGACAAGTTGCAGATATGGGATATGGAGAGCAACAGTATATCAGAATATAGTGATGTACCTGCTAATCAGATTATTGATGTTTCTTGCGTAGGTGAGTATGCATTAATAATTATCCATGGTCTTGATGATAAGTTTTATATTACAGTTGTGGATTCAAAAGGCGAACAACAATTTGAGCCTCAATTATGTTTGAATATGAAACAGGTTGAGTTTACCGGAGATAGAACAATATATCAAACTGAAGATAATTACTACGAAATGATAGATAATAATGGGAACCCCATTATTTCAAGGGATGAAAAATATACATTATCAATAAACGGCAAAATAGTAACGGCCAAGGGCAAAAGTGGAAAATTGTATTTTGACAAGAATGGCAATGAAATCAGTTTCTCCTTGAAATAATGTTTTGAAAAAAGAACTTGTTTGTGTATATTAAATTTTGACACATTGCATTAAAACCTAATATAACAATGAAAAAGGGACTGTAAAACAGTCCCTAAATTTATATCTTTGCAATGCCTGTTGCATCAAGAATGGATGAAATGAGAATAAGCACAATGCAAACAGGTGCAATATATTTGATAACAACGGTAAACAAGGTCTTTCTTTTGAATTTACCGCCGATTTCAATTTCCTCAATCAAGGCTTTAGGCTTGATAATATAACCTACAAGAATACAGGTGAGAAGTGCCACAATCGGCATAAGCACGCTGTTGCTTATAAAGTCGAAGAAGTCAAGGAATGCCATACCGAAAACTGTAACATCACTTAATGTGCCGTAACCAAGGCAAGAGGGCAGACCAAGGGCAACACAACCGATGAATACACCGATACAGGTTACACGACGGCTCCAGCCGAATTTGTCAATGAATATTGAAACAACGGTTTCCATAAGTGAAATTGACGATGTAAGTGCGGCAAAGAGTACAAGAATAAAGAAAACAGTACCGATAATGTTACCGCCGGTCATACTCTGGAAAACCTTGGGGAGTGTAACGAACATCAATCCGGGGCCCTTACCGAGGGCAGTTTCATCACCACCGGAGAAGGCGAAAACTGCAGGAATAACCATAAGACCTGCAAAGAAAGCAATACCTGTGTCAAAGAGCTCAATCTGCTTAACTGAGCTTTCAAGGTTAACATCCTTTTTCATATATGAGCCGTAGGTAATCATAATACCCATTGCAAGCGACATTGAGTAGAAGAGCTGACCCATGGCAGCAAGGACTGTTGTGGATGAGAATTTGCTGAAATCGGGCTTGATGTAGTAGATAAGGCCGTCAATTGCACCGGGCATAAATAACGAATATACCGCAATGAATACTGTAAGAACAACCAAGACGGGCATCATTATCTTGCTGACCTTTTCAATTCCTTTTTCAACACCAAGGAGCACAACCAGGGCGGTAATTGCAAGGTAAATCAAGAACCAACCCACAGGCTCTGAGGGTGAGGCAATAAAGCTGTCGAAAAATCCGTCTGTGGCAGCTGCTGCCATATTACCTGAAACGAATACTGTAAGATATTTAATAATCCATCCGCCGATAACGGAGTAGTAGGGGAGGATTATAATAGGTACTACTGATGCGAGAATACCTACAAAGGAAAACTTCTTGTTAAGCTTTTTGTAAGCACCAATGGCACTTACACCTGTTTTCCTGCCGATTGCGATTTCGGCACACATAAGCGCAAAGCCGAAGGTGAGTGCAAGCACAAGATAAACCAACAGGAAAATACCGCCGCCGTACTGTGCCGCAAGATAGGGAAAACGCCAGATATTACCCAGACCTACCGCGGAGCCTGCCGTGGCAAGTACAAACCCTAATTTTCCTGAAAAACTACTTCTTTTCTGTTCCATAATAAACCTCTGTGATAAGTAAAATAACGTTGGTATTATTACATATTCTGACCGTTTTTTCAAGAAGAATTTATTAAAAAAACAAGGAGCGGAGATCCGCTCCCTGAAAAATATTTTTTAGTTGAATTTGGGTAAATAATCACCGTGTGCATCAATAAGGTCGTCAACCATTTTCTTGATTGTGTCAATGTCAAGCTCACTGCCTGTGTGGGGGTCAAGCATTGCTGCCTGATAAATATGCTCAAGCTTTCTTGTATGAGCCGCTTCAATGGTAAGGAGCTGAACGTTGATGTTTGTCATATTCATAGCCGCACACTGTACGGGAAGTGCACCTACATAACAGGGGTGAACACCTCTGCCGTTGATAAGACAAGGGACCTCAACACAAGCCTCAGCAGGTAAGTTTGTAATAAGGTGGTTGGAGTTGAGCACGTTACCACCGATCTGATAAGGTGTGCCTGTTACGATTGACTCCATAATGTGTGATGCATATTCGTTTGAGCGGTTGTGCTCCTTAACACCCTTCTCAAGCATTTCAGCATATTCCTCTTTCCACTTTGCAATCTGATTTACGCAACGACGGGGATATTCATCAAGGGGGATATTGTAACGTTCGATGAGCTCGGGGTATTTGCTCTTGATGTAGAACATATTATATTCTGCATTGTGTTCACTTGACTCTGTGCAGTAGTAACCGAAGTTCTTGATGTATTCAAGACGAACCTTGTTGCTGAAGTCCGGGTCATTAAGCTTTTCATCAATTTTTGACTTGATTTCCGGATAGAGGTCATTGCCGTCCTTATCTTTAATTTCAAGGAGCCATGCCATGTGGTTGATACCTGCAATAAGCTCCTTCCTGCCCTCTAATTTATCCTGCATACCAAGCTGTTCAAAAAGGTCGGAGGAGCAGGTCTGTACGCTGTGACAAAGACCGACGGTATTCACACCTGTATATCTCTGCATATAGCCGGAGAGCATAGCCATGGGGTTTGTATAGTTGAGGAAAAGCGCATCGGGGCAAACCTCTTCCATATCACGGGCAAAGTCCTCGAGCACGGGAATGGTACGGAGTGCACGCATAATACCGCCGATACCCAGTGTATCACCGATAGTCTGACGCAGTCCGTATTTCTTGGGTACTTCAAAGTCGATAATTGTGCAGGGGTCATAAAGACCAACCTGAATAGCATCTACAACGAAGTTTGCTCCTCTGAGAGCATCCTTGCGGTTCTCCACTCCGAGGTAGCACTCTACCTTACCGTATCCGCCCTTTGCCTTGCGGATGGCTTCGATAATGGTGTAGCTTTCTTTAAGACGTTCGCCATCAATGTCATAAAGTGCAAAGGTGCTGTCACGGAGTGCTTCTGTGCACATACAGTCACCGATAACATTACGTGCAAAAACAGTACTTCCTGCACCCATAAATGTGATTTTCATAAACATACCCCTTTCATAGGTGTTATGAGTTAATAATAATAGATGTTTGCAAACAATTCAATGAGCAGAAAATAGAAAAATATCACGTTTTTTTGTGCAATTTGCAGACGGTAATTTCTTTTGTGCAGTTGTGCGGTTTGTAGAATCTGTGGTATAATTTTCGTGAATTGAAAAGAGGAGGTGTGTATGTGAAGAAAAATAAGAAATCAAGGATTTTTGAAATTACGGTGTGCCTCCTTCTGATTGCGGCAACGGTTCTTATGTTTAGGTATTACGAGAAGAGGCGGGAGGAACTTATAGCAGCGTGGTATCCCGCTCAGACATACGGCTTCAGCACCAAGCAGGAATTCGGTGAAGGGTCGGTGTGGCTCAGCGCAGAGGAGTTGGAAGCGTATCAGCCGAAAACCGATGCTTATAACAGCGGAGTTTGTTATGATTTGCTTAATTCAGATGAGAAAATAGTTTACAACGCATTGGAGTATGCCTGGGATAACAATTATAATTTCATTTATGTTGTTGATGATGCTGGTTATAGTGAGGGCAGGGATATTGAGGATATAATTACGCTGCTGTCGTCAGATTCCCCCCTGCTTCAACAGAATATAAAGTACTCTATGTGGGAAACAGAAATGACTTTTTCCGAAATCATTATGAGGGAGTTGACGGAAAAGTCTATATCGGGAGATATCGTTAAAATAGATAATTTTACAAAAGAAAGAACAGAAAAAGTATTAAAAGCTGTTGAGGAAGCTAAGAAAACAAGAATTGATTTCGGTGAAGCAAAAACAGATAAGGAGAAAGCAAGTGTAATCTTTGACTATATAGTCGAGAACATCAGGTACAGTGAGGATGAAGAGGGTAATTTCCATAATTGTGACCATCTTTACAATGCCGTTGTGGAAAAAGAGACAATCTGTGACGGATTTTCAAATATGTTTTCCTTATTGTGTAACATTAACGGAATTAAGTGCTTTGAAAAGGTATATGACCCGGATATGGATGAGTCCTCCGAAGAAACAGAGCAACCGACAACCGAATCGAAGGAAACTGCAGATGACGAGACCTCAGAGGGTGAATCCGCAGAGGACGAAACCACAGAGAACAACGGAACAGGTCATACCTGGTGCGTGGCTTTGCTTGACGGCAAGTGGTATAATGTGGATGCTACGGTCACTCAAAATAATGACAGCGATGCCAACGATATATGGGTTGATTTTAAGTTCGGCTTTTCAGATGAGCTGAGTCTGTATGAAAATCATTACGAAGACATTTTACCGGATTGTGAAGAAAGTCTTTTCACAAATTACATTGTGGTTGAAAACTATGATGATTTTGTTTCAACAGTGGGCGATGCCGTAATTGAAACCGAGAACAATAAGCTGTATGTATATGTGAAAGACTTTGAAAAGGATGATACAGAGTACAAGGATTATTTTCAGGATTTGGCTTATTACACCAATTCATCTGTATATTCCAGCACGATAGAAACAGATTTTGCCCGTGTTCATTATGTCAGTTTGGCTTGATTATAGTATAATTATACATAAATATGAATTTAATTAAAAATATTGTTGAATAAATGCATATTATATGATATTATATTAGACATCTTATTTTTAGGAGTGAAATTATGGGAAAATCCACACAGATTTTAATCGCTATGATTATATATATGGCGGTTGTTATCGTTATCGGTTTTGTGTTTGCAAAGCGCGCGAACAAAAGCTCCGAAAACTATTTCCTCGGAGGACGTTCTCTCGGTCCGTGGGTTACGGCAATGAGTGCCGAAGCATCTGATATGAGCGGTTGGCTTCTTATGGGACTTCCCGGTGTTGCATACTGGTGCGGTCTTGCCGACGCAGCATGGACTGCAATCGGTCTTGCAGTAGGTACATATTTTAACTGGCTTATTGTTTCAAAACGACTCAGAAGATATAGCGTAAGGGCAAATAATTCAATTACATTGCCTGAGTTTTTCTCAAACCGATTCCGTGAGAAGAAGAAGGTAATTGTTTCATTGGCTGCTTTGTTTATTCTTATCTTCTTCACTGTTTATGCATCAAGCTGTTTTGTTACCTGCGGTAAGCTTTTCGCAACACTTTTTGATGCACCGTATGTTACTATGATGATTGTTGGTGCAGTTTTTGTGCTTCTTTATACAATCCTTGGTGGCTTCCTTGCTGAGAGTGCATCTGACTTTATGCAGGGTATTGTTATGATTGTTGCGTTGACGGTTATTGTAGTTGTCAGCACAATTAGCGCAGGTGGATTTGGTGCAGTTATGGAAAATGCGAAATCCATCCCGGGATTCTTTGAATTCTTCGGCATTGCAAATCCTACAGTAGGTGCAGAAGGGGCGCAGTTAGTAGAAGCTGGAAAACCAGTATTTGGTGCAGCTTCTGAATATGGTATTTTGCGTATCTGTTCCATGATGGCTTGGGGATTAGGATATTTCGGTATGCCACAGGTACTTCTTCGTTTTATGGCAATCCGCAAAGAAGAAGAATTAAAGAGTTC
>JAZSGZ010000043.1:0-14953 GCA_045532945.1 Acutalibacteraceae bacterium
TTGACAACATAAACTTATAGTGTTATAATGCTTAAGCACTCACGAGATGAGGCAAGTAGATATCGCGGAGTAGAGCAGTTTGGTAGCTCGTCGGGCTCATAACCCGGAGGTCAGGAGGTTCAAATCCCCTCTCCGCAACCAACAAATACAGGATACCTTTTGGTAGCCTGTATTTTTTTGTTTCAGAATAGTTTGGGGGATTTGAACCTCCCCTCGCCGAAGGCGAACACAATCGGGTGTTCGCAAGCTTGCTTGCGAATGATGGGCAGAGCCCATCAAATCCCCCCTCCGCAACCAACATTTCGAACCGAAAAAGATATCGGTTCGAAAAACCCCGAAACCACAGCGGTTTCGGGGTTTTGTTATGCCATTTTCAAGGTGAAATTCAAAAGATATCATTTTCCAAAAACGACCTTTGGGGAGGACTTGAACTAAAATATATTGCAGTTGGAATGTAATTTTGATATAATATAAGCGATAAAACAAAGGAAAGGAGAGTTAATATGAAATATCGTGTTGAAAATGAAATTGATTTGTTTGAATTTCATGATGCTGAGTTTTCTTTTATAAGTTTTGATAAAAACGAGCTTGTTCTCTCAGCACAGCACCTTAATATACATGAAAATGCGGCTCAAAATCCGCATGACTGCGATATGGAAATTGACCTTGCTGAATTTGTTTTTGTCGGATTTGAGGTTATTTCTCTTGAGCCAATGCGAGCATATAAAGTTGATGATGACGGAAATTGGTACACGAATGAACCTCAAATAATTTATAATGGAAAAGAAGCCGAAAAACATTTTTTGAATGAAATTAAAAATGGTATTACTATAAATTGCATTGATATCTGTAAGAAAGAAAACAAAACCTATATAGAATTAAGCACCTGCGCTCAAGCTTATTTTTTGGTAACATTTGCTTTTGATGAAGTTTTTGTTGAATGGGATGAATATCGCAAAAAAGCATGGTATGAACTGCATAAACAATATATCCATCAAGGATACCTAATTACTCCTGCAGGTGAGGAAGAAACAGAAATACACATCGTATATCACGAAGAAGATACATATTATCAAGGTAAACTTGAAAAAGGTCCTACCGTCAGTGTTGGCGTAAAATATAACGGTGAACAACTTTGGGGACAAGGTAAAGATTATTTATGGGTAGACGCTTTTGCCAATGTGCAAAAGCAGTTGCCTGACGGCGTATTGCTTAAATGCTGTATGACTTGCCGACACGGGAATATGTGTCTTTACGGAAATGAGACAGGGAAACTTTTTTGCACAAAAGGTTTAACTGTTAATTCAAAAGAAAATATGTGCAATTTGTTTTATAACAGCGAAGAATATAAGATATATGATAAAGTAAAAAGTGTTGCGGATAATTGCGATGAATACAGTCCTCAAAGTAAAGATTATTACACGTATAACGATTATTTATATCAACTTGGCAAGTGATATCTTTTTCGGTGCTACGAGCCAATAACGAAGGATACCCCTTTCGGGTGTTCTTCGTTTTTCTTTGTGTTGAACTATCAGGGGATTTGAACCTCCCCTCGCCGAAGGCGAACACAATCGGGTGTTCGCAAGCTTGCTTGCGAATGATGGGCAGAGCCCATCAAATCCCCTCTCCGCAACCAAAAAGAATGGAACGCATTGCGTTCCGTTTTCTTTTTGGAATGATGTTTGCCTTCGGCAAATGATGTTACTTCGTTAATGATGACGGCTATCGCCTAATGAGGTCGCTTCGCTAATGTTTATTAGCAAACATCGCATCATTGCGACTAACAGGAGCAACATCATTATGCAAGCATAACTTCATATCGCATAGGCGATACATCATTGAAAAATTTTCCTATACATGATATAATCACTTAAAGGCTGGTGAATACATTTGGAAATACTCAAAGCATTCAAGAACTTTTTCAAATCCATTATGGATAAAATAGGTGTTGTGAAATTTATCGGTAATGTCATATTGATTGTTTTGTTTTTACTTTTCCAGTTGCTTCTCCTGATACTTGAATTGTTTCCCACGCTGATCACCCTGCCTGATTGGCTGCATACACTTTTACTTATTCTGAGTTTTATCGGTTTCGTTATTCTGATGGTTTGCGTATATAAAGCCGACAAAGAAAACCAGAAAAAGAAAAAATAATATTTAAATCGATACAACTTGCTAAAACGAAGGATACCCTTTCCGGTGTTCTTCGTTTTTCTTTATATTGTAATTTCATAAGGAGGAATTTGAATCTCCCGTATAATAAAAAATTATTTTGTTATACGCTTATCATTGAAAAAAAGCAAAAATACATTTATAATATAATTACATTTGAAACAAATTGATGTCAACTGAAAGGAGTTGTATAGAATGAAGTTAAATAATAAACTCAAAAAAATAGTTGCCTGTTCGGGTGCTGTTATCATTACTGTAAGCACATTTTTGTTTATATTGGGTGGTTGTCATTCAAACTCGGATGGAGATATGGTTACCGAGCTGGGTTTAAATACCGACAGCAAAGCGGCAACAGATTTCACCGTTGAGGTTAACTCAGCTATTTACAACACGCTTGATTTCAATGATAAATCAGAAAACGAATTTGCAACAAAGGGTCTCATTGATGCTCCCGAGGCACTCGAAATAAAGGATGATAGCGGAGAGGTTATCTGGAGTCAGAAGGCTTACAGCTTTGTTGATAACTACAACGAATGTCCCGATACAGTTAACCCCAGCCTGTGGGAAAACACAAGGAATAATCACGCATACGGTCTTTTTGAGGTATGCAAAGACATTTATCAGGTCCGTGGCTATGATATGGCAAACCTCACCCTCATCAAGGGTGAAACAGGTTGGATTATATTTGACCCGCTTATGAGTGTTGAATGTACTCAGGCGGCTATGGAGCTTGTTGAGAAAAACCTTGGCAAACTACCTGTTAAAGCAATTGTTATTTCACACCCCCACGTTGACCACTACGGTGGTATAAAGGGTGTTGTCACTGAGGATAAGGTTGCTGACAGCTCCCTCACCCTGGAGGAACAGCTTGCAAGCGGGCTTATTCCTATTATTGTTCCTCAGCATTTTACCGAGCACGCGGTCAGCGAAAACGTATATGCCGGCAAGGGCATGAGCAGACGAGCATCCTATCAATACGGTGTGTTCCTTGAACAATCGGAAACAGGTAAAATGGCAATGGGTATAGGTATGGGACAGTCAACAGGCTCTGTTTCTTTTATCACACCCACATACGAAATCAAGGAAACCGGTGAAAAATATACAATCGACGGTATAGAAATGGAGTTTCAGATGACTCCCGGTACGGAAGCTCCTGCAGAAATGAACGTATGGTTTCCGCAGATGAAGGCACTTTGGGTTGCAGAGAATTGCACTGCTACACTACACAACCTTTATACGCTCAGAGGTGCTCAGGTACGCGACGGAAATGCTTGGGCGAAATATATTGCAGAAGCAATAAATCTCTACGGGAAAGATGTTCAGGTCTCCTTCCAATCACACAACTGGCCCCACTGGGGTAACGAGATTGTAAATGATTACCTTACAGATACAGCAGCAGTTTACAAATTCATCAACGACCAGACACTTACATATATTAACCAGGGTTATACATCCGATGAAATATCAAATATGATTGAGCTCCCCGAGAAGCTTGCTAAAAACTGGTTCTCACGTCAGTACTACGGAACCGTTGCTCACAACTCAAAGGCTGTTTATCAGAAATATATGGGCTGGTATGATGCAAACCCCGTTAATCTCAACCCTCTTGAACCTACCGAAAGTGCAAAAAAATGGGTAGAATATCTTGGTGATACCAACGAGGTTCTCAAGAAAGCAAAGGAAGATTTTGACAAGGGTGAATACCGCTGGGTTGCAGAGGTTACAAATGTTCTTGTTTACGCTGACCCGACCAACACAGCCGCAAGACTCCTTTGTGCAGATGCACTCGAGCAGCTCGGTTATCAATCAGAGTCAGGAACCTGGAGAAATGCTTATCTTTCGGCAGCGCTTGAGCTGAGAAACGGCAACGCTTCAGAAATAGGAAAGAATGCAAAGTCCGACGGAAGCATGCTGAAAAATATGACTGCTGAGATGATTTTTGATTACGTGGGAATTCTTCTTGATAAAAAAGCCATTTCGGACAAAGAATTCATAATTAACGTTAAACTGACAGACACAAAAGAAAATATTACATTGCACTTTGTGAACGGCGCCCTGCTTCAATATCACAACTATCTGTCCGAGTCGCCTGACCTGACAATTACCTGTCCGAAAAATGCGCTTGCTTTAATCATTCAAGGAAATCTGGAAAAAATAAGTGCATCTATGAAGCTTGAGGGTGATGTCACTGTTCTTAAGACTATGGTTGATAATCTTAATCAATTCAGCGCAACAGATAATGCGAACTTCAATATAATTGAACCATAATATTACGGAAATTCATTTCCAATAAACTTAGGATATTTATTTCATTTGTTTTTACATATCTGATGATCTAAGCATAAAACAAAAAATGTGATATAAGCCTACTTGGTGATAAATATGAACGATAACCAGATTAACACTTTTGAGCATCCCCTTTGTGAAACTCCAAAAGAAATTTATCAGTTCAATTACAGCAAAGAAGAATTGGATGAAATACGACGTTTTCAAATTAACAGCATTATAAAAAAACCTATGATTGCTGCTGTTATTAATTGCTTTCTGCTTATATATTCACTAATCATTTCTTCCGGTGTAGCTGTGACAAGCTTTGTTTCGGCATTTTTTCTGATAAATATTATTTCTACTGCCAGATTAGTAAATTCATATAATAAAACCTGGAAAAACAGCATAGAAAGAATCAGCACCGCCATATATGAATACAGAATTTTTGAGAGCTATATAAACATATGCATATATTGTAATGGTGAAAAAACAAGGGATTCCAAGCACTATTTTACAGATATTCAGCAAATAGACAACTCTGATAAATGGCTGTTTTTGATTATAGGCGGACAATCCTTCATATTAAGAAAAAGTGATTTGAATGATGTTTCGGTTTTAAATGCATTTATGTATACTCACCCCGAAAAAACAAAAGAGGTTGTCGCTGCGAACAGATGGAGTTTTATTTCTGTCATATTGTTTATTGCTTCCTTACTTTCGATTATGGGTGCATTGTTTTTAACAAACACGCTGTCCGCAAAAAACGGATTATTTATTGAAAACACATGGGTTTTCTTTACGTTTACACCTATACCGATTTCATCAGTTGTTTTTGGATTCGTTTTAAAATCAAAGGGATATAAATATAAAAAGAATGTTATAACAGGCGTTATAATGACAATTCTATTGTGTATATACGGCTCTTTTGTATTTATATTTTAATTTAATAATTAAGGAGAATATAAATGTTTAACCCACAGTTAGTTAAAGACCAATGTGTAGAATGGATACGCAATTTTTTCGATAAGAACGGCAACGAATGTAATGCCGTTGTAGGTATTTCGGGCGGTAAGGACAGCTCGGTTGCAGCCGCACTATGCGTAGAGGCTCTCGGCAAGGAGCGTGTTATCGGTGTGCTTATGCCACAGGGTGAGCAGCACGATATTGACAAGGCATTTTTGCTTGTAAATCACCTTGGAATAAAGCACTACGTTGTGAACGTAAAGGATGCAGTTGACGGCATTCTGGGGGCTCTTCCCGAGGATTTGCAGGTTACTGCACAGACTGTACAGAACATTCCGCCCCGTATAAGAATGACAACACTCTATGCCGTATCACAGAGCTGTAACGGCAGAGTTTGTAACACCTGCAATCTCTCCGAGGATTGGGTTGGTTACTCCACACGCTACGGTGACTCGGTCGGAGATTTCTCACCAATGTCAAACCTTACAGTAACAGAGGTTAAGGAAATCGGTTATCTTCTTGGTCTCCCCCGTGAGCTTGTTGACAAAACACCTATTGACGGACTTTGCGGTAAAACCGACGAGGAAAACTTGGGCTTTACCTACGCTGTACTTGACCGTTATATCCGAACAGGTGAAATTGATGATGAGCACACAAAAGAACTCATTGACAAACGTCACAGAGCTAACCTTTTCAAGCTTCAGTTGATGCCCATATTTGACCCCAAAATCGAAACAAAAGCATAAAATATTCAAACGGATTGTAAGAACTTTTGCTTTTTACAGTCCGTTTTGTCATAAACAAAAAGATTCAAGAATATTAAGAATATGTAATCTTATCCGGCTATATGTAAAATTTATATATAAGCTGTATATTATTTATCGAATTTTGTTGAAATATAAATAAATTTCTGCAATTTATAAATATATTCTTGACAAATGTTGGATGGAGTGCTATTATATCCACAGTTAGCGATGGCTAACCGACATTTACACATAGGAGGAAGCATCAATGAATTTGACTGAAGCTGTTGCAGGTGTAGAATACATTGTTAAAGACATTGTCACAGAGGACGAAGAGCTTGATGCATTTCTTTTTTCCTTGGGTTGCTTCTCAGGAGAAAAGATAACTGTTATCAGTCGTCGTAAAAGCGGTTCGATTGTCGCAATCAAGGATGGCAGATACAATATTGACACTCCCCTTGTACAAGCAATTGAAGTTTTTTAACAGAGTTTACGGGCTCTGATTATTTTTCGACCACAAAGTTAGCATAGGCTAACCGACGAATTATTAAGGAGGTTTTTTATGAGAATTGCTATGACAGGCAACCCTAACAGTGGCAAAACGACCATGTTCAACGCCATTACAGGCAGGAACGAAAAGGTCGGCAACTGGGCAGGCGTTACCGTTGACATAAAAAAAGGCTCCGTAAAGAACTCCCTTAATGAATCCGATGAAAAAATCATTGCTGTTGACTTACCCGGTGCTTATTCAATCTCTCCCTTCACTTCCGAAGAAAGCGTGACAAGGGACTACATAATCAACGAAAAGCCCGACGTAATAATTAATATTGTTGATGCCACCAATCTGAGCAGAAGTCTGTTTTTTACAACTCAGCTCCTCGAGCTTGGCATACCTGTGGTAATCGCACTTAACAAAACAGATTTAAATATCAAGAAGAAAACAAAAATTGATATTGAGGCTTTGTCAAGAATGTTGAACTGCCCGGTAATCGAAACAATCTCTACCTCAAAAAAGGGCTTGAAGGATGTAATTGATTCCGCATTGTCACTCAAGGGTAAGACACAGATTCCTCCTTATTCACAGAGTGACCTTGATTTGAGCACGAAGGAATCCGTTTTGAAAGCAGATAAACAGCGTTTTGTGTTTGTTGGCAATATTGTGAATCAAGTCGAAACAAGAAGTGTTTCAACCCATAAAAGAAACACACAAGATAAAATCGACGATTTACTTACTAATAAATGGCTGGGTATTCCGATTTTTGCAGTTGTGATGTTCCTCGTTTTCTGGATTTCGCAGGCAGGTCCGGGTGTATGGGTTGCCGATTGGCTTACAGCACTTCTGGAAAGCGGACAGGAATGGGTAGGAGCACAGTTCAGCGGTGCAAATCCCTTACTTTATTCTTTACTCATTGACGGTGTTATTGGCGGTGTGATAGCCGTTGTCGGTTTTTTGCCACTTGTTATGGTAATGTATTTCCTCATTGCTCTGCTTGAGGATTGCGGATATATGGCACGAGTTTCGGTTATCCTTGACCCCATATTTAAAAAGGTTGGTCTTTCGGGCAAATCTGTAATTCCCTTTGTTATCGCAACAGGCTGTGCCGTGCCCGGTGTTATGGCTTGTCGAACGGTACGTACAGAGCGTGAGCGCAGAGCAACTGCAATGCTTGCTCCCCTTATGCCCTGCGGTGCAAAGCTTCCTGTTATTGCTCTTTTTGCAGGTGCGTTCTTTGAGGATGCAACCTGGGTCGGTCCGCTTATGTACTTCCTGGGAATTGTGATAATCTTCTTCGGTGCGCTTATAATCAATAAAATCACCGGCTATAAGGCACGTAAAAGCTTCTTCATTATGGAGCTTCCCGAGTACAAGGCTCCATCATTTATACGAGCATTCAAATCAATGTGCTCACGCGGTTGGGCTTATATAGTAAAGGCGGCAACAATTATTCTTCTTTGTAACACCGTCGTTCAGTTAATGCAGACATTTACATGGAGCTTTGCGGTTGCAGAGAGTGCAGACCAATCAATATTGGCATCTGTTGCAGAGCCTTTCTCATACCTTTTGATTCCCGTTGTTGGTGTTCTTTCCTGGCAGCTTGCAGCAGCCGCAATTACCGGCTTCATTGCAAAGGAAAACGTTGTGGGCACACTTGCAGTCTGCTTTGTGGGGCTCGACAACCTTATTGACACAGAGGAGCTTACAATGGTTGAAGGTGCAGGTGCTGAGGTTGCTTCACTCTTTGCCATAACAAAGGTTGCCGCACTCGCGTACCTTATGTTTAACCTCTTCACTCCCCCTTGCTTTGCCGCTATGGGTGCAATGAACTCCGAAATGAAAAGTAAGAAATGGCTGTTCGGTGCACTCGGATTCCAATTAGGTACAGGCTTCACAATAGGCTACCTAGTTTATCAGCTTGGTACACTCATCAGCACCGGTAAATTCGGTGCAGGCTTCCTACCCGGACTTGTGGCGGTTATAGTTTTTGCTCTTATAATTACATTCCTTTGTGTAAAATCCGATAAAAAGGCTAAGGTATAAATTATGAAGGATTTAATTATTATCGGGTTAATAATCATAATAATTGCACTTGCGCTCATATACGTCATCCGTAAAAAAAAGCAAGGTGTTAAGTGTATCGGTTGCCCCTATGCAAAGGATTGTGCAAAAAAATCCTCTAACGGTGGATGCTCCTGTAATAATCAATAAAAATAACGCTACTTGTGAAATCAAGTGGCGTTTTTTGTTGTAATAGTCGAAAAAATATGATAAAATATCTCAAATTTTATTAGTAAGGTGTTTTTATGTACTATGCTCTTCTGTCTGTATCAGTTATTTTATTCGGCATACAGTTTTTGTTCAATGATAAATATGAAAAAGAGGCAGGGAACAACACTGCCTCAACCTTTTTATTTACATTTATAAGCAGTCTTTCAGGTTTATTTTGTCTGCTGGTTATAAATAAATTTCAGATTGATGCCACTCCGTTTACACTCATTATGGCATTTCTTACATCTGCAAATATAATTGCCTACAACTTCTGCTCACTAAAGGCAATTGAGCACATAAACCTGTCGCTTTATTCTTTATTTGCAATGCTTGGCGGAATGGTGCTCCCCTTTGTGACAGGAATAATATTCTACGACGAACCCCTTACAATCGGAAACACCGTTTGCCTTATTCTTATTTCAATAGCGTTGGCTTTGACCGTAGGCAAAGGAAACAAGAACAATAAGCTTGCCTCACTTTATTATGCAGGTGTGTTCGTCCTCAACGGTATGGCAGGTGTACTCTCAAAGATTTATGCTTCGGGAAATTATGACAAATGCAACGAGGCTGTTTACAGCATCTGGGCGGCTTTCTTCGGCGTTTTAAGTGCAGGTATAGTTTTGTTCGCACTACGTCGCAAATTGCCCAAAATCTCCACCAAGGCTTATTTATTCGGCACAGGCTACGGTGCGATAAACAAGTTTGCGAACTACCTTCTTTTAATCGCACTTGCTGTTTTGCCTGCCTCGGTACAATATCCCTTTGTTACAGGCGGAGTTATGATTGTTTCTACAATAATCAGCTTGTTATGCGGTCAAAAGCCCTCAAAGAAAGAATTGGGTGCAGTTGCCCTTTCATTTGCAGGTATAATGGCTCTCGTTTTAATAAAGTAATAATTACTAAATAAAGACTTAAAAATATGTTGATTTTTACAAATAACAGGTCTATAATATAGGCGCAATAAATTAGAATCCGAGGCGATATTATGAATATATGGCACGACATAAACCCTGACAGAATTTCACGCTCATCCTATGCTGCGGTAATAGAAATCTCCAAGGGCAGTAAAATGAAATACGAGCTTGACAAGGAGACAGGACTTCTGAGACTTGACCGTGTACTTTATACATCAACGCACTACCCTGCCAACTACGGCTTTATTCCCAGAACCTACGCAAAGGACAACGACCCTCTTGACGTGCTTGTGCTTTGCTCAGAGAAAATCGAACCGATGGCACTTGTGGAGTGCTACCCCATCGGTGTTATCACTATGCTTGATAACGGTGCTGCCGACGACAAGATTATCTCAATCCCCTTCAACGACCCCACATACAGCACATATAAGGACATCAGTCAGCTTCCTTCACACGTATTTGACGAAATGAAGCACTTTTTCTCCGTTTATAAAACACTTGAGGATAAGGACACGGCAATTGATGAGGTCAAGGGTGTTCTTGACGCTGTTGCAATCATTGAAGATGCAATAAAAGAGTACGAAATAAAGTTCGGAAAATAACTGAAATTTATGTAAAAATCTCTTGCAATTACAATAACTTTGTGGTATTATATTTGACTGTATGAACAGCAAAAGGAGGTGCCGTAATGCCCAATATTAAATCTGCAAAGAAGAGAGTTCTTGTTAACGCAACAAAGGCTGCTAACAACAAGTCAGCAAACTCTGCACTCAAGACCGCTCTTAAGAAAGCTAACGCAGCTATTGAATCAGGCGACGCTAACAAGGCTGAGGCTGTTAAGGTTGCTGTTAAGAAGCTTGACCAGGCTGCTGCTAAGGGTCTTCTTCACAAGAACAATGCAGCTCACAAGAAGTCACAGCTTGTTAACAAACTCAACAAGTCAAACTAATTTTGGCTGAAAGAAGAACCCCGCAACGCTTGTTGCGGGGCTTTCTTTATGTCATCTTATTATTTCTTGCCAAGGTTACTGTAATCCTTGATAATCTCAATGCTGTTTTTGCGACGCTTTTTCCTTTGTCTGTTTTTCTTGGTAAGGGCAAGGTAAACAATTACTGCAACCACCGTTATTATTACAACAGCAATAAAAAGCTTTGATTCCATAAGCTTTTCCAACCAGCTGAATGTTGCCCACAGATAGTTTTTCTTCACCGTCTGCTGAGCTACAAGAGTTATTTCGGCAACCTCAACATCCTTGTACATAAGCTTTGCTTTTCCCACGACATCCCCCTGCTTGACAGGTGCTTTGACTTCTGCAGGAAAATCATCAGCATACTTAACGGTCATATCCTCGATTGCAATATTTTTGTGGATAATAGAAGATATATCACTCTGAGGAACAAGAGCAACGTAGTCCGAGCCCTGACCGTACTTAACCTTTATCTCACCTATATTATAGGATGTGTCGGCAATAATTCTCATACGGATATTAGAAAAAGCCCACTTAAGAAGATAACGGCACATCAGATAAGAGGTATTGCGGTTTTCACCGTCAAGGGGATAATTTGTCTTACCGCCCATACAGATAGCGATATAGGTATAGCCGTCCTTTGTGGCACTTGTAACAAGGCAGGAGCCGGCTTTATCTGTTGCGCCTGTTTTCAGACCTATTGCGCCGTCATAGAAATAATAGGAATAGTTGTTTACAAGTGGGTTTGTATTATACAGGTATCTTACATCGTCGGTTTTGTTAGTTTTCGGCATAGTTTTGCCGTACTTTGAAGAAATCTTGACTATATTATCATTAGCAAGAGCAGCTTTACTGATAAGGTACATATCATAAGCCGTGGTCTGATTCTGTTTGTCATTATCAAAACCCTTCACACTCTTTGCATCAAGACCGTGTGCGTTGGCAAAATGAGTATTTTTACAGCCGAGGCCTTTAACATACTCATTCATTTCGTCAACAAACTTCTGCTGATCACCTTTTCCGAAGTGCTCGGCAATAACCGCGGCGGCATCATTGGCACTGGGAAGAAACATACCGTAAAGGAGCATTTCAAGAGTTGTAATCTCCCCTGCCTTAAGACCCATAACAGTACTGTAAGTACCACTGAGGCTTTCTATAGCCTTTTCGGTACAGGTGATTTTTGTGTTAAGGTCGCTTGTTTTATCAAGAGCAACAAGAGCGGTTACAATCTTGGCAAGTGAAGCAGGAGCAGTAATTTTATCGGCATTTTTTGAATAAATAACGGTATCTGTATCAGCATTGACAAGAAGTGCAATATCGGGAGTATATTTGGGAGCTTCGATATCATAGTTACCGTTTACGGTTTTTACCTCCTCCCCCTCTGCGGCAAAACCTAATACGCTGAAGGGAAATATAAACAAAAAGCAAAACAGAAAAATAAATAATTTTTTCATAGACAATCACCGATAAATGTTATAATATATAAATAAAGTTATTTCAATGTTATTTGTTCCTTTGACATTATAACATCTTATTCGACAAAGTTAAATAGTATTTGTAAAAAAGGAGAATAAAATTATGGTTTTTGTAACCGGTGACACTCACGGCGACCCCAACAGACTTTCAAAGAACGGTCTTAAGAATTTAAAAGCCGGTGACACTCTCATTGTGTGCGGTGATTTTGGTTTTATATGGGATAAATCAAAGAATGAGCAGAAGATTCTCAAGGCATTATCAAAGCGAGAATATAACATCTGCTTCATTGACGGAACACACGAGAACTTTGACCTGCTCAATGCCTATCCCCTCACCACCTGGAACGGCGGTAAGGTCCACCAGATATCCGATAACATTTTCCACCTTATGCGCGGACAGATATTTGAAATAGACGGACTCAAGATATTCACAATGGGCGGTGGTGAAAGCCCTGACCTGGATGCGCGACTTGAGGACAATCCCTGGCTGAAATACGAGATTCCCTCAAAGGAAGAATTGCTTGAGGGTGCGGCAAACCTTGAGGACAATGATTGCAAAATCGACGTTATTATCACCCACGAGCCTTCCTCTACTATCAAGGGCTTTTTGAAGCTTGGGGAAAGTGAATCCGTGCGTGTTACAACGCTTAACGCATATTTTGACGAGCTTTCAAGATGCAGTGAGTTTGACCGTTGGTTCTTCGGCAGTCTTCACCTTGATAAATATATCTCCAATACATATATCGGTGTACACAAAGCAATCGTAAGTGCACATACGGGTGAAAGGGTTGCGTTTACCTGATAACATAAAGGTAAATAGCAAAAACACCGTTAATATAGATAGGAAGATTTCAAATGATAGCTTTTATCAATATAATTCTGCTGATCGTAAATATCATTTCTTTTGCGGCTACAGTTTTGTATGCAATATTCGGTGTATATGAACAAATAATGGGACCTGCAGATGCCGAAAAGCTACTCAAAAAATTACACATTCCGCTAAGTTATAATCAAGCGTTAATTATAGGTTTAGCTTGTTTAGCACTTATGTTTGTGAGCTATATTTTAAGAGCAAAACTATCCGGAAGATTGTAGTAAACTTTTCGAACATAAGGGTTTGGGAAGTAACACAGAGAAGCGTCCCCTGTGTTTCCATGGAAACCCTGGTAATTTAGTGAGGATTAAGCATGGACTTTGGGTATGTATTTATGTTCCTTGGAATCTCAATCCTTTCTAGTCTGAATTGTAAAAATTCAGCAATTGGAATGATAGAAAGAATCGGAACAAATTCGCGGCATTATCCTAAGGGGTATACCAACCCTGCTAAATGGGTTAGGGCACTATTTAAGATCAAGCAACGTGTAATTCCACAATATCTTTACTTTGAACTTATCCTATCTCTTATTTTTGCACTCATTGGCCCAATCAATCTAATTATTTGCGTTGCTGTAGATTGTACCCCAGACATTGTTGTCATATTGGTAATGCTCCATATTTGTTTGGTTGTTATCAATATGATCTACTTTTCAGTTCTGTCATTTCGTCTAAAGAGGTAAGGTAACAACCACCAATTCCAATCGAACCAATCAGTGGTCGGTTCTGTGATTGACCACTAAACCCTTTAAAATCAAGGCTTTTAGCTATTTTCAACAACTGAATCAGGAGCGGTTTTCGTTGAAAAAACATCCAATCACACCACCGTCCCATGATTTTTAGTGGTATTTATATTAAAGGAGTGTTTATGTTGGATTTATTAATACCGATTTCGGATGATGATTTTTTAGAATTAATAGAATATTTAAAAACTAAGTGCAATATTATATCTTTTCGTATACCACATTTCGATAAAAGGATTATTACAAAAGATAATTTTCCCCAACATCGTCTTAGGCCCTCGTTTGAAAATGTTGGAGATGTAATGCTTGTTGATTCTTCGGATAAACTTTTTAAACATTATAAAGAGAATGTGGGTGATTTGTTATCATCTTTAAAGAATAGCATTATAGATACATTTCTGTCAGAAAAATATATCGATCAAGTTTATTGCCACGAAAATGAAGTGTATTTTTTAAAATTTGATGATACTGTTTATGAAATGCTGAAAAGTCACCCTAATCTTTATGCGTGGCGATGTCCCAACTATCCTGAGGATATTTCATTTTGGGTTGATGACTTTTGTCTTTGTCAAACAATATCCCACGAGGAAATGTGTTTTCTTGAAGATGATGATATATTTTTCCAGCGATTTTATAGACAATTAACCAATCAAGGGCCGGATCTGTGATTGACCCCGAAACCAACTAAATTTTTCTCTCAAAGGGTGGGTTTAGCGACTCACCCTTTGGTTTAAGCAAAAGTTGCTGTTTGTTCAGCCTTCCTTCGAAGGAAGGTGGCGCGAAAAAACTTGTTTTTTCGTGACGGAAGGTTCTTCATCGCGTAGCGATGATTTCACCAAAGGTGAAAATAATTCAAATCGTACCGAAGGTACGACGTATTAATTAAGTGGTTTAAAACATATAGTCGGTTACAATGGAATCTTACGATTCCACAATGCTGTCGCATCGAGAACCACCCACCATTCCGCTCGAACCAAATAATAAATGGTGAGTACATTCACCCGAACATACTCACCCAAAACAACTATTTATTTCAAGAATGGTCCCCCCGCCTTCGAAGGCAGG
>JAZSGZ010000034.1:0-52843 GCA_045532945.1 Acutalibacteraceae bacterium
GGGGAATTGTGCTTAAAGAAAACAACCTTTTAATTGGTAGCTGTAGCATTGGTCCCGATAAAAAACAGCCTGACGCTTGGGGCTTCGGCTACAACATCCGTTCTGACTATTGGAACAAAGGCTTAACCACAGAAGCTACCAAAAAGATGATTGAATTTGCTAATAAAAAATACGGACAAAAATTCTTTGTTGCAAGCCACGCAGTTGATAACCCCGCTTCGGGCAAGGTTATGGAAAAGTGCGGTTTAACCTTCGACCACTACGGAGAATACAGCACCTTTGACGGCACGCAAATATTTAAGGCAAAATTTTATAAAATGCATTTGGAGTGATGATATTGAAATTTAATAACATAGATAACGGAAACGAATTTGATTTTGGAAAAACCTCTGTAGAATATGCAAAGTTCAGAGATATTTATCCAAAAGAGCTCTACGAAAAATTATATAAACTTGGCGTTGGGGTTGAAAACTCATCGTGGCTTGATATCGGAACAGGTACGGGTGTTTTGCCGTTTAATCTTTGCAAACACAACGCCGATATAACCGGTGTTGATATCTCCGACAGTCAGGTTGAGGTTGCAAAGAAGTTGGCAGTTAAAAAAGGTGTAACTAATGTTAAATTTCTTGTATCACCTGCAGAAACGCTCCCGTTTCCCGATAACAGTTTTGATAGTGTAACTGCAGCACAGTGCTTTTGGTACTTTGACCGAGAAAGTGTTATAAAAGAAATAAAAAGAGTTTTAAACCCCGGTGGAGTTTTTGCAAAGATTTATATGAGTTATACGCTCACAGATGAAATAGCAAATAAATCACACAACCTTGTGAAAGAGATTAATAAAAATTGGACACCGGGTGCTTCAGGTTCGAAAGATATATACAACCATCCATTCCCCAACGGAAATGTAGAAACTTTCGAATGTAAAATACCATTCACCCGTGAAAGCTGGCACGGACGAATGTTAGCCTGTCGTGGTACAATGGCATCTATGGATGAAGATACTTTAACGATATGGAACGAAGCACACCTTAATATGCTTTCAGAATATCCCGATAGTTTCGAAATCAACCACAAGGTTTACATAGCTTGGTATATAATAGATTAATATGACACAACGAGGACAGGGGTTCACCCTGTCCTTGTTTATCTGTTTTCTTCTTATTGAAACATATAAAAATATATGATATCATATATCCAACCTCAGGAAAGTGGGTATTCTTATGAATTATCTCAAATATGTTAATATCAAGCAAGGATCACAATCCCTGCACCGTTTTTCACAGGGTAACACCCTCCCCCTTATTCAGAGACCTTTCGGCTTTGCAGCTTTCAGCTTACAGACTGAAACATCACGCGGAAGCTGGTACTATCACCCCGGTGACCGCTCTGTTGAGGGTATCAGACTTACCCGTCAGCCAAGCCCCTGGATTAGTGAGCACAGTGCATTCACAATGATGCCACAGATTGAGAAGCCCTACGTAGAGTTTGAGGATTGTTGGTCAGGCTACGACCCTGAAAAGGCAGTTTTACAGCCCCATTACCTTAAGTGCTATCTTAAGAGACCATTCTGTGATTTTGAGCTTACGCCCACAGAATACGGCGCTTGCGTTAAGCTCAGCTTCAAGAAGGATTTTGACCGTTACCTGTCAGTTTTACCTGTTAAACATAACTGCGAATACGAATTTGATAAGGAGAATAACCGCCTTTATTGTTGGACTGATTGCAATCAGGGAAAAACACATCATGATAAAGGTACTCTCAAGGGTTATTATGTTTTTCAGTTCGATGCAGATTCTGTTGATGCGGACAAAATACTTGTAGGCAACCGCGACACCTGCGCCACAGAGCAGGCACTTCACATTAAGGGTGAAGGCACAGGTATTCACATTGCATTGAAGAAAAAGGACGTTACGTTCACAGTTTCAACGTCATTCATCAGCTATGAGCAGGCACTGAGAAACCTTCAGCACGACTCTGTTTACAGTAGCTTTGAGGAGCTTAAGGCGGAAAATGAGCGTATATGGAATGAATATCTCAGCAAAATTGAGATTGATGCGGATGAAGATACACTCAAAACCTTTTACAGCTGTATGTACCGTACCTTCCTTTACCCCCACAAGGCTTATGAGCCGGATGAAAACGGCAACCCCATTCACTATTCTCCCTCTGCGGACAAGGTGCTCCCCGGTGTGAGATACACCGACAACGGCTTCTGGGATACATACCGTACAAATTATCCCTTCTACGCTATTGTTGCAAAGGATATCCTCCCCGAGATTATTGAGGGATACATACAGGACTACAAGGATGGCGGTTGGCTCCCCCGTTGGACCGCAGGTGATGCTAAAAATTGTATGCCAAGCACGGCTATTGATGCAGTAATTGCTGATGTTGCTACAAGAAATCTTATTTCAAGGGATTTGCTTCAAACCGCATTTGAGGGTATGGAGCACCACGCCAACAAATCATCTACTGTACCTGCATACGGCAGAGAGGGTTGCGAGGAATACCTGGAGCTTGGTTATGTGCCCTTCGATAAATACAGCGAAAGCGTAAACCTTACACTTGATGCATCATATTTTGATGATTGTATCGCAACCGTTGCAGATATTCTCGGCTATTCTGACAAGGCAGAGAAATACCGCAAGCGTGCAAAGAACTATGTAAACATTTTCGACAAAGAAACGGGCTTTATGAGACCCCGTGACACACAGGGTAACTTTGACCCCGACTTTGATCCTACTGCGTGGGGCAAGCACTATACAGAGGCAGCCGCCTGGCAGACAAGCTTTGCGGTACAGCACGATATTGACGGCCTTGCAGAGCTCTACGGCGGTAAGGATCAGCTTATCAAAAAGCTTGACGAATTCTTTGCGGCGCCTGTTGAATACAGAGTTGGCGGCTACAACTACGAAATACACGAAATGACCGAAATGGCGGCTTGTGATTGGGGTCAGTGTGCAATCTCCAACCAACCCAGCTTCCATATCCCATTTATGTACACATATCTCGGTCAGCCCGAAAAGGCTGAATATTGGCTTAAGAAGATTTGTGCAGAGGGCTTCTCATGGAAGGATGACGGTTTCCCCGGTGACGAGGACAACGGCTCAACTGCCGCCTGGTACATTTTCAGTTGCCTCGGTATCTACCCCATCACACCCGGTAAGCCTGTTTACACAAACAACAAGCCTATGGTTGACAACATCCGTATTCTTGGCAAAAAGGTTGATTTCACAAAATACGGCAATATGATTACATACGATGAAATAATGAAGGAAATTGAACAATAATTACAGCAACCCTTGTCAGATTGTACAAGGGTTGTTTTTATCGTATACAAAAACTCTCCCACAATTATGTGAGAGAGTTTTATTATATAAGAGTGCAGTAGGATAACATTAATCAAATTTACCCTGTAGCTGGTCCTGCCCCTTCTGCTCAATTTCTTCCTTGGAAGCGTTCTTCATAAACTGTGCCATTGCAATACGACGTTCGGTAAGCTCCTCATACATCCTTGCCTTACGCTCGGCAGAAAGCGGATAAAAGAACTTAGGGATAATACCAAGGCTCGACGAAATAATCGGAATACCCGTACCGAGGGCGAAAATCCACCACTTGGTTTTATCTGTCTGTGTACCGATTTCCTTACCCTGGATATATCCGATTTTACCCATCACAACGTTATTAATACCGCTCATAACTGCATTCTGGAGCTTTCCGATAAGATCCATTGAAACCCCGGTCATAGCCTCCGAGCGATAGCCGTGCTTCCACTCACTGTAATCAAGTGCCTCATTCTTAATCTCAGCAGGGATAACTCTACGAAGTCCGTAAACACACATTTCAAAAATCTCTTCAATAGCCATCAGGGGTAATATAACGCCCTTCTTCTGGAAGTTATTATTAATTGAACCTATACCGAAAACAGTCAGCCACAGCATATCTGTCCAGGCGTCCTCAAAAATCCACAAGGCTTTTGTTGAGAAGCGTTTACGCAAGGGCTCAACGAAGCTATAGCTTATGAACTTGACAGGAAACGCAGGAATACCGACGATTGTTTTCCACGTTACCGAGCCCAGAACGTCGATATAGAAATTAGTTCTGCTCTTACCGATACTGAAGCCCGACAGGAAAGAGGATAACAGATAAATAAGCATAGGCTTGTTGCTAATAACAGCCTTAAAGCAATGCTTTACGGAGGGTTGCTTAATTGACTGTGAAACTCGTTCGCGGGAGTTCATCACAAAATAAAGTGCAAAGAATGCGGAAATTGCAGCACAGGCAATACCAAAGCCCGCAAACAGTCTCGGCAAGCGAACAACAATCTTCTTGTTTGCAACAAGGTCGTAAATGATACCGAAAATCTGTTTGGGTAAATCCTCCACAATATGAGATGCAACGTTTGCCGTGGCTATAAGTCGCGATCGTTCAAGTGGCTCAGGGGTTATGGTTGACAGATAGCCTGTCTTGGCAACAGCGGTAAATGTGGTTGCCGTCTCGGTAATAATGCTCATTGCGAAATAGAAAATATACTTTGGAAGATAGTCCCCGGGAGTACCCGGAAAAAGGAACGGAATGAGCCAATACCACATACCGAGAATGGTAAGCGGAATTTCACCCAAGATAACGTAGGGTCTGAATTTACCCCAACGGGAACGGGTTTTGTCAACAAGAACACCGATAAAAGTATCGTTGACCGAATCCCAGGCTGTGGAAACAACATTCTGAAGCGCAAGAAGATTAAAATCGATGTTTACAACGTCATAAATATAACGTTCCTTATAATCATCAATATTAAGGCTTGCAGCAACGTCATTGAGAACATAGGCAATAGTTTCTTTCCTTCCGACGTATCGTCGTACGGGCTTGGTAATCGTGGTCTGCTCCGGCATTGTGCAACTCCCCTTTCATAGGATCATTCACTATCAGAATTCTACCACATACCATTTATATGTGTCAACAAAAACAACAGTCTGATTGACACAAAAAGACAGTTATGATACACTTGTTTTCAAACGAATCAAGATAGAGGTAAAAAAATGACAAAATTACTTTCCGCATCACTTATGTGTGCAGACCTTACAGATATAAAATCAGCAGTCAGAGAGCTTGAAGGTGCTGATATTGATTACATACACCTTGATATTATGGACGGTGCTTTTGTACCCAACATCACATTGGGCTTTGACCTTGTAAATGCGGTTAAAAGCATTACGGATATTCCCCTTGATGTGCATATGATGGTCAACGAGCCGGGCAGATTTATTGACAGAGTGAAGCTTGACTCCAACGATATTATGTGTGTACATTACGAATCCGACATACACATCCACCGTACACTTGATACAATAAAGAATATGGGTATAAAAGCAGGTCTTGCCCTTAATCCCCAAACTCCCGTTCAATGTATGGAAAACTTGCTCGAATATATGGATATGGCTCTTATTATGACGGTAAGCCCGGGATTTGCAGGGCAGAAATTATTTGCAGGTGCGGAGCGAAAAACTACGCAGGCAAGGGCCTTTCTTAAGGATATGGGTTACGGTGATATGCTCATTGAGGTTGACGGAAATATCAGTCCCGAAAATGGCAGGAAGTTATATAACTGCGGTGCTGACATTTTCGTGCTTGGCACGAGCGCACTTTATCTGAAAGACAAGCCCCTGACCGTTGCAGCAGAAGACTTCAGAAAGTATTTGGGTTAAAGATTATGTATAGTAATATTAAAGCTTCCGTTGTGGGCAGCATCAATATGGACCTTATTCTTACAATGGACAGAGTTCCCGAGACAGGCGAAAATCTGCCCGGAAATAATTACGACTATGCAAACGGCGGTAAGGGTGCGAACCAGGCTACCGCACTTGCAAGGCTTGGAGCACAGGTCAGAATGATCGGCAAGGTTGCAGACGATCCCAACGGCAACAAACTGTTGAACAGCTTACAGAATAAGGGGATTGACACCTCAGGCGTAGCCACAGACGGTACACAGACAGGTCTTGCAATAATTCTCCTTGACGGTGACGGTAAAAACAGAATTGTTGTCTACGAGGGCGCAAACAAGGAGATTGAGGTAAATGAAGCTCTCAGTCACCTGAAGGATGACCTTGACCTGTTGCTTATACAGTTTGAAACAAGCGAGGACGTTGTAATTGAGTGTGTGAATTATGCGGTTAAGAACAACATAACAGTCGTTATCGACTGTGGTCCTGCAAAAGCTTTTGACCTTGAGAAAATGCAGGGTGCACACATCATTTCACCAAACGAAAGCGAAACAAAGGCACTCACGGGGATTTATCCTGATTGCGACGAAGCAATACTCGAAGCTTCAAAGATGTTAATGAAACGCAGTAAGGCACAATACGTTGTGCTCAAATTAGGCGACAGAGGCTCCTCTGTGTGGGACGGCGAAAGGCTCAACATAATCCCTCCTCTTCCCACAAAGGTTGTTGATACAACTGCCGCAGGCGATTGCTTCACTGCCGCAATGGCTCTGCATTATATTAAAACAGGCGATATTCTCACAGCCTGTGAAATCGGCAACCGCGCAGGTGCCTTTGCCGTAAGCCGTATGGGGGCAGAGAACTCAATGCCGACATACAACGATTTAAAATAACCGTCAAAATATATAAAGCCACGACAAATTAAACCTGTCGTGGCTTTACACATTGATAATTATATATTTTTATTCAAAATCATCAATATCATTATTTACTTTTGAAGCAACTGCTTCTGCAACAAAATCATCTGCAGGGTTAAGATTAACCTTTTTCGCAGGCATTTCTTCTTCGGGTTCATCTTTTACCGCCTTATTCATCTGTTCATTTACGGGCTCCAAGTCATCCTCAAGCTCAAAATTTGCAGATGAAAGCTTGTATGCAATAGCGGCATTCTGTTTTTTCATTTCCTCAAGCGCATTGTGAAGCTCTTTTGACATACTTCTTACGGAAACAATAATATAACCGAAAATACCAAAAAGAATTACACCGTAAGTAATAACGTAAACAGAAAAGTAGTTTACAGAATCAACAAACCCGATAAGAATTACAGCGGGTAAAATAAGTGCACAGATAATAAAAAGTGCAACAAACAATATTTTTTTACCGATACTCATAACAACACCTCAATTATTTATTACGTTCAGCAATACGCCTGAGACCCTCGAAGCCTATTTCAACAGATTTATACGGGTCAAGGTCATAGCAAAGATCCTGTTCAATAACAATGTACTGCACACCGATATCCTTACAAGCCTGATAACATGCATCAAAATCAATGTTACCTGTTCCGCACTCTGCAAAGCGCTGTTGATTATTGACTATGCGCATATCCTTAAAGTGGCAAACCTCAACTCTGCCCTTAAGCTTGCGGATGTAATCTGCAGGTGTAACACCGCCGACCTGCATCCAGTATGTATCGGGGATAAAGTGAAGGTCAGGCGCTTCCTCAATCAAACGTTCAAAGGTACGTTTACCGTCATACACCTCAAATTCAAGAGCGTGATTATGATAACAGAGCTGTTTGCCCTGTGCCTTCATCTTAGCGGCAATTTCGTTGCACTTAACTATAAAGCCTGTAACACCCTCGGCAGACTCGTGTACATTGCCCGGCATAGCACCGATACCTATATTTTTGCAATTAATTAAATCGTGCTCATAAATGAGTGCATCAAGGTCGTTTTTCATTCTGTCATAGGGCTTGTGAGTAACGCAGACATCCATTTTATACTTATCGACAAGCTCTGCAACAACCTTGGGGTCAATATCACCGATTGCAGATATCTGAATAACGTTACAACCGATGCCGTCAAGGAATTTTAAGGTTTCTTCAAAATCGTGGGCGTTCTGACACTTGTCACGCAGGGTAAAAAGTTGAACGCCGAGTTTAATATCACTCATAAGAGCCTCCAAATGTTATTTTATAGGTTTATTTTATCACATAAATTAAAGTTGTAAAGTTTTTTTAGACGTTTTATATAATTTATTTTGAAAAACACTTGAAATTATTCTAAAAAGGTATAAAATGTAAATTGTATATTAATGACTCGGAAAGAGATTAGAGGTTTCAGTTTTATGGCAAAATATCTTATTGTTAACGCAGATGACTACGGCATGTGCACAGCAGCTAACGAAGCGGTTGAAGAATTATTCCTCGGTGGATGGTTAAAATCTGCCACAGTTATGATTCCCTGCCCTGCCGCAAAGCACGCAGTTGACTTTTCAATAGCTCACCCTGAGTTTCCCATTGGTGTTCACCTTACCATGACAAGTGAGTGGGGCAAATATCGTTGGAAGCCTTTGACAGACGGCAAGACACTCATTGATGAAGAAGGCTTTATGTGGCACGAAAGCGACCAGGTTGAGAAGAATGCATCTTATGAAGACCTTGAGCGCGAAATCCGTGCACAGATCGATCAGGCTCACGCCTGGGGAATGAAGCCCTCACACGTTGATAACCATATGGGTTCACTCTATGGTCATTACACAGGTCGCCTTGGTCTCGCAAAAATGACACTTCGTATTTGCGGTGATTATGGATACGCATACCGCCTTTACATTAAACACGACAAACGAATCTGCCCCAATGGCACACCCTATCCCCTTTATGCTGCTGTTACCCTTCTTTCAAAGAAGTGGGGCAAAAAATATAACACAATCATTCCCGATTACCTTCTCTTCCCGGATTGGAACGACACAATGCGCGTAAGCTATGAAACATACCGTGATATGATTCTCAAAACCTGGACAAACATACCTGACGGTGTAACAGAGACTTTCGTTCATCCCTCCGTTGAGAATGACGAGCTCAAGTCAATCACAGGCAGATGGCAGGACAGAGTCTGGGAATACAGGCTTATGAAGGACCCCTACGTACATAAATACCTTAAAGACCACAAGGTTACACTTATCAGCTACCGCGAGCTTATAAAGATGCGCGGCGGAGAGGTAAAAGGCTAAAATTCAACTCTGCAGTCCGAACGGATTGCAGAGTTGTTTTATTTATATTTATATGTTGCAAAACCACGCGTTTTCGCTTAATCACGCAACCACTTTGTTAACAATAGCCTGATAATCATCAATATCAATGATATCATCAGAGTTGCTGTCGGCTGCTATTTTACAGACACCCTCAAAATCCTTAAGTCCCTTTGAGACAAGTGCAACCTGTGCCGCATCAAGTGCATCGCACACGCTATCACCGTTAGTATCGCCGTTGACTATCAATGTATATTGTGAATGGAGTGTTCCGTTCTTCATAATACTTAATACGTCACCTGTTCCGGCATAGACTTCATCTGCTGAACAAGTAATATCATCAGAGCCCGAAATAATTTCGTTCGTTTTTGCGAGTGTTACATATTCGTAAATGTATTCCGATGCTACATCAAGCCTTGTATCTTCATCTTCTAAAATATATGAAAATCCGTTTTCAGCAGCATAAGTTTTTGCTACACTATTATCTTCACACACTATTACCAAATCAACAGAAGCCTCAAAAGCATTTTCCTCAATGTTAGTAACCCCATTGGGAATTTCTATAGTTTTAAGGGCAAAACAATCGTTGAATGTGTGTGATTCCAAGGTTGTTATATTCTCAGAAAGAACCACCCTTTCAAGATTATCACAAGAGTGGAATGCATCCTCAAGTACCGTAACGCTATTAGGGATTATAAGTTCGGTAAAAGAATCGCAACCATAGAATGATTGACTATATACTGTTTTTACTGATTCGGGAATTTTTATATTTTCCAATGATGAACAGCTGGTGAATGTACCTCTATATATACTATCTATATTTTCGGATAATTTTATTGACTTCAATCCCTGACAATTATAAAAAGCGGCACCATCTATAAATGTAACACTGTCAGGAACCGTTAGTTCTTCAATAGCACGACAATTTCTAAAAGCTGATGCACCAATTGAAGTTAAACCGCCAGGCAAATTTATTTTGGCTAAAGCTGTGCAATTATTGAACGCCCAATCGTCAATACTTTTCAGGGAATCAGGTAATATTATCTCTTTAAGCTTAAGACATGAGGAAAAGCTATAATAATCAATTAACTCGACGCCATCCAAAACAGTATATATTTCGTCAGCTTTACCTGCAGGATAGCAAACCAAGGCTGTTTTATCTTTATTATATAGCACACCGTCAACTGATGAATAATACGGACTATCCTCAGCAACTGTAATACTGTTTACAGTTGAATTCATTTCATTAAAGGACTGTCCGTTTAATGAGTTCACAGTTGCAGGAAGTTCAACTGTAAGGGCTTTGTTCATATAAAAGGTGAGTATTTCGATTGCTGTTACTTTATAGCCATTGAGTTCAGCAGGAATTACAACATCTTTTGATGAACCGCTATACTCTGTAATTTTACAAGTTTTGTCGGCTTCTGAAAGCACGGTATATGTAAAATCACCGCTTTTTGCACCGAAAACACTAATTGAAAAAACAGATAAAATCAAAACCAATGAAAGAAAAACGCTTATAAATTTTTTCATAATATTCAGCTCCTTATATTTAAATAATCCACAACTACTTTTTACCAACATTTGTCACTCCCCCTTTTTTGAATCAATGATACCAAAGGAATATTGTGTTCGCGTTGCAACTTTTTAAATAAATTGTAAACACGAAATAAAAGCGAATTTTTCATAATGATTCCTCCCACAAAATAAAAAAATGCGGCTACCGAAGTAACCGCCAAAAAAGCAAACTCCGATAGTCGCCAAACCAATTCAATATAAAGGGCAATAAAGCACAATCACATTGCGGAATTTGCGTTTTATCAAATTCACATATAGTGATTATGCAAAAAGGATACAATTATTCCTATAAAATAATAGAAATTGCCCCTTGTTTTATATTCAATTGGTTTGGCAGTTTCATTCTAACACAAAAAATCAGCTTTTGCAATATTTATAATCAAATGAATAAAAGTAAAAAAACAGTTGAAATTTTTTTTATAATGTGTTATCATTCTTTCAAATGCGTTGAGCAAGAGAGTAGAAGTTGACTGACGTCACAGAGAGGTGTGCCCCGGCTGTAAGCACACTACCAAGGTTTTCTTTGAAGTTCGCTTGTGAGCAGCGCGGTTGAACCGTAGTAGGCCGCGACGGGTGTAACCGTTACATTACCAAAGAGTGTTTGCTCTAATGCAAAAATAAGGGTGGTACCGCGGAGTTATGTCTTCGTCCCTTTGTGGGATGGGGGCTTTTATTTTTTTACTACCCTACCCAACTCGTAAAAAACATGTAATATAAATCATTGAAAGGATGACAAAAATGCAGGAAAAAGCACAGGCTTTAAAGCAGCAGTTTGTTGACAAGGTCAACGCCGCTACTGCATCAGCCGACCTCGAACAGCTCCGTATTGAGTTCCTCGGTAAAAAGGGTCCCATCTCCTCTCTTATGGCTGAGTTGAGAAATGTACCCAACGAGCAGAAGAAGGAAGCAGGTCAGATCATAAACGAGGTTAAGCAGTTTATGGAAAGCACTCTCGCGGAAAAGCGTGAGGAAATCGCAAGAATCGAAGAAGAAAAGCTTATTAACAGCGCAGAGGATTATGACGTAACATTCCCTGTAACTGAGGACAAGGGCTCATATCACCCCATCACACTTATTCAGCGTGAGGTTGAGGATATCTTCGCAGGTATGGGCTTCTCAATCGAGGACTATGACGAGATTGTTGATGACTATCATTGCTTTGAGGCGCTCAACATCCCCAAGCATCACCCTGCACGTGATATGCAGGACACATATTACCTCAGCACAAATCAGCTTCTTAAAACACATACATCTGCTGCACAGAACGCTATTCTCATCAAGTACACAAAAGAGCTTGAGGCGGACAGACCCATCCGTGTTATCTTCCCCGGCAGATGCTTCCGCAACGAGAAGATTGATGCTTGCCACGAAAACACATTCTTCCAGATGGAGGGTGTTATGGTTGACAAGGATATTTCAATTTCAAACCTTATCTACTTTATGAAAACTATGCTTTCTGAGGTTTTCCAGAGAGACGTTACCGTCAGACTCCGTCCCGGCTTCTTCCCCTTCGTTGAGCCCGGCTTTGAGCTTGACATTCAGTGCGCTATCTGTGGCGGTAAGGGTTGCCCCTCGTGTAAGGATTCAGGCTGGCTTGAGCTTTGCCCCTGCGGTATGATTCACCCCAACGTACTTACTGCGGCAGGTCTTGACCCCGAGACATACACAGGCTTTGCCTTCGGACTCGGTCTTACAAGACTTGCAATGATGCGTTACGGCATCAAGGATATCCGTGTATTCAACAGCTGTAACCTTAAATCATTATCACAGTTTGAAAACACAACTTTCGTAGAACCCGAAAAGGAGGTCAAATAAATGTTTGTATCAATTAATTGGATAAAAGAATATGTTGACCTTGAGGGTCTTGATATTAAAAAGCTTATTAACAGCTTTACTCTTGCAACTGCCGAGGTTGAGGAAATCATCGTTAAGGGTGAGGATATCCGCGACGTTGTTGTTGGTGAAATTCTTACAATTGAAAATCACCCCAATTCAAAGAAGCTCCACCTTCTTAAGGTTGACGGCGGTGACAGAAACTACGACGTTGTCTGCGGTGCACCCAACGTACGTGAGAATATGAAGATAGCTTTTGTTAAGGCAGGTGGCAGAGTTCCTGCAGGCGAAATCACAAAGGCAACTGTTGCGGGCTACGAGTCAGAGGGTATGTGCTGTAGTGCATTTGAGCTTGGTCTATCCGATGATAAATCAGGCCTTATGGAAATTGACGTTGATGCTCCCAACGGCACAAGCCTTAAGGATATTTATCCCATTGACGATATTATCTTTGAGGTAGATAACAAATCTCTTACAAACCGCCCCGACCTTTGGGGTCACTACGGTATTGCACGTGAGTTTGCTGCCCTTACAGACAGAGAGCTTAAGCCCCTTCCCCTCTCCGACCTTGCTTATGACGGTGACGAGAAAATCAAGGTTACAGTAAACAGACCTGACCTTGTTTACAGATATTCCTGTGTTAAGATGGACAACATCACAAAGAATGTCAGTCCTATGTCAATGCAGATTCGCCTTTACTACTGCGGTATGCGCGGTATCAACCTTCTTGCTGACCTTACAAACTACATTATGCTTGAAATGGGTCAGCCCACACACGCATTTGATGCCAACAAGATTGACGAAATCGTTGTTGACACACCCAAGGAGGCTTGCAAGTTCACTACACTTGACAACACAGAGCGCGACATCACAACAGACACACTCCTTATTCAGAACGGTTCAACACCTGTTGCAATTGCAGGTATTATGGGTGGTCTTGATTCTGAAATCGTTGGTGAAACAAGCTCTGTTGTTCTTGAATGCGCAAACTTTGACGGTGTAAGTGTCCGTAAGTCATCCTCAAGACTTGGTCTTCGTACAGACGCTTCCGCAAGATACGAAAAGATGCTTGACCCCGAAATGACAGTTACAGCCGCAAAGCGTTTTGCATATCTCCTTAAGAGCATTGATGATGGCGCTGTTGTTGCATCTCTGCTCACAGATGAATATGTAAGGAAATACCCCGAAATCTCAATCACCTTCAATAAGGCTTACGTTGATAAATACACAGGTATTGATATCACAGAGGAGCGTATTGTTAAGACACTTTCTGCACTCGGCTTTGGTGTAGAAAAGAACGGTGATGACTTCACAGTCAGCGTACCTTCATTCCGTGCAACAAAGGATGTTACAATCAAGGCAGACATCATTGAAGAAATCACACGTATTTACGGCTATGATAACTTCAGTATTATCACAACAAAGAGCCCTCTTAAGCCTGTTAAGAGCTCACCTGTTCGTGCACAGAGCAATGAAATCAAGGACATTCTTGTAAAGCACTATAATCTCCACGAGGTACACTCATACATCTGGGGTGACGTTCGTAAGTACAAGAAGCTTGGTATTGAGGTTGAAGAAAACGTTAAGGTTCTCAATATCGAAAGCTCTGATAACGGTACAATCCGTAATTCAATGATTCCCACTCTCCTTCTTGCTGTTTCCGAAAATAAGGACTACGGTGACAAATACGGTATATTCGAAATCGGCAGAGTTGCTGACGGTGTTAAGGAAGACGGCACAGCAAACGAGCGCAGAAGACTCGGTGTTGTACTTTATGACAAAACAGTAAGCGAAAAAGACCTGTTCTTCAAGGCAGTTACAATCATCAACAACATTTTCACTCAGATTAAGCACAAATCACCTGTCCTTTCAAAGGTTGCTCCCACACACGCATACGAGCACCCCAAGAACACGGCAGAAATCGTTTGTGACGGTGTTAAGGTTGGTACTCTCCACACGCTCCATCCCACAAATGCACAGAAGCTTGACAAGGTGGGTAAGGTAGTTTGTATTGAAATCGATATTGACGATTTCATCACAATCGGTGGTGCAAATATTGATTTCTGTGAGCCTTCATCACAGCAGTCAACCTACTATGACCTTTCACTCATTCTCAAGGATGGCACAACATTTGCTCAGATGTCCGAGTGCTGGAACTCACTTAACCTTGATGAGCTTACAAGCGTTAAGGTTATTGACACCTATGATACAGAGGAAATTAAGAGTATTACAGTTCGTCTCATCTTCTCCGCTAAGGACAGAACACTTGAAATGGACGAGGTTCAGGCTTGGATTGACACAATTCTTGCAAATCTCCGAAATATCGGCATAGAAATGCGTGCATAATTTATTATTTGTTTATAATTACTTATTGTAATTTTTGAACAAATGAGTTATAATGTAACACATAGAAAATCGGGAGGTGTTTATATGACAGATAAAACAATCCAATTCAAAATCAGTGATGACCACGAAAAGGAAATGCGCGAGATACTTGTTTCAGTTTATAATGCTTTGGTTGAAAAGGGTTACAATCCTACCAGTCAGCTTGTAGGTTATATACTGTCTGAAGACCCAACCTACATCACTACACACAACAATGCACGAAGCCTTATCAGAAAGATTGACCGCGACGAGCTTCTTCAGGTTCTTCTCAAGTCATACCTTAACTAAGGCTATTAAATCTAAGGAGTTTTAAGATATGGCTGATAATCAGACAAGTTTTCTCACATATAAGGGCAAACCCATTGTACGTAAGGGTAACACCATCTACTACGGCAATATGAGTGACCCGTTTGTAATTCTTCTTTCAGTTGCTTCTTCACACGAGGTTCACGGTGTAAAAATTGCTGACAAGGTTATTGTTCAGCTCCTCAACACCGACCCAAACATCAACCCTCTTGAGGCTATTGTTAAGAGAACTGAAAAGAACGGTATGTGGGCTGCAATTGATATTGCATCAATCTGGCTCCAGCGTGCCCTTAAGGCTGAATAATTCAGTATTACAATTCACACCGCTTTGATTTACATCGAAGCGGTGTTTTTGTTTACAAAATATACTTGATTTGATATGTGTATAGTATTATAATAATTTGTATTGTTTTAATAAACTATGAAAGGAAGAATTATGAAAAAGATTAAACACGGAAAAATCAAATCTTTGTTTATCATTTTTCTGATTACAGCCTTATTATCAAGTAATTTTTCTGTAATCGCAGCCGCAGAAAGTGAAACAAAAATACTCGATGGTAAAACCATCTCAATTCTCGGTGACAGTATTTCCACTTTCGAAAACATCTCAAGCGGAATTGCAGCCGATACAACAAACAGCACAATAAGAAACAACAGGGTTTTCTATTACGGTAACAGAAACGGTGTTTCCCTTCACGATACCTGGTGGATGCAGATTGTTGACAAGTTGGGGGGAGAAATTCTTGTTAATAATTCATACTCCAACTCACAGGTTTTTGACCCCGAAAAGAACGCTGTCAGTCAAGCCTACCTTGACAGAGCGCAGAACCTTCACGATAACACAGGTCTAAACGAGGGGCAAAAGCCCGATATAATTATAGTGTATATGGGCTATAATGACCTGGCATATTGCAAGGATAAGACAGGTACATTTGATGAAGTAAATTTCGATGAGCTCATAAAGCATGTTGATGATGCTGTTTTCTACGCACAACCACAGACAACGGTTGAAGCATACTGCATTATGATTCACAAAATCCAAAGTGCTTACCCGGATGCAGAGGTTTATTGCTACAACCTCGCACCACGCTCACTCTTAACAGATGAAAGCAATATAAGATTTAATCAGTTCAATGCCGATATAGAGAAAATATGCAACTACTATAACTGTATCCTTGTAGATAATTACGGTAATTCCGGGCTTTCACCGGATGATACAAACATATATTGTTATCTTGCTGACGGACTGCACCCTAACCGTAACGGTATGGATGCCACAACCAACAGCTTTCTCAAAGCATTTTACGAAAAGAGTCGTTACAGAAACACCGAGGAGAGACTGCACGAAGTAAATTATGAATTGAACAATGTTATTGTTGACCAAGGCACATTAAAAACCATACCCGAAAACGATTCATTCTTTTGCAGCTTCTCATCAATCACGGGCGGTCCTGTCGAGGCTCAGGTTTTCATCGATGATATAGACTACACCGAGTTATGTTTTAAAAACGGCTGTGTGTATATCCCACGTATATCAGGAGAGGTAGATATTGTTGCATCCCTGATTACAGAACCCGGTCCCGAGGACAGCTATCGCTTTACAATTGAGGATGACAGTCTGAAATCTGTTATAGGTGAAGAGAACTTCGAAAACACGGTAACGCTTAACAAGGGCTACATCTCTGACGGTGTTATCTATGACGGTGCATTCAGTATCAATAAAACTATTGAATTGCTACATAATATGCCGTGGAGTGTTGTGTGGCAAGCGCAGTATAATCCGGACTACAAATGTCTGACACTTTCAAATTATTACCTCGCAGAAAAAGAGATGAACAGTCTGATTCATTTCATTGAGGGTACCTCCATACTTTGTATGAGTGATTACAAAAACGGAGAATATATAAGCTATGGTATTGACCTTGCAGAACACAATATTGACATAACCGCAGACAATGAATACCGACTCTCAAACATTATCTCGTCTGACGGCAAAAATATGGTTTACCTTTTTGTGAACGGTACAAAGCTTGGTGCCCTTAACCATAAGGTTACAAACGGTGAAGTCAGCTCGTATGACAGTAAATGGTGTAACGGCAAGGATTTCTACTATAACCACATCGGTTCTACGGACAACACCTTCAGCGGATGCAAGCTTGAGTTTATGCAAATATGGGAAAACATATTCAGCGAAAATCATACACATAACTATATTTACAGCAATGAATATGCACCAACCTGCACGGAAGCCGGTTATAAGGACCTTGCCTGTCAATGCGGTTATAACACAGTTGAAATTATATCCGAAAGTCTTGGTCATTCACCCTCGGAGGTTTTAGTCGATGAACCTGCAACACTTTATAAAAGCGGAAAGGGGCACATTGAATGTACCGTTTGTGAAGAAATACTGGAAAGCAAAACAATTCCGCAGCTGATCCCCGACGCTCCTGAAATTACTTCATTAACCAACGAGCCCAACGGAATACGAATCCGTTGGTATGGTGTGAAGGGTGCTGATTATTTCAGAATTTACCGACGTGGTGCAGGACAACGCTTCTGGCAATTCATAGGTACAGCAACGGGATTGTCATACCTTGACTCAAATGTCACAAACAACAATTACTGGAGATATACCGTCCGTTCATGTAATGAAGGCGGATTTGGCGGATACGATGCAAACGGTATTTACACAAAATTCCTCAACGCACCGAAAATCACAAGCGCCGTCAACACAATAAACGGCATAAACATTAAATGGACTCCTATCAAGGGTGCAACCCGCTATTACATATACCGCAACAGAGTTGGTTTATCTAACTGGACCTACATCGGAAGCAGTACAACCACAGCATTTGATGATAATAAAATCAAAAACGCCAACGGTGTAGATTATCGTTATACTGTCAAAGCTCATTGCGGTAACGACAACGGATACACAAGCGGCTATTACAGCACAGGCTACATAATCAAACGATTATCTGCTCCGATTATGAAAACAGCGGTCAGCTATCCGACCGGTCTGTATTTCAATTGGACACAGATACCCGGAGCAACAGGATACAACGTTTACCGAAAGACTGATAAATCAAATTGGAAATTAATCGGAAAAGCCACACCATCCAACCCGGCGTACTTTGACAAAACAGCGGTCAAAGGGATAAAATACACATATACAGTCAAGGCATATTACGGCAAAACATTAAGCGATTGCTATCAGAAAGGGATAACCTGTGTAGACAAATATTAATAAAAAATGCTTAAAACCAAACGGTTTTAAGCATTTTTGTTATCTGTCATTATTATCTTCAAGAATCTTTTTATATGGCATAAGCATGCCCTCATTCATCATATTACCAATTTTGGATTTAATTTTCGGGTTAGACATTGCACCACCCACGAGGTACATAAGGAGCATTGTTCCCTTCTTTTTATGCGGGAAATCGTACTGTCCGTGTGCTTTAAAGAACTTATGGTCAGCCTTCATCATACCCTTCATCTGATAAATAAGATCCCTGAAAATCTTCATACCGCCCACACCGTAAAAATTAGCAGGCTGAGAATATTTGTTGTTCAAGGCAAATTCAAGATTGGTGTTAAGCTTTCGGATTGCTGTATCGGGATCGTATTCATCTGTTGCAACACCGCACATAAAATTGCCCCCAACATTGGCACGACCCTCAATAACGGTCTGCAAGTTTGTTTCACAGGAATAATTACCGCTGACAATGTAACCGACGGGCATCCCCATAGTTACAGAGCGATGTCCGTTGCAGAACTGTCTGTCGTCATACAGCTTATAGGATGCTCCCATAGAATGGTCCTTTATGGTAAATGCATGAACAATAGCATCCGTTTTCTGAATTTCATTTCTTAACAAATCCTGGAAGCCATCCTTATACACACAATTGCCGTCTGTTGCACAATTCATACAGCCGAGGCAACCACCTTTAAAAGAAAACTTCGTAAGATTTATTACACGGGTTTTAAAGGAGCTGATATTACAAAAATGCTCTATCATTGCGTTGAGGTGAACATCATCATCTTCACAGTTGGTAAGAACAACAACATCGCCTGATTTATCAGTATTAATTTCACCGGGCACAAGTGCCACACTTTTATAAGAGTCTGTATACTCAAAAACGGGTTCAAAAATACCATTATCAATGCAATGACAAACATATTTGAAGAAAGATTTAGCTTCTTTCCGTCCTTTTTCCGATAACAGATCCTCCATATCAGCAGAAAGACCACGGATATATTTCAACCCTAAATCATTGCAATTGTCCTGAATATATCTATGGGCAGTAACGTCGTAAAAATGCTTCGATGTAGTTACCTGCGTGGCAACCTTGCCCTCAAAAGAAATATCGACATTCTTTAAAAGCTCAATAAATCTGTGCAATTGATAGGGAGCAAGGAAGGTATAAACAGGGTAAGAAAATATAATTAAATCAGCATTTTCAATACTCTTCAATACAGGACCCATATCCTTTTCAATTGCCTTGATTCTTTGTCCGACATTTACATATTCAAAAGAATGTTCGTTATTAAACTTTTCAATATACTTCAAAGTTTGAAGAGTTATGCTGTAATCACCTTTAGGACTACCATTCAAAACAAGAATTTTCATAAAACCCCTACCATTCTGAAAAGCCCGGCGAATCAATCGCAGGCTAACGTTTTATTGTGAGCTCAATTCTGTTATAATAAGATGCGGTGAACAGAAGAACCTCAACGGAGCAAAGCTGTAGCCTATTCCCCTGCTCAAAACAAGCTTCGTGCTTTCTTCTTCATACAAACCGCTTGTATATTTCGGAAAAATCTCCTGGTCGGGAGCGAAAATGCCCAGACCGAAAAGAGTAATCTGACCACCATGAGCGTGACCCGAAAAAACAAGATCAAAGCCGTATTTTGAATATATATCCAACTGCTCGGGGTGATGAGCAAGTAAAATATTAAAGCCATCATCAAGGACAAGACCTGCACACATATCGTCAGTAGCAAGCTTAATATCTACCCTATCCTTAGTCAGATAAGGATCGTCAATACCGTGAAGATAAACACAAGAACCATCACTTGCCTGTAACGTTACGGTTTCATTAGTAAGCACCTTAACACCCGTTGCACGAAGACCGTCCATAAATGCAATATATCCCCATTGGTCAGCAAAAAGAAAGTTGCTTTCGTGATTGCCCGTAACAAAATACACGTCGGTTATTTCTGTCAGTTTCCTTGCAAAGCTGATTGCAGTAGCTGTATCTACGCTCCTGCAATCCATTAAATCGCCCGTAACGACAATAATATCCGGTTTTTCCTCATCCAGAGTATCAAGAAGCTGTTTTTCAATCAAAGAGGATTCCCTGCTGTGATAATCGGATATATGAGCAATCCTGAATCCGTCAAAGCTGTGGGGAATCTTGTCTGATGAAACAGGAATATACTCAACATCAAGTCTGAAATTATCATAAACAGTAAACAACCCGAAGCACACGGCAATGACAAGAATCACGGCAACCAACCGCAAAAGCAGTTTGCGTTTTTTCAATAAAAACGATTTTAGTCTGTGCATTATAAAATCTCGCCGTTTTCAATGGCGGTAATCTGGTCAACACGGCGCTGATGTCTGCCACCTTCAAACTCGGTGTTAATAAATACATCAACAAGCTCACAAGCAAGTCCGCCACCGATAACACGAGCACCCATACAGAGTACGTTTGCATCATTATGAAGTCGGGTGAACTTGGCACTGAAATAGTCAGAACAACAAGCTGCTCTGATACCCTTGACTTTGTTTGCCGCCATAGAGATACCGATACCTGTACCGCAACAAAGTATACCTAAATCAGCCTCACCCGAGGTGACCTTAAGACAAGCCTTCTGCGCAAACTGTGCATAATCAACAGAGTCCGTTGAATCCGTGCCGCAATCAATATACGCAATACCCTTACCGTCAAGATATGCCTTTATCTCTTCCTTAAGCGGAAAACCTGCATGATCTGAAGCTAAAACTAACATTTATATCAACCTTTCAATTATTAATCTTTTTCTTCAATTCCCTTTCAGCCTGTGAAAGACGAAGATAATTTGGTAAAACGTCGTGGGGTTCAGATGACGACGATACATCCTCTGAAACCTTTTCTGCTGCAATCACACAAACATCTGCGGCAGATTGATAAACAACCGATGGTGTTGCAATCCTGATATTCGGTAAAACATCCTTGAGCTTATTGTAGGCTACCCTTGTGCCGTCTCCTATAAGAACTATGGGTTTACTGATATTCTTCAACCGTTCACCCAGTTCATCAATTGTAATTGCTTCATCGGGAGTCACCCGATTAAATCCGTTTTCACAATCAAATTGTGCGGTATACACCTGATTACAACGGGCATCCATAACAGCGACTGCATAACAGCCTGTGTTTTCAAGAGGCTTTGCAATAGCCTCGGTTGTAGAAACCGAAACGCAAGGAATATTAAGCGGTTGTGCAATACCTTTTACGGCAGAAACACCGATTCTTACTCCCGTAAATGAGCCGGGACCGTTGGAAACAGCTATATAATCAAGCTCCTTCACGGTAACACCTGATGAATTAAGTGCTGATTCAATCATAGGCAGAAGCGTCTGACTGTGTGTAAGACCTGTGTTAGAGTAATTAAGTGAAACAATTTTACCATCAATATATACCGCGGCACTTGCGGCAGTAGCTGTACTGTCAACGCCAAGAATCTTCATAAATACCGTCACCACTCATTCTCAGAACACGGCTGTCATCATCTTCACCGCGCATAATCTCTATCTTAATAAGCTTGTCCTCAGGCAAAGCATTCTCAATATTCTCGCTCCACTCAACCGCAAGAACACCGCCCCAATCAAGGTAATCAAAAAAGCCTGTGGAGCACAAATCCTCAAAGGTTGTGATTCTGTACATATCGAAGTGATACAAGGTTTTATCCCCTCTGTACTCGTGAACGAGAGAAAACGTGGGGCTTGAAACCTCGGCGGAAATACCCATCCCCTCGGCAAGGCCTGCAGTAAAACGAGTCTTACCCATACCGAGACCGCCGAAATATGCAATTGTTTCACCACCGGACAAAACCGCACCTAATTTGCGTGCATACTCCTCGGTCTGTTGGGGTGAATTCGAAATAACCTGTACCATACAATGCCTCAAAAAATTCAAAAGACTTGAAATAAAATTTCATTATATGTATAATAACAATATTACGTTACAAAATCAAGGGGGCAAAGCCTTGAAAAAATTATTTCCTTACTTAAAACGCTTCATTGCAGAAACCGATAAATTACTGTTAGCTCTTATTACAGCCGCATCCGTCTTCGGTGTACTTATGGTACACAGTACGACACGATGTCTTCTGGAGGACGGGCAGTTCATGTCTCGTGATGCCATAGTAATGCTTGCCGCAGCTGCAATAGGTATTGTTATCACATTGATTATATCAGCGTTGGATTACGAGTTCATAATGAAAATGTGGCCGATAATAGGTATCGGTTGTATCGCGCTTATGATTATAACCCTATTCTTCGGTGTTGCTCCCGAGTCACGACCTGATGCAAAATCATGGCTGGATTTCGGTTTTGTTTTCTTCCAACCCTCGGAGCTTGTAAAAATAGGCTATGTTATAACCTTTTCGATGCATCTGGAGCTGTGCAGAGATACAATCAACCAGTTCAAATCCCTTGTTCTGCTCGGTATCCATGCTATGATACCTATCGGTCTTGTTATTCTTACAGGTGATATGGGTTCGGCACTTGTATTTATGTTTATGACCCTTGCAATGCTATACTTTGCCGGTCTGCATTGGGGCTTTTTCGCTTGCGGTGGTGCACTCATCATCGCATCGTCACCGCTTATATGGATGTATGTTTTAAGTGATTTCCAAAAGAACAGATTTCTTGCTCTTTTGCGACCCGAAGAATATGCCGCAGAAAGCTATCAGCAGTTAAAAGGACTTAATGCTCTCGGTTCGGGCGGTTTTTTCGGACAAGGACTCTTTAAAGGTACTTATACTCAGAACGGCATTGTTCCCGAAAGTGAAAACGATATGATTTTTACTGCAGTCGGTGAAGAAACAGGCTTTTTCGGTTGTCTGATTGCTCTCGGAATCCTGTTTATGATATGCTTCAAGATGTTTTCAATCGGCAAAAAAGCCCGTGACTTCTCATCACAGCTTGCTTGCTACGGCATTGCCGCTATGATTGCCACACAGGTTGTTATCAATGTCGGTGTGTGCCTTATGCTGCTGCCTGTTATCGGTATTACTCTCCCCTTCTTCAGCGCAGGCGGATCAAGTACGCTTTGCTTGTACATAGGTGTCGGTCTTGTGTTCAGCATTGCGCGCTTCAACCGTTCACGACAGGCAGTCAACTTCAGGGTTAGCAGAATTTCAACCCCATTCAGTGAGTTTTAAAAAAGCAATTCGCAACACAGAACAAACTGTGTTGCGAATTTTTTATACCTTTTTCATCTTAGCCATTTTAGCCATAATCTTTTTGGTTCCGTAATCATCAAAGGCTATTTCAAGAACCATATCACCACCAACAGATTTGGCACCGATTATCAAGCCCCTGCCGAAGGTCTTATGTTCAACGGTGTCTCCTGTTTTATAATCAATATTAACAGCTTCGCTCTTCTTAGAAGCGGACTGACTGAAGCCCCCCCTTGAGAAACCGCCTGCAACTGCAGTTGACTTAGGTTTGTTGTCAGAAGCTGTCCTGTTATAGCTTGTATTGTTGCTTGGAGAACTGCTTGAATACCCACCAAACCTGCTCTGTGATGAAAAACCGCCGTAGAAAGTCTGCTGAGGTACGTTAAGATTAGAATCCACAAGCTCTTCGGGAATTTCATTAATGAATCGTGAAGGTCTTGTAAGACTTGTATTTCCGTAAAGCATACGGGTACGTGCATTTGTAATATAAAGCTTTTCCTTCGCACGTGTAATACCGACATAGCAAAGACGACGCTCCTCTTCAATCTCCGAAGGGTCATACATAACCTGATTTCCCGGGAAAAGCCCTTCTTCCATACCAACGATGAATACTACAGGGAACTCAAGTCCCTTTGCAGAGTGAAGGGTCATCATAACTGCAGATTCTGAATCTGCATTGTAGTTATCAATATCGGAAAGCAAGGCAATTTCTTCAAGGAAGCCTGTAAGTGTGCCACCCTCATTCTCCTCCATATAGCGGATAAGGTTGGCAAGTAGCTCCATAACGTTCTGCTTGCGTTCATCTGCGGTTTCTTTATCGAGGTCAAGGGACGACATATATCCTGTTTCGGTTATAACATCATCAAAGAAATCCTGTATTTCCTTCATTTCAAGGGACTCGGCAAGCTTATTGATAAGCTTTGTGAAATCAGTAAGCTTTGAAGCTGCTCTTGAGAGCATAGGATATTCATCTGCGTGGGAAATAACGTCATAGAAAGTAAGACCGAGTCCGTCGGCAATAGAGGCAGCGTTATTGATTGTGGTTTCACCGATACCGCGCTTGGGCTCATTTATGATACGACGTAAACGAACCGTGTCTGACGGGTTTGCAATAACCGACAGATAAGCAAGTACATCCTTAACCTCTTTACGATCATAGAAGCGGTGACCGCCCACAACCTTATAAGGAACGGCATTGTAGACGAGTGCACGCTCAATCGAGCTTGATTGGGCGTTTGTACGATAGAGAACTGCAAAATCAGAGAATCTGCGCCCCGTGGCAACAGCATTGAGGATTTCATCTGCAACAAAACGACCCTCATCACGCTCATCGGAAAGGAGCCTTAGGCAGATTTTATCACCACCCTCAGTTTCAGTCCACAGAGTTTTACCCTTTCTGCCCTGATTGTTCTTTATTACTGCATTTGCCGCATCAAGAATAATTGATGTCGAGCGGTAATTCTGTTCAAGACGGATAACCGCTGTATCCTCATATTGATTCTCAAATGATAAAATATTTTCAATAGTTGCACCACGGAACTTATAAATACTCTGGTCATCATCACCAACAACACAGATATTACGATAACCGCCTGCAAGAAGTGATGTAAGAACATATTGAGCGTGGTTAGTATCCTGATACTCATCCACCATTACGTAACGGAAGCGTCGTTGATAATACTCCAGCACATCAGGATTTTCTTTAAGCAATTTTACAGTATTAACAATGATATCATCAAAGTCCATTGCATCTGCCTTTTTGAGCATTTCCTCGTACTTGGCAAAGGCTTGTCCGATCATCTTCTTATTTACATCAAAACCTGCACAATCGCTGTATTCCTCAGGTGATTGCAGAGAGTCCTTCGCTTTACTGATTTCAGATAAAACATACTTGACGGGAAGACGCTTTTCATCAATATCAAGAACACGCAGAACTTCCTTCATTACGCGCTTTGAATCATCTGTATCATAAATTGTGAAGTGCTTTGAAAAACCGATTCTGTCACTGTCGCGACGGAGAATACGAACACAACAGGAGTGGAAGGTGCTTGCCCACACATCGTTACCCTTATCACCGAGCATCGCTTCAAGACGTGATTTAAGCTCATTTGCCGCCTTGTTGGTAAAGGTGATAGCAAGTATCTGCCAGGGCTGAGGTGCATCCACGCTGAGAAGCGACTCAACCTCACGAGGTAATTCTCCGCCCGATTCAAGGTAACTGTTCAAAGCCTGAGCATCGCTGTCAGTAGGCACTCTGTATGTAAAACCAGAATGATACGCATTGCCGTACTTAATGAGATATGCAATCCTGTTGACAAGCACGGTTGTTTTGCCTGAGCCTGCACCCGCAAGAATGAGAACCGCGCCGTTTGTCTGAAAAACGGCTTTTTTCTGCATATCATTCATTCTTGAAAATTCTTTTTCAATCAGTTTTTTTCTTAAAGCAACAAAATCCATTTTAACTTTCCTTATTATATTAAATATTGTTTATAATAATTCTCTCACAATGGCAGAGAGCTTCACTCAGCTTATCACAAAAATCAAGAACAGCGTTAAAGACAACACATCTGTAAAGGGGTTGTATACTGCTACGCAAATCCTTTAACATAACAGAAAGAATACTCCGTTTTAAAGCGAGAACCTGTTGTTGACCCTGTCGGCACAGCTTAAGATATGAGGGATATTCGCTCTTTTTAGAGAAACCGAGCATAATATCCGACTGAATGGTAAATAGCGATTTAAACTCGGAAAGATGTTCATTCGATAAACTCAAGCTACCGTCCGAGATATCACCAAGTATTATTATATTGCAGAACTGATTATACAAATCGTATGTCAGATTATAAATATCGTTGCGCTCAATGGGCGCAACGAAATCATCCGAGAGTCTTTGTAAAAGTTCAAAACGCAGACCGTAAAATGTCACAGTATGCCTTTTAAAATCCTCATCCGAAGCGACAGAAGAAAAAACCGAACTGTTGATTCGGGAAAGCTCTTTCAACGTCTTGAAATAATCAAATGATTTTTTCAAGCACACCTCAAATTATTTTTTATATAATGAATTGCCCTGTGAATCAATTGCAACAAGAAGCGGAAAATCCTTAACAATAAGCTCCTTTACAGATTCACACCCAAGGTCATCAAAGCCGATTACACGGCAGGACCCGATACAGCCTGAATACAGAGCACCTGCACCACCGACTGCCGCAAAATAAACAGCCCCGTTTTCAATCATACTGTCAACAACCGCCTGACTTCTGTTACCCTTGCCTATCATAGCCTTCTGACCAAGGGATAACATAAGCGGAGAAAAGCAATCCATACGGGACGATGTAGTCGGACCTATACTACCGATAGCAAGCTCACCCTTAGCAGGAGTAGGACCGGCAAAGTAAACAACAGAGCCATTAATATCAAAGGGCAAAGCACCACCTGACTCCACAAGCTGAGAAATCCGCTTGTGAGCCGCATCTCGGGCGGTGTAAACAATACCGGATAAATAAACCCTGTCACCTGCACGGAGTGTGGTTACCCATTCATTAATATTCTGTGTGTTAAGATAATATTCACTCATACATCAAGAATCCCATCATCATCCGACCTATTTGTGAGGAAATCATACTCAACTTCCTTAACATTATCGCTTTGTGATTCAGTTATAATGCCACTATCAGAAATGAGTAGCTGAGCAGTTTTGCTCATATCACCTGTAAGTGCCTTGATACGAAGCTCAACCTCCTCGACAGACTTTGTGAAGCTGCGGGCAATTTCGCCGATGCCCGTTGATAGGTCATCAATCTTAAGGGCGGTTTCACCGATTGCTGAATAAACTGACTTGGTAACCTTGTCAGCTCTTTCCTTTGCAGCCTCAACAAGTTCTTCAGAGTGAACACGTGCATCAAGCATTGCGGCACCGACCTGCCGTTCAATATCGCGCTTTTTCTCACACTCTGAACGAAGTCGGGTAACCTCTGCTTTAAGAGCATCAATTTCTGATTGAGCTTCATCATTGATTCCGGAGTCATTCACCTGTTGTGAAAGTGCCTCAATAAGCTCATTGGAGGAATCAAGCTCACTCCTGAGCTCCGAAAGAGACTTATTTGTATCTGTTAACGCTTCATTAAGCTTTGCGTTTTCATTTTCAAGACACTTCAAATCGTCAATTTCCGCATTTGCCCTTGCGAGACCTGCTTCGGACTCTGCAAGCTTCTTTTCCAGTTCGGACTTTTCAGCAAGGATTTTATTAACAAAATCCATTACCTCATCTTTATTAAAACCGCCAAATGCCTTCGTTTTAAAAACAACATCGTGAGCCAAGGTTATACCTCCGTCCTGCAACAAACGAAAATTTGCGCATACTTTTCAAAATACTGTTCTATGATTATAACAGAAATATACAACTAAAACAACAAAAAATGAGCAAAAAACTATTTATTTTTAAAAAAGATTTTAGTATAATAAAACTATAATTTATACGGAAGGTTGTGTCATTTATGAAAAAATCTGCTAAAAGACTTCTTGGACTTTCTGCGGCGCTCATTGGTGCCGGTGCAGTAATGAACACCTGCGTACTTACCCGCGCGTCCAAAAAATTCTCCGAAATGCAGGATAAAATGGAAGAAAAAAAGAACCCGAAGGACCGCACCACGCCCGATGAAATTTTGCGTGCAGAGGGCGATGCCTGGGTTGATGCTACCGGTTACGACCACATCTGCATCAAGAACAGAAAAAATCAGCCGATTCACGCGCTTGTAGTAAAGGCAACCGAGCCCTCCGACAAGTGGCTTATCTGTGTGCACGGTTACACAAGCTCACCTAAGGGTATGGGCAGCTATGCAAAGCACTATCACGAAAAGGGCTTTAATATCCTTCTCCCCGCCCTCAGAGGTCACGATTTAAGTGAACAGCAGTATATCACAATGGGTTGGCTTGACAGACTTGATGTGTGCGACTGGGTTACATACCTTAACAATATGTATAAAGACATTCAGATTGTTCTTCACGGTGTTTCGATGGGTTCCGCAACAGTTATGATGGCAACAGGCGAGGATTTGCCCGATAACGTTAAATGTTGTATTGCTGACTGCGGTTTCACATCCGTTTGGGATGAACTGAAAAACGAGCTTAAGACAACATACCACTTACACGCTTTCCCCACCCTCTACATTTCAAGTGCAATCAGCAAGGTTGTGGGTGGCTACGGCTACAAAGAGGCATCAAGCATTAAACAGCTTCAGAAATCAAAAACACCTACCCTCTTCATTCACGGTGAGCAGGACGTTTTCGTACCATACAGAATGATGGATATGAACTACAATGCGGCTGCCTGCCCCAAGGAAAAGCTCTCCATACCCGATGCAGAGCACGCAGACTCACACCTTATCCACCCGGAAATTTATTGGCCCGGTGTATTTGAGTTTGTTGATAAATATGTGAAATAAAATTGATTGCAAAATGATTAACTGACTGTCTCCGACTAAGAGACAGTCAGTTATTTTTGTATGAAAGAGGTAGAACATACCGCAACCATTTTGTTCTATATGCAAAAACCAAAGGGTGAGTCGCTAAACCCACCCTTTGAGAGAATATTTAGTTGATTTTGGTTATTTGATTCTTTCAGAAAGATTTGTGTTATCGTGAATAAAACCATACCTTCCGGATTTTAACATTTGCACGCTATCAACCAGTGAAAATATGTGATTCCCTTTAAAACACTGTGCTGTCATATAATCAGTCTGATTTACATTGAAGTCTGAACCCTCATAACCCACATGATTGTGTTTGTTTGTATCGTAGCCGGCTTTATTGACTGCTGAATAAAAATGTTCGGCTGAAGAAAATGTTTTTCCGCTGACCGTTTCCTTATATGTGAGACTATTGTATCGGTAAAACTCACTCAACAAGTATTCTTCACAAAGAACCAGTTTGTTATTGGCTACTTTATAAGTCATAAAACTTGAACCGTGATTGCTACCGCCATAACCCCAGGAATCATATTGGATTCTTATACGGGAATTTACAAAAGTACCGCATGAATTTATTTGATAATTTCCTACACCTGAAGCGTATATTTCTTTAGATTTATCAGTATGTACAACAGAGTTTCCTTTGATTGTATATAAGTCCAAAACTATATAAGCTTGATTTGAACTATTGTGTGTTATCGAAAATGTGACCATTTCTTCTTTTCCGTCGGCATCAAAATCTTCAACAAGAGCACTGAATACACCTTTACTATTCACATCCCCGTATGGGAAATTTTTGCAAATAGTCATTTTCTTAAGCTGTTGATTATACAGTTTTGTTGAATTTGAAATATTTGCAGTAAACTTAATCAACAGACCATTTGAATCGTAGCTGCTTATGTATCCACCGGAAACAGCACGTACAGTATATCTGTAATATTGGTTTTTAACAACAGCAGAATCGATATATGAAGTGCCTTTTACTGTTGTAAGAAGCTTCCATGATTCACCCGCACCACGACGATATACCCTGTAACCCGTTGAACTTTTAACCGAGCTCCATTTTACCGTGACACCCGAACTTGATGAAACAACACTTGTAAGAGTGGGATTTGCAAGTCTCTTGAGGTAAAGACCATTTGTGTCGAACTTGCTATGATATCCACCGTCTGCGATTACTGTGTAACGGAAGTACTCGCCACTCTTATTCTTAACTTGAGAATCGATGAAATAAAGATTCTTGGTTGTACCGAGGTATGTCCAGGTTGACTGACCTGCACCACGGCGATACACACGATAACCCTTTGTTACGCCTGCAATAGCATTCCACTTAATGGCAAGACCGTTCTGGTGGTTATAAATTGATGTAAGCTTAGGTGTTGCCATATACTTACGTGTGCTTGTGTTTGCATAAACATAAGTACTATATCCACCTGCAGAATTGAACGCTCTTACGGTGTAGCAATAATACTTACCACTTGCAACATTCTTGTCAAGGAAGGTTGTACCTGTTGTTGTGCCAATCTGGGTATAGTTTTTCTGTCCCTCACCTCTACGATAAACAGCATATTTAACCGCACCATCAACCTTGTTCCAGTTAAGCTGAACACCACCGATTGAATTGGTTGAGGTTACCTTGGGTGTGGCAGGTTTGCTATAATAAACCGGTTTTGTTGTTGAGGTTTCTTCAATTAATCCATCATGGTCTTCATTTGTTTCTGCTGTAGTTTCCGGTATATAAGAGTTTTCGGTATTATCTACAGCATTAACAACGATATTTACACTTAAAAATAGCATCAGCATCATGACTAATGATAAAAGTAAACTTATCTTTTTTTTCATAATACATTTCTCCTAAAAAATATTGCAATTTATCAATGCAAAGATATAATACTACATTTAGTCGAAAATTTCAAATAATTCCCAACAAAATCATACACAAAAATAAATGTTACCAATTGGCATAGGTTAACAGACTATGCATAAGACAAGACAGACGAGGGAACGTTTTAAAAAAGTATATTTTGAAATGAGTAGTGACTCGCTGTACAGATAAACTTATATTCGATAAATAAGGTGGTTGGCGGTCCTACCTCTCTGTTTGAAGAGAGGTAAAACAAACTGTCGTTTTTTGTGCTATCCGACAGAAGACTAACCGTATGCGCCTTACAACGCAAGCTGATGATAGCGACAGCATATACCCTCCTGCTTCGGAGGACGAGGGGGACCGACACAGAGTGAAACGGCGCGTTGGTGGGAGGTCCCTAAAAGTTGTTGCTTTGGGTAAAACAATAAAATTGAAGCAGAAAATCATAGGGACCTTCCACCACTCCGACGCACTTTATTGATTATTGTGATTTATCACACGCTTCAAAAAAATATCAACAATTGTTTTACAAGGTGGTCCCCCTCTTGGGAAAGGGAGATAAGGCTTGCAAAAACAAAGGGTGAGTCGTTAAACCCACCCTTAACATTTATTAACTTAATCTTCCGCTTTTTCGGTTGTTGTTTCACCTTCTGCGAGGGTTGTTTCCTCGGATGCGGTTGTTTCCTCACCGATTTTATCCATAACATCGGTTGAACCGTTAATAGAGAATAACGCGGTTTCATTCTCGTAGTCGGTTGACCAGACGGAGATTGAATATGTATCAAACAACTCTTTTACTGTGAGGTCGGGCTCGTCCATTTCCTTTGCAAGCTCTTTAAGAGCATAGGAATCAAACTTACAACGAATCATATTAAGGTTGTCGTACTCGGTAACAATGAAGTCACGCTTGAAGTTCTTGCCGCCTTTTTCAAGACCGAAAACAACGAAGTTTGTTATAAAGTCATTATTAAGTGCGGTGTATGAATCAACATCGTTATAATATATATCAACCCAGACAAATTCATCTGTTACAGTTGTTTCAACCTTTTTGATGCCGTCAACAACGTCAACAACCTCTGCAGGCTTTCCTGCGTGCTTCTTGTTGAATTCTTCAACAGTCTGTGCATAAGAGCCACAGATAGTTTTGCCTACGCCATCATTTGTCTTGTGCTCGATATAAAGATTAAAGCCTGTATTGAGAATGTTATCGAGTGTAACTGTAAGGCTGTCTGTCAGACCAACAGCATTGATGTAGTCATCTGTTGCTGAAAGGTAATACATAACAACGTTACCGCTGTCAAGGAGCCTGAGCTCACCCGGGCACTTAACCTGCAAGCCGTTATCAATGTAGAAACAGAACATAGGAACAACATCTATACTGAAAGCGTTATCAGCAAGGTGCTCACTGAGTAATGACTCCTTGGTATCATATTCAACTCTGAGTGCTACTCTGCCCTTTTCCTTCTGCGCGGTAACAGAAGTAATTTTATCGGAATACTTCTTAAGTCCGTCAATGACAATTGTATCATCAGGCTCGGTGACCTCAACGGTTATCTCCTCAGTGGTTTCAACAATTGTTGTTTCCTCTGCCTGTTTAATTTTATCCTTAATAGCTGATGTAAGGGTTGAAACCATAAAGATAGCAACACCGATTACAACAATAAGCAAAACAACTAAAAACGGGTTTTTCTGGAGCTTATAGCCCAAGCCCTTCTTTTCGTTCATTTCAGTTTTCCTCCTTAGCTTTTTTACCCTCGCGGGCCTTCTCGGCGGCTTCACGCTCTTCACGCTCTATTTTATCCGCCTCTTTACCCGCTCTGTTTGCAGCCTTTTCAATTTCACGCTGTGCCTTACGCTCCTCACGGATTTCCTTTTTAGTCGGTTGGGGTGAGGGCGGTGTATCCGTAAGCTTCATAAAGTCAATTTTAGCCATACGGGTTTTGGGCAGAGCATCAAGAATTGTAACGGTAGTCGGTCTTGAAAACTTTTCAAGCTTACTGTCACAGTATTCCTTAATCACCTTAGCCGTTTCCTCCGGATTATTAGTAGGTTGAGTAAGGGACACAAACAATCTGATAATGGGCTTTGTATCAATATAGCCCTGAACGGCACAAGCCTCGTTGATGTAATCAAGCTTCAGAACCTCATTTTCAATATCATTGGGATAAACATTATAGCCCGAAATGATAATCATACGCTTCTTTCTGCCCGTAAAGAAGAGATATCCGTCCTCATCAAGATAACCCAGGTCACCTGACATTACCCAACGGTTGCCCTTCTTATCAACATAGACACCGTCATCATCGCTGTTGATATAGCCTTTCATAACGGTTGAACCTGAAATGACAATTTCACCGATTGTGTTGGGCGGAAGCTTTTTCTGCTTGTCATCCCAGATCTGGACAGTAATACCGTCAAGAGGTCTGCCGATTGAATTCTCCCTGTAAGCGCCTGCAATATTTGCAGTACAGACAGATGAAACCTCTGTAAGACCGTATCCGCGGTAAAGCTTACCCTTGGCGCCCCATTTTTCAAGCTTTGAGTTAAAGGCATTCAGGAAGGTTTCGCTGATGATATCACCGCCTGCCCACAAGAGACGAAGCTTTTTAAGGTGTTCACCGTCGAAATTTGATGCCTCATACATTTTCTTGAACATATTAGGCACACCGACGATATACGTAACATTATATTTTTTGATATATTTATTTGCTTTCTCAGCTGAGAAGGTTGGCATACCGATACAGGTAAAGCCTGCACACATACTGAAATGAAGCACAACACCGAGACCGAATGCATGGAACAGAGGAAGAACACAAAGCGAAAACTCCTCACCCGGTGCATGAGGTGAATCAAGGAAGCTGAGCTTATATGCAAGAGAGTTCAGATTAGCACTTGTCAGACGGATTGTCTTACTCTTGCCTGTTGTGCCGCCACCGTGAAGATAAACCGCAACATCATCACCGTTATTTTCAACAGCAGGTGCACGGAAATTGAGATTGCACACAGTATGGAATGACGCTGTATTTGATGAGGGGTTTTTCTGTTTGACCTTGATTTTCGAATAAACCTTAAGGGCAGGCTTCAACACGGATGAAGCATAATCGGAGCTTTTGCACACGATAACCAGCCTGTTAAGTCTGCGCAAGGTTTCAACATAAGGCTCCATAATGATATCAAGTACAAAAATCGCCTTTGAATGATTAATTTTAACGATTTCCTCAAGAGCATCTGCAGGAGTAAGCGGATGCACAATATTGGCAATGGCACCTATACGGTTTATGGCATAAAACGCAACAAAGCTCTGTGCAACATTGGGAAGAAAAACCGTCACAACGTCTCCCCTTTTAACATTCCTGCTGTAAAGGAAGCCTGCAACAGCCTCAACATCGTGCAAAAACTTCTTACGGCTGATAAGAGTGCCGAAGCTTTCAGCAACATCATAAACGCCGAAATCCTTGGTACAGTCTCTGAAATATTCAAAACAATTTCTGCTTTCGGGCTTTATCATATTTTTAAGTCCTTTCAAAAAACATACTTATGTATTATATTTTTTATGACACTTTTTGTCAAGTTTACTGTCAATTGTTTGCAATTTCTTCATTATATACAATGATATTATTAACAAAGCGGGGAAAATTACTGCGGCAAAAACACCTTTTTTGATGTTATCCTCCAAAAGACCCGTTGCAAAGCCCACAACCGTAGGACCGAAGGAGCAACCAAAATCACCTGCGAGAGCAAGTATGGCAAACATAGCGGTACCGCCTTTAGGGAAGCTCTCCGAAGCAAGCGAAAATGAACCGGGCCACATTACACCGACAGAAAAACCGCAAAGCGCACATCCCACAAAGGAAAGTGCAGGGTTATTAAGAAAGGTTGCCATAGTATAGGAAACAATGCAAAGCGTGGCACAAAGGGTCATATACCCGGACAAATCAACCCTTTCGCTGATTTTTGAATAAATAACCCTCGATGTACCCATGGTAACTGCAAAAAGGCTTGGTCCTGCCAGGTCACCGACTGTTTTCGGAACATTAAGTCCTGCCTCGGCAAAGGCGGATGCCCATTGGCTCATCCCCTGCTCCGATGCACCGGAGCAAACCATAATGAGCATAAAGAGTAAAAACTGTTTAGATGAAAACAGACTTTTAAGGGACATTTTATCCGCATCGGTTGTCAGGGTTGTAATGGGTACCCCCATAAAATAAAAGCCGTTCACAAAGGGTATGAGCGCCCAAATACAGGCAAGAATACGCCAGTTTGCAATACCGAAAACTGCAAAAAACAAGGTGGATACCAGAACAACAAACAAGTGACCCCAACAGTAAAATGAATGTAAAAGACTCATTGCGGCTTTTTTATTCTTAATGGGACAAGCCTCAACAATGGGACTGACAAGAACCTCAATCAGACCGCCCCCTGTTGCATACAGGAGAATTGATACAAGCAGTCCTATGTAAGGGTCAGGCAACAAATCAGGCAGAATACCCATACCTGCGATACCGATTGCAGAGAAGAACTGTGCCGCAACTATACATTTGCGATAACCGATTTTGTCAACATACTTTGCTGACACAATATCAATAAACAACTGAAAAAGAAAATTTATTGTAACAAGGCTTGTTATCTGTGACAAGGGAATATTAAATTCGCTCCTGAAAGTCAGAAACAGCAACGGCGCAAAATTATTGACAATAGCCTGCACTACATAACCGAAGTAACAGGCAAAAACCGTGTGATTATAGTTATTTCTTATTGACATACTACCACTTTCTGCCCTTTGAGTCAGGACATTTTTGTTTTATAAAGGCTGCACGGAATTCAACATAGCAGCCACATTTCATACACACACCCGAAATAAGATTGTCGCACTGCCTACAAATGGAAAGCCGATGGGAATACAATTCCTCGTCTGCCCTCTCCTGTGAAGGCAACCCTTTAATTTTCGATTTTATTTCATCAAGGATATCAGCCTCTGCACTTTCGTACAAGAGGCATTTTTTACATTCCCTGTTCATCACTTGATAATAAACTTAACAACACTGCAGGGCGGAACATTCGCAACAAAGCCATCATTTATGAGTGTGAAATCAGTAAACTCCTCTGTTTTGACAGCATCCTTATTATCAAATGTGTTGTGATTACGCACGTCACCTGTAACAATCTCGGCAACAACCGAGCTTACGGTGAAGTCTGCAATCTGGCACTTGATTTCGGCACGCTCTGTAAGAGAAGCGTTAGAGATTGTGGAAACGATTTCACCGTCGGAATTCACAGATGCACTCTCTGTAAGAACAGGTGTTTCCTTACTTTCTTCAAGGTAATCTGTTGTGATGTAGCTGCCGAGAAGTGTATTCTCCGCGTGGGATTTGTACATTTTGAAAATATGATATGTAGGTGTAAGGAGCATATCATCACCGTCCGTGAGAATTACGGACTGAAGAACATTAACAGTCTGGGCAATATTTGCCATACGCACTCTGTCACAATGCTTATTGAAAATATTAAGTGTAAGACCTGCAACAAGAGCATCACGCATCGTGCTCTGCTGATAGAGGAAGCCGGGATTTGTTCCCTCTTCAACATCGAACCAGGTACCCCACTCATCAACAATGAGGTCGCAACGCTTCTCGGGGTCGTGCCTGTTCATTACCTCGGTATGGCGACGTACAAGCTCCTCCATCTTATATGCCTTACGTATGGTGGTGTAATACTCGTCATCAGTAAAAACCGTTGCACTACCCTTATGCTCCCAGGAATCACCGGGGACCGTGTAATAATGGAGAGAAATACCCTGCATCTTATTGCCTGCATAGTGCATTACTTCATCTGTCCACTCAAAGTCGAAGGCATTGGGACCGCAACCTATTTTATATATACGGTTGTTACTGTCATAATCACGGACATAAACGTGGTAACGCCTGTATTCATCAGCATAGTAATGGGGCATCATATTACCTCCACAGCCCCAGCTCTCGTTACCTACACCAAAGTATTTGAGCTTCCAGGGCTTTTCACTTCCGTTAGCTTTACGGAGCTCGCTCATAGGCGACGTTCCGTCAAAGGTCATATATTCAACCCATTCACTCATTTCCTGAACCGTTCCGCTGCCGAGATTACCATTGACATAAGTGTCGCAACCCAACTGACGGCAAAGCTCGAAATACTCGTGTGTACCGAAGGAGTTATCCTCAACCACACCGCCCCAATGGGTATTTATCATCTTTTTACGGCTTTCCTTAGGTCCGATACCGTCCTTCCAATGATATTCATCAGCAAAGCAACCACCGGGCCAACGAAGGACAGGAAGTCCCATTTCCTTAAGGGCATCAACAACATCCTTTCGCATACCGTTCACATTTGGTATGGGAGAATCCTCGCCCACAAACGTGCCGTCGTAGATACACCTGCCCAGATGCTCGGAGAATGTACCGTATATATCCTTATTTATTTTTGCTATCTTCTGATTGGGGTTAATTAAATATTTCTGCATAACATCACCTTTAGAGAGTTTCTTCAGATTTACTGTATAATTATATCATAAATACAGTAATCATTTCAATAAAAAAACAGACATTGCAAAAGCAATGTCTGTGAAAGTATTTACCAATACATACCAAGCTCCCAAAGGAGTTCTTCGATAATTTCATACCCGAACACAACCATGAACACACCTGCAAGAATTGATAACACCGTAGAAATTACCATCCAAACAAGATTTGCCTTAAAGAAGTTTGATTTACTCTTCTTTGTACCTGAGGAGAAAGCAAACACAAGTGAAACAATAAGGTTCACAAGCGGAATTTTCATAAGGAAAATAGACAGAAACCAATCACCGAACGAAACAGTCTCATCTGCAGGTACGACAGGTGGCTGAACAGGATACGATGTCTGTACAGGTTGAACGGGAACAGTCTGTTGCGGCTGAATATAACTATTATCCACAGCTGTATCAATAACATTTACTTCTGCATTTCCGGCAGAATTATTAACCTCATCACCGCCCATAACGGAGCCACATGCCGAACAAACAGCTATTCCCTCAGGATTATTTGCACCACAATATTTACAAAACATAAAAATGCCTCCTTTTTTATTCTTTGTATTAATTTAAACACACCTTGCATACAAAGTCAACAAAAAACGACAAAAAACACTATCCGTACAAACCGCGGTGAACCGCTATTCACTGCGGTTTATGACAGTTTTTGATATTATTTTGTAAAAAAATTTTTTGTGCAAATTATCCATTTTTGTTTATACCTACAATATTTATAAATCGGTTCACATATTTATTGCAATTTCATAAAGTGTGGTATAAAATGATTAGCGTATTTTTAAAAGGTTCATTGAACCTATCTATGTAACTGAAGGAGTGTTACTAATGAGTTATATCAAAAGAGTTATTGATGACGTAGCAAAGAAGCACGCTGACGAGCCCGAGTTCGTGCAGACTGTTACAGAAGTGCTTGAGTCACTTGCTCCCGTTATCGAACAGCATCCCGAGTACGAAAGATGTGCTCTCCTGGAGAGAATTGTTGAACCCGAGAGACAGATCACCTTCCGTGTTTCATGGACAGACGATCAGGGTAAGGTACACGTTAACACAGGTTACCGTGTTCAGTTCAACGGCGCTATCGGTCCTTACAAGGGCGGTCTTCGTTTCCACCCCTCTGTGTATTCAGGTATTATGAAGTTCCTTGCTTTTGAGCAGACCTTCAAAAACAGCCTTACAGGTCTCCCCATCGGTGGCGGTAAGGGTGGCTCCGACTTCGACCCCCGTGGTAAGAGTGATATGGATATCCTCCGCTTCTGCCAGAGCTTTATGACAGAGCTTTACAGACACATCGGCCCAGACGTTGACGTTCCCGCAGGCGATATCGGTGTTGGTGCACGTGAAATCGGTTACCTTTACGGTCAGTACAGACGTATCAAGGGTGCTTTCCAGAACGGTGTTCTCACAGGTAAAGGCCTTTCATACGGTGGTTCACTTATCAGACCCGAGGCAACAGGCTACGGTGCAACATACTATGCTTGTGAGGTGTTCAAGCACTTCGGTGAGGACATCAAGGGCAAGACCTTTGCTCTCTCAGGCTTCGGCAACGTTGCTTGGGGCGCTGCAAAGAAGATCGCTGAGCTTGGCGGTAAGGTTCTTACAATCTCAGGTCCTGACGGATATGTTTATGATAATGACGGCATCGTAACTGACGAAAAGATTGAATATCTCCTTGAAATGCGTGCTTCAGGCCGTGACAAGGTTCAGGATTATGCTGATAAATTCGGTGCAGAGTTCCACCCCGGCGAGAAGCCCTGGGGCGTTAAGGTTGACGTTGCTATGCCTTGCGCAACACAGAACGAAATCAATATGGACGAAGCAAAGAAGCTTGTTGCAAACGGTGTGCAGTACTACATCGAGGTTGCTAATATGCCCACAACAAACGATGCTCTTGAATACCTCAAGGAGAACGTTAAGGTTGTTGCTCCCTCAAAGGCTGTTAACGCAGGCGGTGTTGCTGTTTCTGCCCTTGAAATGGGTCAGAACTCAATGAGATACAGCTGGACAGCAGAAGAGGTTGACCTCAAGCTTCAGCAGATTATGAAGGAAATCCATGACAACTCAGCTGCAGCCGCAGAGCAGTACGGTCTCGGCTATGACCTTGTTGCAGGTGCAAACATTGCAGGCTTCATCAAGGTTGCAGATGCTATGATTGCTCAGGGTGTGCTTTAATTCATAAAACTAATCATTTGAACGGTGTTGCCTTTTGGTGACACCGTTTTTAATGCGAAAAGCAAAATCCACTCCCGAGGAGTGGATTTTTTGTTTAATATTTATCCTTACAGCTGATACCCGAGTAATATGCGCTCAATGTATTGCCGTAGACTGCACGTACTGTGTAAGTGTAGGTTGTGCCCTTCTTTGCTGTCTTGTCAAGATAGCTGAGACCGTTTACACCCTTCACAACTGCTATACGTGTCCAGGTTGAGTTTGCAGTCTTTCTGTATACATAGTAACCGCTTGAGCCTGCAACCTTGCCCCACTTAACTGTGATACCTGATTTTGAAGATACCGCACTATTGAGTGTGGGGTTAGCAAGTCTTCTGAGATAAAGACCTGTTGTATCAAACTTGCTGTGGTAATCACCATCGGCAATTACTGTATAACGGAAGTATTCACCGTTTCTGTTCTTAACCTGAGAATCAATGAAATAAAGATTCTTTGTTGTACCAAGGTACGTCCAATAGGTTGAACCTGCACCACGACGGTAAACACGATAACCCTTCGTTACACCTGCAACAGCATTCCATTTGATTGCAAGGCCGTTCTGGTGGTTGTAGATTGTTGTAAGCTTAGGTGTTGCCATATACTTACGTGTGCTTGTGTTTCCGCTTATATAAGCGCTGTAACCACCTGCTGAATTATAGGCTCTTACAGAATAAACGTAATATGTTCCACTCTTTACGTTTTTGTCTGTAAATGTTGTTCCTGTTGTGGTACCGATATATGTAAAGCTTGACTGACCACCTTGTCTGCGATAAATATTATACTTCACCGCACCGGTAACCTTGTTCCAGTTAAGCTGAACGCCATTAAGAGCATTGGTTGAAGATACCTTGGGAGTGGCGGGCTTGAGCATAGGAATTGTTTCGGTTTCAACCACTTTACCGCAATCAATACATTCCTTGTGCTGTGAACCCGGGGCACTTACTGTTGGTTGTAAATCAATAATCCAATGACCTGTGGTGTGTCCTGTTGGCGGATATGTTACTGTTTCAAGAACTTCGCCACACACTGTACACTCTTTGTGTTTTGAACCACCCGTTGTACAGGTTACGTATTCGTCAAATATCCAATCGCTTGCTGTATGGCCGGTTGCAGGAATCTCTGTAACCTCACCAATAAATTGGGCACAAATCAAACAAAACTCACCCGTCTTACCGGCTTCATCACAAGTAGGATTAATTGTTGCTATCCCTATACGATGTTCACCCACGATAGGTGTCTCGTAGGAATCACCGCAATCCTGACAAGTAGAAACCATCTTGCCGGGAACAGTACAAGTAGCCGGAACTTCAACTACGTCAATATAATTGTGACCCGTTGCAGGTATCTCTACAGTTTCAACTATTTCTCCGCAAACGGTACATTCTATATGTTTAGAACCGCTCACTGTACACGATGAATCTTTGTCAATAATCCAATCACCGACTATATGCTCCATATCATCGTCAGTACAAATTATAGGGATAAACTCAATATTCTTTTCATTTGCATAAGACTCTGCATAAGAACCTCTATAACCTTTAATTGCAAGATATGAACATTCTAAAAAAGCTAAAGAATCTATAGTAGTTACGCTACCGGGTATTTTAACAGTTTCAAGGCTTATGCAACGCTCAAAAGCACCCCTGCCTATACTTGTTACACTATCAGGAATCGTGATAGATATTAGCTTAATGCAGTATTCAAAAACGTAAACACCTATACTCGTTACGGTATTTGGAATTGTAAAACCCTCAATATTACCACAATGAGAAAAAGCATAATCACCTATATTGGTTATCCCATCAGGAATTGTAATTGAATATAAGTTATTGCAACCTGCGAAAGCTGAATCACCAATGCTTGTAACATTTTGGGGAATATGGTAAAAAGAATTTGTTTTTCCTGCAGGATAACTTATGATTTCTGTTTTTTCAATATTAAAAAGAACCCCGTTATCTGAAATGTATTTTGTATTTCCGGGATCAACGTCTATACAAGTAAGATTATCGCAAAAAGCGAATGCTCCGTAACCAATGCTCTTTACACTACCGGGAATTGATGTCCATGTAAGGCTGTCACAACCTGCAAAAGCTCCTTCACCTATGCTTGTTAATGAATAGGTAACAGTATCCATATATAGATATATAATCTCTTGAAGACTTCTGCAATTACGAAAAGCATAATCACCTATACTTGTTACCGTATCAGGAATTCTGATAGAAGCTATGTTTTCAAAATCGCTGAACGAAAGACTACCTATACTGGTAACACCATAGTCTATAACTATATTGTAAACAGATGACCTAAAACTATAAAACGGATTCTGACTCGTAAGCGAATAATCATCCATTTTACCTCTGCCGCTTATAGTAAGAGTATCACCATCAAGAGTCCATGTAAGATTATTTCCACATGTACCACTTAATGCTGCCTTCGCTTTAACCGCAAAAAGCCCGTCAAAATCAACCTCACTAAGCCCTACATAAGCAGAGCCGAAGATGATTGTGATTGCAAGGAGTAATGACAAACTACGTTTCAAAACTTTTTTCATAACACAAACCTCTTTTAAATCAAAAAAGTGCACAGCAATGAAGCCGTACACCGAATAAACTAGCTTCGATCGCCGATTAACAATTTTATTTTAATACTATTGTAAAAAAATGTCAACAAAGACAAAAAGAACACCCGATTGAAATACCGATATTCATACAAATAACACTTGAAATAAGCTGACATTTATGCTAAACTTGTAACCTGTATTTTCCTGTTGCATAGTATATTATGTAACAGATTTCACATCATTGAGGTGCACGGAATGATTCACAACAATATTTTAGAAGCAATGGGTAACACGCCCATTATCCGCCTTAACAAGATGGTGGATGATGACAGCGCCGAGATACTTGTTAAATTCGAGGGACTCAACGTTGGTGGCTCAATTAAGACCCGTACTGCATACAATATGATTCTCAGAGCCGAGGAAGAGGGCAAAATCAACAAGGATACTATCATTGTTGAACCCACAAGCGGTAATCAGGGCATTGGTCTTGCCTTGGTGGGTGCGGTAAAGGGCTACAAAACAATTATCATTATGCCCGACTCAGTAAGTGAGGAACGTCGTAAGCTTGTAAAGCACTATGGTGCAGAGGTTCTCCTTGTTCACGATGCAGGAAACATCGGCAAATGTATTGATGAATGCTTGCAGTTAGCCCTCAGAATGCAGAGAGAAAACCCCAATGTTTTCGTACCACAGCAATTTGAAAACCCCGCAAATGCAGATATCCAGCGTAAGCGTACTGCAGTTGAAATACTCGAACAGGTAGGAAAGCCCATTCACGGCTTCTGTGCAGGTATCGGCACGGGAGGTACTCTGACAGGTATAGGTGAAACACTTAAAGCGGCAAACCCAGATATTGAAATATGGGCGGTTGAGCCTGAGGATGCGGCAATTCTTTCGGGCGGTCTCATCGGAACACATATCCAGATGGGTATCGGTGACGGTCTTATCCCCCCCATTCTCAACACTTCAATATACAGTGATATATGCATTGTTACAGACGAGGAAGCCCTCAATACCGCAAAGGCGCTCGCTAAAGAAGAAGGCATACTCTGCGGCATATCAAGCGGAACAAACGTGGCAGCGGCAATGAAGCTTGCCAAGAAGCTTGGCAAGGGAAAAACAGTTGTTGCCGTGCTTCCCGACACCGCGGAAAGATATTTTTCCACGCCCCTTTTTGATGAATAAATTACCGAACCCTTACTTCACTTTCCGGTGGAGCAAGGGTTTTGTTATGTCAATATTCAATTACTTGGGTTCGCTCATTGTAACCTTTGTGGGGTCAAGGTCTGTGTTACGGGTTATGATATCCATAATCTGCAAGGCAACCTCATCATTAAGGAGTCCCTTTTGCACCACAACCTGTGTTGCACCGTTTGTTATCATTACAACACACTCACCGCCCGTTTTTGCAGAAATAAGGCTCACAAGGGTATCTTCAGTTTTGATTTGGTTTGTGAGTTCATCAATTTCCCCGGCAATTGATTTTGCTTCATCCGTACCTGCAGATGCACTTCCAAGAGATTTATTCAGCTTTTCAAGGGCTTCATCGTTGGATTTTTTACGGCTAAGACGAGCTTCGGCAAAATAATCACCGCCTGACTTTTCTGCATCTGCATTTACGTACTTTGCTTCACCAAGATTCTGCACATAGTCAGCAGCAGTAGTTTCCGCATCAGGTGAAAGGCTGTTATTCCCTGTATAGTACCAATTCACAAAAACCGCTGCTCCGAGTGCAACCACCAAGGTTGCAAGAATCAGCTGGCGACGTTTAATTATCATGTTCATATTATCTCTCCTTTTGACCTTTTGTAACAGAAACCTTTGTACTGCTTATATCAAACAAAGCACACACGGCTTCCGTTATTGCTGACTTTACCTTTATGTTATCTGCTCCTTCACAGACAACCGCCACACCCTTGATAACAGGCTCGTAGACCTTTACTACAACACCGTTTTCACCCTCCGGATTTTTCACAACAACAAGCTCCTCGGTAACATTGCTGTCAGAGGAATCCTTCTGCGTTTGGGTTTTATTATCATAATCCTTGGCAAATACGTTCTCATAACAGCTTTCAAGGGTTATCATCACGTGGACTTCACCTGCTCCCTCAACCTGCGAGAGAATAGTCTTCAATTCCTTTTCGGTAGCTTCCGTGTATTCGTCTGCTGTCGGCATTACAGCGTCTCCTGAAGTTGTTTTTTCGCTACCTTCCGTCGCTTCAAAGGTAAGAAGAGCAAGCAACGAGATTATGACCACCGCAATCAGGAGAACACGTTTTTTATTATCCGAAAGAGACTTCATTCTTTCTTTAAAATCATTCATTTTTCACACCTGTTTTCACGATATCTCTGTAATCCTGCGGTATTTCTTTTACTATAGCTTCAAGCTTTCCCCCGTATTTTTCGTGTACCTCAACAATAATCTCCTCAAGGAAAACTACGCTTTCTTCCTTATCGACTGTGGTTGTTATATATATTTCATATTCATCTACACCTTGATTTATGAGTATGTTTTTTATTTCTCCGCGGACTTTTTTCTCCACAAGATTTGCGGTATGCATTAATGTGTCATAAGATAATTGTTCGGCCTGTGACTCTGTATCAAGCCTCAAATCAAAATCAAATCCCTTATCGAAAACCGGCATAATACAAAGAGCAAGAACAACTCCCACCACGGCAACACGAAGAGTTTTGCGGTATTTGGGCGGTGTCAGGTATTCAAGCATTCCGCCAACAACGGAGCAAACCGTAAAGCCGATAAACGAAGCTTTAATTGTTTCGCTCATAAACCTCCTCCTTTGGCGGTTATTACAACACCGACACTTACGATAAAAACTGTAGTAACAAGCGTAATGGTTGCTACAAGAAGTATAAGTGCATCCTTTAAAACAGAAAGCATATGTACCGACGAGCCCGTACCCATAATATCAGAAAGAGCAGAGCATATTTCCAAGGAAAAAATCCACATCAGCAACTGAATAAGTGTGGGCAGAACCGTAACCGCAACAGTGATTATTCCGAAAACACCAACAGTGTTTTTAATTAAGCTAAGGCTTGAAATCAGTGTTGAATAGGTTTCGCTTACAGTCCCTCCCACAACAGGCAGACTACGGCCAACAACAAAACGGATACTTCGTGAGCTGAGATTATCTACTCCGTCACTAAGAACACCCTTAAGGGTTACAATGCCTGAAAAGATTGTCCCGATAAAGCTCAGCGCATATACATAAACCTTTTTGATAAGCTGAGAAAATCGGCTGATAAAACCGCCTGTATCGAAGCATGACAAAAAAGCAAAGGCACACATTGAGCTGACAACAGGTTGAGAAACACCTGAGAGAAAGCCTGCAAAGAAAGTATCAGAAAATACTGTCATAGTTGCATAACTGATGCCTGTAATATTTTTCCCTGCAGATGATACCAATGCACAAAACACACCTGCAAAGGCTGTTGTAAACAGATTAAGAGCTTCAAGAACAGAAAACGACGAAGTAACCACCCCTGCCACAGGAACTGCCGTGCACAGGCTAAGCGTGGCTCCGCCCGTCATATTTATTGTGTGCGACTCACAAAAGGAGTTCATAAGCGTGGTTATCATAAGAATACCCGTTGATACTGTAAGAAAAGTAAGAGGAGCCTTCACAGAATTTGCAACGATACCGAAAAGTGAATCAAAAACCTTTTGCGGATTAACCTCAAACACATCGTCGAAGCTTAGTTCATCAATACCAATTTCGCTGAGTATATCAATCGTTTCATCATCCAGGGTATCAAGAAAGCTGTCAAAATCAAATTCCTCGTTATATTGGTCAATATTGTCTTCAACAGCAAAGGCGGAGTGCAGAAAGAAAGGAATCACCGCAAGAGTTATCAATACAGTTAAACTAAGCTTTTTTATATTCAACATCTTCACCTTTTTCTAATCCTACACTTCAATTCTTCAAAAACGATGTTGCAAGGCTGATAACTGCGGTTAAAACAGGTAAGGCACAGGCAATTGCAGTAAGCTTTGAGGAAAGCTCCACAACACCTGCAACTGCCCCCTCTCCGTTATCACGGCAGATATCACTACACACAGAGCCCACAAGGAGTATTGAGAACACCTTAAGCATTACACCGATACCCTTTGTGCTGAAATCATCGGTCATCTGAATACTGTCAACAGCCGATAGCAGCTGTTTAACGTCAGGTATAATGCTGATAAGTATTATAATAACTATACCCGCACTGATAAGGGTACTGTAAGCAGGTGTATTATTTTTAATTATTGCACCAAGTATTATGCCGACTACTGCTATAACGCAGATTTTAATTATTGTCAAAGCTCTATCACGGATGACAATTCATCCTTAAGCTCAACTAATTCCGGCAAAAACATCATAAAGGCGATTATCAGACCTGCAATGGTAATTATAAGGGTATACTCCTCCTTACCTGCCTTTTGCAAAAGCTGATTAATAACCGCCACAAGTATACCCACGGCGGCAATTTTAAAAATTAAAGTTAAATCCATAAAAATCACCTAAACAAATAAAACAATAATACAAAACACACCAAGCAAGCTAACTGCAAAATCAACCTGTGTTTTGCTTTTTTCGAGGGAGTGCTGCTCTTTGAGATAGGCTGACATCCTCTGATGATATTCGTCACACAGGCTTAATTGACCGTCGGCATCTGTTGTACCTATAGATTTCAGAAAAAGCTGTAAATCAATTGTTACATTGTCATCAAAATCGCCCTTCGGAACAATTGTACCGTCAACAAGTCCGATACAGTCAAAGCCGTTTTCTCTTGCAGAATTATAAAGGGTTTCGCAATCAGGCTTTCGGTAATTGAGCTCCGTTTTAATAAACGATATCAAACGCACACTCTGGTCAAGAAGTGCAGTTTTTTGCCTTTGTTTTTTCACTCCGTTAAAACCTGCTCCTATTATTACAAAGCAGATTATGGTTATAAAAATATATTTCAAAGAGACACTATCTCCCTTATACAGCAGGGTCTGTCACTCCCCCACAGAACTACCGCCTTTTTGAATACACCTGCATTTATAAGCGACTTGATATTCGGACGTCTGATAACCTCTTCAAAGGAGCTTCCGTGTGCTGTCGCAATAAAGCTGACACCGGAATTAACCGCGGACAGAAGTGCTCTCGACTCCTCCTCGGTACCGATTTCATCAAGGACAATTATATCGGGCGACAAGGTTCTGACGGCAATCTCTGTGCCGATTGGCTTGGGATAGAGTGTGAGTACATCTGTATTTGCACCCACGTCAATACTGTAACCGAAGGAGCGTGATGCTATCTCGTCACGCTCGTCGATAACTGCCACCTTACAGGGTGACAGGGAATCACCGCCTGCATAATGACGGCACAAATCACGGAGAAGTGTTGTCTTGCCTGACATAGGCTGACCGATAATAAGATATGAGGTGCAATCCTCCAGCATTTCAAGAAGTGTCTCCGAGCAACCGTAATATTCCCTTGCAATACGGATATTCACACAGTTAAATGCAGAAACAGAGTAGATACTTCCGTCACGCATTACGGCTCTGCCCCCTACACCTGCCTTGCAACCGCCGTAAAGGGGTATGTAGCCCTTCACAAGCATATCCTGATATGTATGGAGAGATCTTCGGCAAAGCATAAAAACAATTTCCTGTAAATCCTTTTCGTCAGTTTTCAAAACTCCGTCACAGTACGAGGCACATAATCTTCCGCTTTCAGTAAGGTAATATATGTGATTACTCGTGTTCAGAGTAACAGCCTCACCCACTCTGAAACGGATTTCCTTTACGGACATACATTGCTCGGAGGGTAAGCTTTTTAAAATATCCTTGTATTTTTCGGGCAAAAGTGATATTGCATTTAAAAATTCTTGCATTTTTTATCAGTCCTTTCAAAAAATATTTATTATCACTTGTCCCGAAATATGACCAAATATAAATAAATTAAAAACAAAGTTCAAAATCATTGAAACGATAATTGATTTATGATATTATTTATTTTGTATATTTATGTTTAATTTAACTACTATTACCAAAGGAAGAACAAAGAAATGTCAAAACTCAGAAATCTTAAAGCGAAGGCAACAAACAACCGCCTGTACAAGTGTGGCTTCAACAACAGATATGCGCTGTTGGCAGGGCTTTGCACAGCGGCAATTATGACAGTTGTTTACTTCTGCTATGACCTTGCTCCCTTCGGCAACGTCACAATTCTCCGAATGGACCTTTACCACCAGTACGGTCCCCTCTTTGCAGAGCTTTACGAAAGGATAACAAACCTCGACAGCCTGCTTTACTCCTGGAAATCGGGCGGCGGCGGTGGTTTCCTGGGCAACTTCTACAACTATCTTTCATCACCCACTGCAATAATTATGCTTTTACTCGGTCATAAGAATATGCCCGAGGCAATTGCAGGTATGATTTTTGTAAAGGCTGTTCTCGCATCCTTCACCTTCTCATACTTTTTGTCAAAGAAATTCAAAACACAAGGTCCCCTTACCTCTGCTTTTGGTGTGTTATACGCTTGCAGCGGTTATTTCATTGCGTATTACTGGAACGTAATGTGGCTTGACTCCTTCTATATGTTCCCCTTGGTGATTCTCGGCATTGAGCACATCATCAACCACGGTAAAATGAAGCTTTACCTTGTTTCGTTGGCAATTACACTTGTTACGAACTATTATATGGGATATATGGTTTGTATCTTCTCGGTCCTTTACTTCCTTTACTATTATTTCTCAAGCTACGAGTTCACAAACAGCTACTTCGGTCTGCTCGCCCCTGCAAAAAAGGGCATAAAGGGACACCTGAAATGGGCTGTTGACAACCTCCGCAACTTCCGTTTCTTTGACAGCGGTGTAAGGTTTGCGCTCGCCTCTATCGGTGCGGCTCTTGTAGCCTGCTTCTCCCTTATCCCCGTATATTTTGCCCTTAAGAACTGCTCTGCAACCTCAGGCACGTTCCCACAGGAATTCAAAACTTATTTCTCAATTTTTGACTTCCTTGCAAACCATCTTGCATACCTTGACCCCACAATCCGCAGCAGCGGTACAGACGTTTTACCTAACGTTTACTGCGGTATTCTTACCGTTATGCTTGTACCTCTATACATCTTCTCCAACAGAATTTCACTTAAGGAAAAGGTTCTGAGTGTCAGCCTTATGGGTGTGATGTTTGCAAGCTTTTACACAAACTATCTCAACTATATCTGGCACGGCTTCCACTTCCCCAATGACCTGCCCTACCGTTTTTCATATATGTATTCCTTCATTCTCCTTGTGCTTGCATTCAAGGCAATTCTCAACATAAAGGAATACACCAACAGACAAATTATCGGCACGGGTGTTGCTACCATAGCCTTCATAATTATGGTACAGGAAATCGGATCAAAGAACTTCTCCGAAACAGGTGTTTGGATTTGCATAGCATTCATCGGCATCTACTGTCTTGCTCTCGGAATTCTCAAAAACGACAAATATCCCGCAATTGCCGCGGCGGCACTTGTTCTGTGCTCCTCATGTGCGGAATATACAGTGGCAAACACCAACAATTACTCAATGGACCAGGCTAAGGTAAACTTTGTGGGCGACTATGATAATTTCCAAAAAATCAAGGATACCATAGATGAGCACGAGGGTAATGACTACTACCGAATGGAGCTTACCTCCCTCAGAGCACGTATGGACCCCTGCTGGTTCTACTACAACGGTATGTCTACCTTCTCCTCAATGGCAAACGAAAAGGTTTCCAATATGCAGTCACACCTGGGTATGTTCAGCAACTACATCAACAGCTACACATACAACAGACAGACTCCTGTTTACAACGCATTTTTTGCCCTTGATTACATTGTTGACAACGACACGGACACTAAGGCACCTATGAACGAGGAGCTTTATAAGGATATCGGCTCTGTTGCGAAATACACAGCCTACGAAAACCTCTATCAGTTGCCCATTGCATTCAGAGTAAATCCGGACGTTATTGAATGGTCACACGATAATCCCAACCCCTTTGAGGTACAGAGCAGTCTGTTTGAAAGCTCAACAGGCATCAACAATGTCTACACCGATATGGAAATGACCTCCGTATCCGGCAACGGCACGGATTTTACAGACCTCTCCTACTCCGAGGACGGCTATTACCCCTACTCGATAACCGAGCAGGCAAATGCAAGTGCCTCATTTGAGCTTACGGCAAAGGATTTCGGTAACGGCTATATTTACCTCAAGGCAAGCAACAACGATATTGATAACATTACCGTTACACTCCCTGACGGCTCTGTTGTTTCACAGCCCGTTGACACAAAGCCCCATATTCTTGACGTGGGCAAGCTTGAAAAGGATGATGTTATCAAGGTTTATGCACCGTTCACAGAGGGACAGGACGGTTACCTTTACCTCTACGGTGTTACGCTTAACACACCTGCATTTACAGAGGGCTACAAGGCACTCAAGGCTGATTCACTTAATGTAACCAAGTTTGAAGAAACGGAGATTGAGGGTACAATCAAGGCTTCTGCTGACGGTATTCTCTACACCTCAATCAACTATGACACAGGCTGGACCGTTTACATCGACGGTGAAAAGTTATCTGCCGACAAATACCATGCTCTCGGCAACGGTGCACTCCTTGGTGTGGATATTACCGCAGGCGAGCACACGGTACGCTTCAAATATGTTCCCGACGGACTTGTTATCGGCTCACTTATTTCAGGTGTATCATTGCTGATAATGCTCCTGGTTTGTATTATTATCAGAACAGGCTACTTTAAATTCAATCCTGAGTTATATACCGAGGAAGAATTAACAGAAAACCCCGAAGGTATAATTACCGAAGCGGTTGACATCGAGGAGCTTTTCGAGGAAAGCTCAACTGAGGATTACGTGGCAGAAATTGATGATAGTGATTCCGAGGAAGACATACAGCACAACGAGGAAGAACAAACAGAGGATAACAACGAGGATTAATTATGTTTTCAAATATCAAGAGTGTGGGACTTCTGGGTCTCGACTCATATATGATTGATGTTGAACTGAATATTACAAACGGCAAATACTCTTTGGAGGTTGTGGGTCTGCCTGATACCGCTGTCAACGAGGCTCGTGACAGAATAATTGCGGCAATTCACAACTCACACCTTGAAATGCATATGGTGTCACACTACACCTTCAATCTCGCTCCTGCTGATATAAAAAAGGAGGGCTCACTCTATGACCTTCCTATGGCGGTTGCGGTGCTGTCCGCAACAAAGCAGATTATGGGCGACTACAAAAATGCGGCATTTATCGGTGAGCTGTCATTATCAGGCGATATCAAGCCTGTAAAGGGTGTTTTGCCGATGGTTATGGCGGCAAAGTCAAACGGACTGAAGGATATTTATATCCCTGCAGATAACGCTTCTGAGGCGGCAATAATAGAGGGTATAAATATTTACGCGGTCAGCAGTCTGCGTCAGCTCGTTGACCACATAAACGATATCAAGAGAATCCAACCCGTTGAAATTGTACCCTTCAAGCACTACGAATTGCCCGATTTCTTACCCGATTTCAAGGACGTTAAGGGACAGTTTGAGGTTAAACGTGCCCTTGAGGTCGCGGCGGCAGGCGGTCACAATGTTATGATGATCGGACCGCCCGGCTCAGGTAAAAGTATGCTCGCCAAGAGAATACCCACGATTTTGCCGGATATTACTGTTGACGAGGCGCTTGAAACCACCAAAATTTATTCATTATCCGGTAATCTGTCAAAGGAAAAACCTCTCATAAATTACAGACCCTTCAGGTCACCTCACCACTCTGTGTCTGCCGCAGGTCTTTCGGGCGGTGGTGCAATACCCAAGCCCGGTGAGATTTCACTTGCGCACAACGGTGTTTTATTCCTTGATGAGTTACCCGAATTTTCACGCAGTACAATGGAGGTTCTGCGTCAGCCCATTGAGAATGGTACAATCACCATTTCACGTGCGGCTTGCGCTCTTACGTACCCCTGCTCAGTTATGCTTATTTGTGCAATGAACCCCTGTCCCTGTGGCTACTACGGTCACCCCACACGCACCTGCTCCTGTCCCAACGGAGCACCTGCAAGGTATCTGTCGAAGGTATCGGGACCGCTCCTTGACAGACTCGACATTCACATTGAAGTACCCCCTGTTGACTACAATCAGTTATCTGACACGGAAGCCGGAGAAAGCTCCGCATCAATTCGTGCAAGAGTAAATGAAGCAAGAAAAATACAAATTGAACGTTTTAAAGGCACCTCAATCACCTGCAATGCCAAGATGACACCTTCACTCACCCGAAAATACTGTGTTATGTCACCTGCGGCATCAAAAACCCTTGAGCTTTCATTCGAAAAGCTGGGTCTTTCTGCGCGTGCATATGATAAGATTCTTAAGGTTGCTCGCACAATAGCAGACCTTGACAAGAGTGAAGTAATTGAAAATACTCACATTATGGAAGCACTACAATACAGAAGCCTTGACAGAAAGTTCTGGAAAAGCTAAAAAATCCACTCCCAATGCGTGGGTGTCCTGAGGACACTCACGCAGTTTTATTCGCCTTGCGGCGAGTGATATTGCTTCGCAGTTATATAATGCTACGCATTGTGATATTGTCCTTCGGACAGTTTTATGCGAATAAAATAACACTGAAATCGAA
>JAZSGZ010000029.1:0-13609 GCA_045532945.1 Acutalibacteraceae bacterium
CTTTTTTATTTTCCCTATTGACATTCTCAAATTTATATGTTATTTTGAAACTGTGATAGGTGTGCTATCACAGTTATATCACAGGAGGTGATGAAGTGATTATCATAGACCAACGAAGCAGAACCCCTGTTTTTGAGCAGATTAAGGAGCAGATACTGAACCTTATAAACACCGGTGTGCTGAAAACAGATGATAAGCTTCCTTCTGTTCGTCAGCTGGCTTCCGACCTTGATTTGAATGTAAACACGGTAAAACGAGCTTATCAGGAGCTTGAAGCGGAGCATGTAACATATTCTCTGGCGGGTAAAGGTGTATTTGTCAGCAAAACTGCAGTTGCTAACAAAATCGTGCTTGGAAATGCTGAAATTGAACTTAACAGAATACTCTCTTCATCAAAAGCAAAAGGCATGAGCCTTGAGAGAGTAATCGAGCTCGCTCAGAATATATATGAAAAGGGTGATAACAATGATTGAAATAAAATCCGTAACAAAAAAATACGGTGATTTCACCGCAATTGAGGATATAAACCTTAAAGTTGAGGATTGCTCCGTTTTGGGTCTGGCAGGCTTTAACGGATGCGGTAAAACAACACTCCTTAATGTATGCGCAGGTATTTTTAAGGCGGAAAAGGGCGCCGTTTATTTAGATGGCGCAGATGTTTTTGATAATGATAAAGAGCGCAAAGAGCTTTTTTATGTATCAGATACTATGTGGTTTCCCGCAGGTTCAAACATACTTACCGCTTCAAAGTTTTATGCAAGCTATTTCAGTAATTTTGATTTTAAAACCCTTGAAGCCTTATGTGATTTATTTGGTCTCGACCCCAAAAAGATTATCCGAAGTTTTTCAAAAGGTATGACCCGTCAGGCAGGTCTTGCAATAGCACTTGCCGCAAAACCAAAGTATCTTTTAATAGACGAAACCTTTGACGGACTTGACCCTCACAAAAAGGAGCTCCTCAAAAACATACTCCTTGAATACATCAACGAAACAAGCGCAAGTGTAATCATTGCATCACACGACCTTACGGAAATTGCAGGTGTGTGTGACCGCGTCGCCATTCTCAACGGCAAAAATGTTATCCTTGACAGCAATATTGATGATATAAGCGACCATTACAGAAAGGTTGCACTTACCTTTGAAATGCCCGTCACCGAGCAGACCTTCAGGGGCATAAACTACCGCAATCTTAAGCTTTCGGGCAGAAATGTTTATATGACCGTTTTCGGTGATATTGACAAAGAAACACAGAAGCTTAAAGACCTCGGTGCAACAATCACAGACAGTACTCGCCTTACCTTGGAAGAGGTATTCATTGAGGAAACGGAGGCGGAAAACGAAAATGAAAAAATTAAATCTTTATTCAAAAAGTAATATTAAACGTAACCATCTTATAAACCTCTGCACTGTCCAAATTTTACCCCTTTTCTTTATTCTCCTTACTATAGTATATGTTATATCTGTTTTTTGGAAAATTCCATATATGGATAACTCAAACTTACCTGTAGAATTTTTAATAACAGCTTTAAAAACACAGAGTCAATGGGACTACACCAACAACGGTATATACATATTTTCTGCCACATCAAGCACCTTGTATCCGCTTTTGCTGGGTATGGTAGTCGCTTCACCGTTTTTATACCTGGCAATCGATAAAGGCAGTGCCACTATGGAGCTTAGCTTGGGGTTAAAAAGAAAAGATATATTTATTAACAGGGTAATTGTTCCGCTATCAATTATTTTCTCCGTCATAACTATAGTTAACGTTATTGTTTTGATAATCAACCTTAAAATTGTTGGCTATCATGATATTTTATTACCTGCATTCTTTGGAAATCTTCTGTACGTTTTAAAGCTGACTTTCTTGGGTACAACAATCACCCTGAGTGGTCTTTTTATACCCAAACGCCTTATCGACAAAGCTATTTGGATTTATTCTGCAACAATATTTAATGTTTTCACTATATTTTTATCTGCTGTTTTTCGTACTATTTCACCAAATAGTGAAATAGAAAGATTACTGGGAAACTCCTCTCCATTGACGGATTTCGTTTTTAAAAATGACACCGAATATATGTTTTCTGCAGGTGCTACCGTTCCAATTGAATGGTCAGTCGAGCTTTTGCTCTACAGTCTGATGTGGGTAATTATTGAAATAACTATAATCTTGCTTCTCGGTAGATACTTTATAAAAGGCTACAAGCTGGAAGATCACAGAAAAAAGGATTCAAGCAAGCTTGCAATAATATTACCCTGCCTTGCAATAAGTCCCATCCCTGCAATCTTTTTTTTGAACTCCAGAACAAGCACTGATATTTTGTATAACAATCTTGAATTCTATTGGGATGAAATACTGGTTTCACTTCTGATAATGTGGGCTGTTTCCATTGTTCTGTCAATAATAATCACATGGAATCCAAGAAGATTTTATTTGGGAGCAATAAGCGCGGGTATCTGCACGGTTATTACACTTATATGCTGTACAATAGGCATTACAGATGCATTCGGATATGCACAATATGTGCCTGAGCCACAAGAAATTAAAAGCGCCTACATATCAACCCAGCTCAGCGGATTCAATAAGGCAACAAAAAACCTATACTTTTTCAGTACCACATCAAAAAAAGAAGAATTCAATATAGAGTTAAAAACAGAAAAAGATATAGAAATAATTACAGACATACACAAGGACATTGTCAGCAACGACGAGCTTGATGTATCAGCGTATTGTTTCATCAATTATGAATTAAAAGACGGAACAGTAATAAGCCGCCGATACGATTTCATTAACGAAGCTGCAGCTGACGAGATGTACAGGATATTTGAAACTGATTTTGCAAAAAACTTTTACGGACAGTTGCTGAATATTCCTGAGGTTATGCAAAGAAAAGAAGGTAACGTGCTTATCCCCTACGACAGACTTACATATAAAAACGTTCATGTTATCGCTAAAGATAACACGGCAACCTGCATAACCGACAAATTAACCTATCAGCAGATAAACGAGCTCAAGTATGCATTATATAAGGATATATGCAATATTTCTGCAGAGGATTGGTTCAAGCCCTCTGAGCAATACGGTGCACTTGCTATAAGCAACGTGGAGGGAGAGAAAGGAAAAATCAGTAACACAGACCCCATAAGCTTCAACAACGCTGATGAACACGGTCAATTCTACTTCTTCATAACACCCGAAATGACGAACACCGTGGAGTTCCTCGAAAAGTATGATTATATGAAATACTTTGAACTGAAAAAACAGGTGAAGTCAACCCATGTTGTAGATATACGAAATTTAACAGACTGGGAACGCGAATTCAATATGATAGAGAAAACCGCTATCTCGGAAGACGGCCGACCCCTTTGCACATATCAGCTTACATGGAACAACTTCCTGCTTGCAAGATATGTTGAGGTATGTGTTCTCGGCAACACCGATTACCTTGAAAATTTTGATCCCGACGTTAAACCTCCGAAAACTGCCGATATTCCCATTGAAAAAGCCACAGAATATCTTGAAGACAGTTTTCTCAGTTATAACGTTGGTTTATCAGGAAAAATTCTTGCAACAACCTACACCGACGGCACGTACAACACCGTTATAATACCCGAATAAATTCCGCAAAAATCTTAATGAAAACGGAGGCGGAAAACGAAAATGAAAAAATTAAATCTTTATTCAAAAAGTAATATCGAAAGAAACCACCTGATAGACACCCTCAGGGGTGTAAACAACATAAACATTATAGTTTACGTTGGCTTGATGATAGTTTTTGTGTTTTGTGTTTTGTTTGAAACACCATTCAGCGGTGCCATTACATTATATGACTCTTTGGCTAACGGAGTTGCTCAACAATATTCATGGGGAACTCCCGAGCAGCCTGATATGTACATTTTCACAATGCTCCGTACCGAGCCACTTGTGACATTTGTTATGGCATCGGTTGTGGCATTCCTGCAATTCGGATTTGTTTTCAACAAGAAGTCATCCTTTGCTCAGCTACGCTCAGGCATTGACAGAAACAGGATTTTCTTTAATAAGACTCTCGTCCCCCTGCTTCTTGTATTGATTGGTATTACTGCTATCAAGCTGATACCCCTGTATATAAATATCGACGTCTTAGGCTCTGACGAGGGACTTCTGATACCCTTCTGTGCAAACCTTATGCAGTCACTTCTCGGTGCGGTGGTCGGTTATACCCTTACCGTAGCAGGCTGTTTATTTACAGCGCGAATTTTGGAATGCATGGTTTTCGTGGTGGGTGCAGGCGCGTTACCCTACAGCCTGTTTGAAGCAATAAACAACACCCTCGACCTTACACTCAAGGGCTACGACGGAGAATACTCATACGCATCAGGAAACAATGAAATCACCCATTATCTGCGATTTTTTGACCCTACCTTCGGCTGTAACCCCGGTGCTGAAAACTATGCAGAGGGTTGGATAGCCGACACACCCACCGATGCAAAAGCACTTATTATTTCGGATATAATCTGGTTTGTTGTGTTTGCCGTTGCCATAGCAATACTTGGCAGATACTTCAAACATCACTTCAAAGCAGAGGATGTCCGTAAAAAGGCAAAGACACCAATCGGAGTTATAATCCCCTGCCTTACATCAGCCCTTTTTGCATACATTATGATAATAGGGCTCAATTCCACATACGAGGCACAGCACAATCTCCTTAACGGTGCAACAAAGGAAATTGCGTTCTATCTTGCGGTTGCCCTTGTTATTTCCGCTGTAGCTTCACTCATAATCACCCTGAAGCCCAAAAAGGTTGTATGGGCATTGGTAAGCTTCGTAATATGCGGTGTTGTGGTGGTTGCTTCTGCCCTGACAGGCAACGCGGGTGCTTTTGGTCTAAAAGAGGCTATCCCTTCTGCAGATGAAATCGACAGCGTATCAATAAGCACACCAATAAATATGTTTGATTACAAACATAATGACTACTTTCAACCGTTCAGCTCCAACATAGGATATCTTTCTTTCCACGAAGCTGAAGATATTGAAACTGTCAGAAGCATCCACAAAGCCTTTATTGAAAGTGACAAAAAGGATACCGGTGCCTACTGTGACATTGAATACGCCCTGAAGGACGGCAGAATTATCCGCAGAGAGTACAATTACATCGGCTCTGACGGTGTGGACGCAGCCCTTGCACTATGGGATGCAGATTCTGTCAAGCACCGCTACGGAGTGCTTTTTGAAATGGTATCATCTAGTAAAACAGGCGAGCAGTTTTATATTGACACAAAAAACATTAACCAATTCAATCACGTGCACATTATCTCAAAGCACAACGTCATAACACCCATCAATGACACCATGACCGAGGATGATAAAAGGGCTCTCGGAACGGCTTTACACAAGGACATCTGCACACTTTCATCAGATGATTGGTATTATCCCGAGGAGCAGTACGGTGCATTGTCAATAAGCCGTGACTACACTCTGAACCCCGATTTGCCCATTGATGAATTTGAGGGTGACGAAAACGGTCAGATTTACATAGCAATTAATTCAAAAATGACAAATACCATTGAATTCCTCAAAAAGCACGGCTATATGCAACATTTTAACAAGACGAAGGAAATCAGCTCCTCATACCTTGTTAACGCCAACGACTTAACCAACTGGTACCGTGAATTTGTCAGAGAGCAAAATACTCCCCGCACACCTGAGGGTGAACCTATTCATATGACATACGTAACCTGGAACAACACCTGCTTCGATGCTTTTGTTAAGTGTAGCTTCAAGGGTGGTATCGATCAGGAAAAGTTGAAACAGAACATAATGCTCGGTAGCACCTACCCATATGTTACCAGCGGTCAGGTTAATTTAGATGCACCGTTCCCTGAGGTCACAGAGGTTACCCCCGAAAAGGGGGCTGAGCTTATAAAGGAAGGTTACCTCAGCTACAATGCAGGCAGCTCCTGTCAGTTCCTTGTGACAATATACAGCGACGGTACATACAACACCGTTATATTACCCCAATAAACTGTTCCAAAGGAGGTATTCTGATGGAAAAGAACAATAATTTCAAAATAAAGCTGAAGGATTTTGCCAACGGAACATCATCCGCTGTGCTTATAATCCTGTTCGTTGTTGCCATAATTCAGTTTTACTGCATAACCACACCTGAGGCTACCGCAGGCGAATGGCATTTGCAGATTTACCGTCTGGCAAAAAGCACCACAAATATGTCCAAGTACATCTTCTCCGTCAATATGATGGAAGGTATATTTATGGCATTGTGCGGTGCAATCCTTGCAGGTATTCAGGGCTCATTTGCTTTCAGAAAATCAAAATGCAGTGCTATTCTCAGCAAGGGTATCGGAAGAAAGGCAGTTTTCAACAGCCGTATTTACCCTTCAATAATCGGTCTTTGCCTGACTGTTATTGTGCCCAAGCTTTATGCTTACCACGCCAATATTGAGTCAGACGGCTTCAGCCTTGAGCTTCTGCGATTCTGCGTGGCAGACTTTCTTGCCCTTATGACAACAGGCTTGTTCGTTTACACGGTAGTAACGGTGTGTTGCTTTATTACAAAGCATTGGTTGGATGCCGTTTTTACATCGGGGGCAATACTTTTCTTCGGCTCAATCACCAAGAGCCTTGTTTCAGACCTGTTGCACACCACCCTTTACGGCGGTGGCAGAGTGGGCATCAATTTTGTTGACTCCACAAATCTCCTTGACCCTATGCAGGTTACGGCTTCGCTCCTCACACAGGAGGTTTCCTATGAATTCGCAAAGGAAAACACGGTTTACTTCTTAATTGCAGGTTCGGTTATAATGCTTATTGCCTGCTTTGTTGCCCTGCACTTTACAAAAAAACATTTCTGCACTACCTTTAAGGCAGAAAATATCGGCAGACTTTCCGACAACAAAACCGCTATTATGTTCAATAAAATTACCGTAGGACTTCTTGGTGCATCAATTGCGGTGTCAGGTGTATATCAATACTTTGAGCCGTTTTTCAATAACACCGTAGTTATTATTATGGCATTGAGCGGTGCTGCTTGCGGATTGGTATTCATTTTACTCTGCAACCTGCTCACCGCAGACAGATTCCACTTCAGCAAAAAGGACCTTATCCCCCTTGTCACAACCTGTTCGGCAATCGTGCTGTGCCTTGTAGTGGGCGCAACAAATATATTCGGCTTGTACGACAAAGTACCCGATGCCGAGGAAGTGGAAAGCGTAACCGTAAGCATACCCTTTGACGGATTTGTTCCCACACCCGAAATCGACACAGGCTTCACTACTGCAGACGTTTTCAATACCATTGAGCTTGAGCTGACAGACAAGGAAAGCATAAAGCTTGCCACAACAATTCATTCCGCGGCAGTAAGTGATAAAACACCCGAATTTGCGGGTAACGTTTATCTGAAATACACGCTGAAAAACGGCACAAATATCATAAGACAGTACAATCACGTGAGTGAGAGTGCTTACGACTGTGCAATGGCTTTGTGGGACACAGCCGAGGTAAAGGAATTTTACAAGAGGGTTTTGTTCCCGCCCGAGGGAATACAGAACACTTTGGATAAAGGTTCAGTTATAAATACACCCGAGGGTGCTGTGTTTATGGGCAATTCCAGGGAAGGCTACATCGGTGACAATTCAAAAATAGTTTTAGTATCAAAGTCACATATGAAGCAGCCCTTACAGGAAATAACCACTGCAGAACACAGGAAAATCCGCGAGGCAATTTACAAAGATATCTGCACACTCAGTTATCGCGATTACTTTATGCCCGACTCTCCGCAATTGGGTGCAATACAGATAGCTTACGAGTACTCAATGTACAGCTTTTTCAGAGATTTTAATTTCTATATAACAGATAAATGCGCAAACACTCTTAAGGTTCTTGAAGAGCTGAAGCTGAGAGATAAGCTTGATTTGAACTATCCCATCAAAAGCGTTTACTGTGTTGACACAGAGGACTTCCTCAGGGAGCGTCTGCCCATTGTAAACGCGGTCAACTTCAATCCCGCCACAAAGAAAACCCTTGAAACCCTGCACGTACCCTACTACGACACGGAGCAGAACAACTATGATTTCACACCATCCGTAGATTTGTCACGGTATAACGTAACGGATGCAACCCAATGGCAAGGACTTGTAGACAGCGCATATATGGGATATTATATCAAGAATGAAGGCAAAATCCTGGCAGTTGAATACGAGGGATTTGTAAGGCAATATTATGTAATTCCGGAATAATATATTTATACTTCAACAAGTTTACGATAATATGAAAACAGAATAAAAAAGTGACGGTGTGTCCTACCTCTCTGTTTGAGAGAGGGGGACCACCTTTTTATTAAGTTGTTGTTTAATATTGATTTTCAAGCGGGTGGTTACCTACTTATCAGAACAATGCTTGTCGGGTGGTGGAGAGTTTAAAAATGGCAATGACATAATATAATAAAAAAGTTCTTTACGAACAATAATGATGCTGTTTAATTTTCGTTTTACAACGAACATTCGGTATATTATCGTTGAATCTTCGATTCAAAACACTGCGTGTTGGCAACTCTCCACCGCCCGTCAGACTTGATTTTAAAGAGTTAGTTTTTGTCTCGCTTGATACTTGATTTATACATAAAATTATTGAATGGCGGTCCCCCTCTCTCAAACAGAGAGGTAGAACCGCCAATAACTTTATTCTTCTTTTTGATTTCTTGAAAATAATATAATCAACGCGTTAATTGCGTCGCAGACCCTCAATTCCTCATTCTTAATTATAATCCGCGCTTGCGCCCGAAATTTAATATTTTAAATTTAAAATCAAATTAAATCCTGCTTCCCCCTTTTCTCACAAGTATCATATCCGAGCCGATTACAACAATATCCTTCCAGCAGACGGTGAACTCCTCGCCCCTGCCAAGGAAACCGCACACACCCTTACCGCAGAAAACGGTTATGCTCACAAGACAGCCTGTGCAGGTGTCAATTTCAACGTCGGTCACGCACCCAAGACGGCAACCGTTATCAACGTTCACAACCTCTTTTGCTCGCAAATCGGTTACGGTACACTTCAAAAAGAACACCTCTCAAAGTATCAGACCCATCAGCAAAAGGGTCTGTATTTTATTGTAAATATCGTCAAATTCACTTAACGGCAACGGGTTTTCACCCTTGCCTACTTCAACTGTAAATGCAGGCTTTTTGAACTCCTCGATAAACCAATCCTTAAGACCGCCGCTGCTGTAAAGACCGTCATTTTTCACAAGGGAATATCCGCTGACTGCACTGAGAATACCTGCAATGGTATATGATTTTTCGGGTGTATTATTGCCGTATTCATAGAATATTTCCTCTCCCTGTGAGTGGAATGTGAGCACCATATCAACGGGAATACCGCGCAAGAGTCGTGTGATTGCCTTTGTTTCCTGTTCACTTTCGGGGAAAAAACCACCGAAACGTGTGGCACAAGGCTCATTTATACCGCTTGCACGCTCAAAATCACGGAGTTTGTACCACTCCGCATTGAAGTTGTGGTTTATGTCCACTCCCCTTGCATTGGCATTCCATTTTGTGAAATCACCCTTACAGGCTTCAAAATTCTCCTTTTTAAAGCGTCCGCAGGCAGATGCCCCCTTGATGGCAATCTCAATCCCGTCGGGGTTCAGCTCGGGTACCACAATCAAACGGACATTTTTAAGAATATCGCAGACAGAATATCCTACTATGGTGCCGTTATAAGCCTTTGACAGCAATTCCTCACAAAAGTGTAACAGCACAAGGGATGTTATCCACTCCGAGCCGTGCGTTCCGCCGATATAAACAACGTTGCGCTCACCCTCACCAAGGACAAGTGAATAGATTTTCCTGCTCAGATGACTTTTACCGCAGGTCGTCACCTGCAAGGACGGATATTTTTCCTTCATCTGACTTATGTAACTCTCATAAACCTCGTAATTCAACGTCTGCTTTTTAATGATATTCTCCATAGACAATCCTCGCTTTTTATTAAATTTAATAATAAAATATATGCCGGTTGGTATGGAATATTTACAAAATTTTGTTTTTGTGGTTTAATATACAATAATAATATTATATAAATTTTCTACTGGTGATTGTTATGATTATTCTGTGTTTTTTAATATTCATCTTGTTTTCGGCAGGAGCTTTTGTGCTTTACAGGAAAAGTCACAAGTCGCAAAAAAATCTGCACAACTGTATCGGAGCACTCATTGCCTGTGTGCTCCTTGTAACAGGCGCGGAGCTGTCGGTTTTTAATATCAATTACTACAATACCAATAACTACACACCCGAAAGCATAAATGATTATGTAACCGAATGCCCTCAGGTTGACGGCACATTTATGTTCCCCTGTGGTGAAAGTATTGATTTTCTTAACATTAACAAAGAAATCAAAAATGTGAAAATCACTCTCGGTGACAGCGCACCACGCTACACAAGCGTTACGCTGTATATTACGGACGAGGCAAACGAACACCTGTTTAAAACACCGGAGAGAACAATTTATTCAGAAATTGAAAACAGTCAGAGCATCAATCTCCATACTGCAGGACTTTCCGAAAGCCTGTCACTGCGGTTTGACGGTGACGAAAGCTATATCCCCGTAAAGGATATTTCAATCAATGTCCCTCGTGATTTTAATTTCTCACTCACACGTGTGGGTGTGCTTGTTGCGCTGATTATGTTACTTTATATTTTCAGACCATCGTCGCCCCTGTATGATTACAACCTCACCAAATCAAAGGAGCTGAAATCATCCCTGACAATGGGCTTTGTTGCTCTGCAAGCGTTAATCATTGTAATTACAAGCACGATGAATCCTATTTTTTGGGGAATATCATCGACTGATGACGGTTTTTCCGTTCATAGCCTGTCAATGGAGCACCATAATCAATACGATGAGCTGGCGCAGGCAATCTTGCATGGTAAAACATACATTGACAACAATGATGTTCCCCAATCACTCATCGAAATGGCAAACCCCTACGACCGTGTTGCACGCTACTATATGGAGCAGGACACAGGTGACAAATACGGATGGGACGTTGCTTTCTTCAACGGCCATTACTATGTTTACTTCGGCATAGTACCGTTGCTTCTTATGTATCTGCCCTGTCGTGCCTTGTTTGATGCGCCCTTCCCCTCTGCCCTGGGAATTGTTATATTTGCAATTCTGTTCAGCGTGGCGGTATTTAAGCTACTGGGACTTATCTGTGAAAAATATTTCAAAAAGACCTCGGTGGGAACATATCTGCTGTTGTCAATGGCATTCATCAACTGTTGCGGTATGATGTTCCTTGTGAAGCGCCCCGACTTCTACTCCGTACCGATTATCACAGGTATGACATTTATTATTACGGGGCTGTACTTCTGGCTTAAGGGCAGGGACAGTACACAAAAACAAAATCTGCACTTCCTCACAGGTTCACTCTGCTGTGCCCTCGCAGTGGGTTGCAGACCTCAGTTCGTTTTGCTGTCTGCATTGGCTATACCCATATTCATCGGCTACTTCTTCAAGACAATGCACATAAAGGAAAAAAGCGGTTTATTGAACTTAGTTGCCCTCGGTCTTCCCTACATTGTAGTTGCATCGGGCATTATGTACTACAACCACATCCGCTTCGGCTCACCCTTCGACTTCGGCTCAGCCTACAATCTGACAACAAACGACGTTACAAGACGTGGCTTCGATATGGGCAGAACAGGGCTCGGACTATTCACCTACCTGTTCCAGCCGCCACAGCTTACCGCCGTTTTCCCCTTCCTGAAGAGAGTAGATATTGACACTGACTATGTGGGCAGAACCATAACGGAATATTGCTTTGGCGGATTGATAACCTCACTTCCCCTGCTGTGGTTCACCGTTGTATTACCCAAGGTAAAAAGTGTTTTAAAGGAGAAAAAGCTATTATTCTTCACCTGCACTCTTTTAGCCATTGGCTTTGCAATGGTAATTGCAGACACACAGGCAGGCGGACTGCTTCAAAGGTACTATTCAGACTTTGGTTTTATCTTCTTCACGGCGGCGGTGCTTGTGATACTATCCCTCTGCGAAAAGGTAAAATCCAAGGAAGGAACGAGGAACCTCAACACACTTATATACGGCTTCACAATTTCAAGCATTATTTACACAATACTCCTTGTATTTTCCGTATCAGATGCTACAATAGATACAATGAATCCTACATTATTCGGCAAGATTTCACATCTTGTGCAATTCTGGTTATAAGATTCGCAAAACCTACATTAAGGACTGATTTTTATGTTTAAACTCAAGCACTCACACGTGGGCAGGGCTTCCGCTCTCATACTGGCAGTTATTTTGCTCACAAGCTCATTTGTTGCCTGTGGTAAGGAGGAAGAACCCACCCCCACGGAAACCACAACAGAAGCAACCACCATACCCACAACACAGTCACCCTATGACAAGGGCGAATACAATCCCCTTACAGGTGAACTCAACTACGACACAGCACTCCTCAAGAACAGAAGCGTGCTCGTATCTGTTGAGAATTCACCTCAGGCAAGACCTCAATGGGGTATCGCATCTGCTGACATCGTGTGGGAAATGGTCGTTGAGGGTGGTATCTCACGAATGCTCCTTATGTTCTCAGATGCTTCACGTCTGCCCGACAAGATTGGACCTACAAGAAGTGCCAGACATTATTTTGTTGAGCTTGCAGAGGGCTTTGACTCAATTTTCATCCACTACGGTGGCAGTCCTCAGGCATACAGCGCCATCAGTAAACAGGGCACAAACGACATTGACGGTATGAACTACGGCAACCGTATCTTCCCTCGCGACACATCACGAAACGTATCATCTGAGCACAGAGCATACACCACAAAGGAAAAGATTGCAGAGGCTCTTAAGGAAAAAGACTTCCGCACAGAGGTTGAGGAAGGCAAGGAAAAGCCCTTCAGATTCAGCCCCACACTCTATGCGCTCCCCGACGGTGCCTGCACAGAGCTGACGGTCCCCTTTTCAAACAGCTACACATACAACCTGACCTATGATGCAGACAAGAAAGTATATCTCAGCGCACTCGGCGACAAGCCCTTTATGGACGACAACGGCACACAGCAGAGCTTTACAAACATTATTGTTTGCTATGTCGATGTCAGCGGTATTCCGGGTGACAGTAAGGGCAGGGTTACATTTGACCTGTCCGAGGGTGAAGGTGTTTTCGTCAGCAACGGCACATATCAGAACATCACCTGGGAAAAGGGTGATTACACCGATATGATGAAGTTCTACGTTGATAAAGGTGAAACAACCGAGGAAGCTACTGAGAAAACCACTGCAGACACAACCTCAGACAGCACCACCAAAAGCACCGAAAAGGAAGAAATCGCACTTAATGTGGGCAGAACATATATCGCACTTGTTCCAAGCTCAAATCAGAGCAAGACGGTTGTAAAATAAATTGCAATAAGAATCCGGCAAATTCAGGAACTGAGTTTCAAATTTAAAGCTCTGGCTGAATAAAAATGATTCAAAGCCTTACTACCCTATTTCTTAGAGTGGTAAGGCTTTGCTTTGCAGAGAACAGAAAACAAAGGGCAGATTGTTTCCAACCCACCCTTTGAGAAAAATGATTAACTTAAATCC
>JAZSGZ010000014.1:0-18754 GCA_045532945.1 Acutalibacteraceae bacterium
CATATCTTAACTGGCTTATTGTTTCAAAAAGACTCAGACGCTACAGTATAAGAGCAAACAACTCAATTACTCTTCCTGAGTTTTTCTCAAACCGTTTCCGTGAGGATAAAAAGGTTATCTGCTCGCTTGCAGCTATCTTTATTCTTGTGTTCTTCACAGTTTATGCTTCAAGCTGTTTTGTAACATGCGGTAAGCTTTTCTCCACGCTTTTCGGTATGGACTATGTGCCTATGATGATTTTAGGTGCTGTGTTCGTTCTTCTTTACACTCTTCTCGGTGGCTTCCTTGCAGAAAGCGCATCTGACTTTATGCAGGGTATTGTAATGTTCGTAGCACTTACGGTAATTGTTGTTGTAAGCACAATCAAAGCAGGTGGTATTTCCGCAGTTATTGAGAATGCACAGTCAATCCCCGGATTCTTAGAGTTCTTCGGTCTTGCAACACCTGCTGTTGACGAAGCAGGTGTACAGCTTGTTCAGAATGGTGCACCCGTATTCGGTGATAAGGCTCCCTACGGTGCGCTTACTGTTGCTTCAATGATGGCATGGGGTCTCGGTTACTTCGGTATGCCTCAGGTTCTTCTTCGCTTTATGGCAATCCGTAAGGAGAGCGAGCTCAAAATGTCACGCCGTATTGCAATGATCTGGGTTGTTATTTCTCTTGCAGTTGCAGTATTTATCGGTATCGTGGGCAGACAGCTTTTCCCTGTGGAGCATCTCACAAAGGGTGCCGCAGAAAGCATCTTCATTACTCTTTCAACAAACTTCCTGCCTCCCATTCTTGCAGGCTTTGTTATGGCAGGTATTCTTGCAGCAACAATCAGCTCATCAGACTCATATCTTCTTATTTCCGCATCTGCTTTTGCGAAAAACATCTACAAGGATGTTGTTAAAAAGGATGCAACCGATAAACAGATTATGACAATGACAAGAATAACACTTCTTGTAATCGCACTTATTGCGATAGTTATTGCTCTTGATGAAGACAGCGTTATTTTCGGTATAGTTTCCTTTGCGTGGGCAGGCTTCGGAGCAACATTCGGACCGCTTATGATTTTCTCACTTTTCTGGAAGCGTATCAACAGAGCGGGCGCTATTGCAGGTATGGTAAGCGGTGCCGGTATGGTATTCCTCTGGAAGCTTGTTATCAGCAAGCTGGGCGGACCCTTCGGTATATACGAGCTTCTTCCTGCATTCATCTTCTCATCAATTGTTATAGTTGTTGTATCACTCCTTACAAAGGCTCCTTCACAGGAAATTCTTGATGACTTTGAGGCTGTTAAGGCAGGTAAGGTTGAAGAATAAAGCTTAATACAAAAAGTTACTCCTTGAGATTTTAGTCTCAAGGAGTTTTTTCTTATTGGATAGTTACAATTCTGTTTTCGTAATCAACCACGATTACGTAGCCCATTTCATTGAGCAGACCGCCTATTGAGTGGTGGTCGATTATAAACTCGCCGTCAACAATTCTGTGAACTGTGCCGTCTGCCACACCGGGTGAGGGGGTAAGGAGGTTTTCGCCCTCACCGTTTAACTTAAGGGTAAAGTCGTAGGGGTCTGTGTTAAGAACGTACTTTTTACCGTTTGCCGTGATTTGTGCGGTTGTGTCCGAGGTCCAGATAAAGTCCGCATCATCACACAATTCCCTGAGTACGGGCATAAGTGCTATTTCCGTGTACTTTTTAATGGGGGAAAAGTCAACGTAAGCACTGTCCGAAATGTCCTTGCCCTTAACAATGAGTGTGTTGTTTTCATCCCTTGTGGGGGGATTGGGGTTTGAAAGGAGAGCATTGGGGTTGTCCGGGCTTGTAACAGGCTCCCAATAGCCGATTTCTGATTGGATTATCGACTCCTCCTCGGGTGTGAGTGTGCGACGCTCTGTTTCTGTGGGGATGTAGCTTTGACCATCAGTTGCAGTAACGGTACCCGAAGCGTGCTTTTCATAAAGCTCTGCGGTTTCACCTGTTGTTTTTTCAAGTGAGCTGAAGCCGATTCCCAATGCAAGGGCAACAAGCGCACAACAGGCGACACCGGCCATTCGGATAAATTTTTTCGAATCATAAACGGAGTTTCTTGCCTCAAGGCTTGCTTTGATTCGTGTTTTCATGTGTGGGTCAGGGGTTACTGCATCAAGACTTTTTTTAATATCATTTTTATTCATTGTCATAGTCCTCCAATTGTATTTTTAATAATTCCCTGCTTCGTTTTAATCGCATTTTGACTGCCGATTTACTTATTTTCAGTATTTTTGCGATTTCCTCAACAGAGTAATCATTGTAGTAATGAAGTATAACTACCGTTTTATACTTTGAAGGGAGTGCGGTTATCTGCCTTACTACGTCAAGCCGTGCATCGTCGTCAGATTTTCTTGCAGGTATCTGCAGATCGTCGATATCGGCAGGGTTGTAGCCTGCTCTTTTCAGGTAATTGATGCACTTGTTGTGTGTAACACGTATAAGCCATGCCTTGCGGTGTTCTTCGGTTTTGAACTTAGGCGCATTTCCGTAAAGTGCGAGGAAAACGTCCTGCAAAACGTCCTCCGCAGAATATGTATCCCCGAGGTGAACATAGGCTATTCGGTACAGCATCTCTCCATATTGTTGATAGGTTTTTTCAAAGTCCATAGAGTTTTGCTCCTTTCACCTATAATACAATTGAAGTACCGTTCAGGTCACAAAAAGGGCAGAAGAAAAATCCTCTGCCCTGAAATAAACTTAATTTAATCCCATTCTGTACCTGTTACGGTGTCCAGGTTGATACCCTTTGTATCGTGGGTTTTTCTTGCAAGTGTAATAAGTGCGGCTACGAAGCCGGGAACAAGCAGACAAATTGAGATTATACCAATGAACTGATTGCCCAACATAGCTGAAAGCGGGAAGTATATGATGTAGGATATACCCACACCGACGCCTACGGGAAGAAACTCAGCTGCCATTACAGAGGAACGAAGGTTAGTCGGTGCGGATTCACCAATCATCATAATGAGAACGTCGTTTGTGGAATAGAAGCTACCCACAAATCCACCGCACAAAAGACCGACAATGGCAGGACTCCAATTGTACTTTGCGCCCAGCCAGAAGCCCACAAAGCACACAAGACAGTCAAATGCAGTTACAAGGGCGGCAACCTTTCTGCCCTTGGAGTCGGAGATGAAGCCCATAATAACCTGTGCAAGGGCGCAACCAACAGGGAAAAGGAAGATTGCAGAGGTAACAACACCTGTGCTTACGGCATTCATAGCAGTTTCGCTTATGGAGTTATAAATGCTTTCGGCATAGCCGTAGGACATAATAACCTGATAGTCAATGGAAGCGATAAAGCCTAAGTTCGCAAGTGTGGCGGTAATGAAGAGCCAACGAAGCTGCTTGTGCTTCATTGCAAATTTTAGTGCAGGAATCAGACCGCCCTGTGCATCACTCGTTTTCTTCTCAAGCTTTTCCAGTCTGAGCTCTTCCTCGGACTTTCTTAAGTGCTTGAGACGGGAATCAATGAAGGCATCGGTTTCACGGGCAAGCATAAGCGCAACAAAGCTTACAACAAGACCAACAATAGCAGGGATAAGGTAAACGTTTCTCCATTCCGAGGCAGTGCTCATAAGGTAACGTCTTAATACGGGCACCAGCATAACACTCATATTTGCGAAGAATTTTATAACAGAGTATGTTCTTGCTCTGTGCTTTGCAGGTGCAGACTCCATAATATAAACAACGTGCATATCGTGGGGAATAAAGAACTGTATAAGGCAAGCACCGATAAAATATAAAAAAACATTGTTTGAAAGGAAAATAACAAGCAATGCAAGGCTCATACCGAAGGTGTTGATGATAAGGAAGGTCTTTCGGCCCAACTTGTCCGCAAAGGGTCTGTATAAAAGTCCCACTGCCTGGAAGGGTACGCCGAGAACAGACAAAATATTGAGAAGTGTAACGGAGCTTCCGCTTGAGAACAAGTCATTTGCAATTTCCGTTTTCATCAATGTGCCTATCTGTGATGCGATTTCATCCGTAGCATAAATGAGTGTGATTATAAATACAAGATAAGCAAAATAATAATTTTTCTTAGGTCTTGCTTTCTCCCTTTCCCATTTAGCTATTTCTTTTTGCTTTCGTGCTGATTTTTTTGCAAGCTTATCAGTTGACACGATTTACAACCCCTTTCGTGGTCACTATATTTTTATTATATAGTTATTTCCCGATATTATCAAGAAATTTGTTTGACTGGTCATTTTATATATGATAAACTGAAAATGATTCCTTTATCTTTAATTTTGGAGTGTGATTTTATGAAAAAAGTCAGCTATTTGAATGTCGATATAACAGGGGGCTTCTGGAAAAAGAAGCTTGATATGATATCCGACGTCACTGTTGACTCCGTTTATAACCGATTTAAAGAAACATATCGCTTTGATGCTTTTGATTGCACCTGGAAGGAGGGCGACCCGAATCAGCCCCATGTTTTCTGGGACTCCGATATTGCAAAGTGGATTGAAGGCCTGGCATATTCGCTTAAGAATAAGCCCAATGACAAAATGGTTAAGATTGCCGATGAAACCATCGGTAAAATGGAGAAAAACCGTGATGAGAACGGCTATTACAACAGTCATTTCCTCGTAACAGGTCAGCGTTTTACCGAGCGAAACGAGCACGAGCTTTATTGCCTCGGTCACCTTATTGAGGCGGCGGTTGCTTACTATGAGGCAACAGGCAAAAAGGCACTTCTTGATATTGTGTGCAAATATACAGACTACGTTGAAAAAATCTTTGTTAAGGAAGATTCTGCCGCATTCGTAACACCGGGTCACCCCGAAATTGAGCTTGCACTCGTTAAGCTTTATGAGCTGACAGGTGAGAAGCGTTACCTTGAGCTTTCAAAGTTTTTCATTGATAAAAAGGGTAACAACTCCAAGGATAAAGAGCTTTACAGAGGCTGTAACCTGTACTATAACCAGGACGAGTGTCCCGTAAGAGAGCGACAGACCGCAGACGGACACAGCGTAAGAGCCTTGTATCTTTACTGTGCAATGGCAGATCTGGCGTATTACTATGATGACAAGGAGCTTTTTGAAGCTACCGAGCGTTGCTTTGAGAATATAGTAAACCGCAGAATGTACATAACAGGTGCCACAGGCAGTACCTGTCACGGTGAGGCTTTCTCTGTTGATTATGATTTGCCTAATCGCATTGCCTATGCAGAAACCTGTGCATCGATTGCCCTCGCACTTTTTGCACAGCGTATGATTAAGCTGTGTGACGACACAAAATATGCGGACATTGTTGAGCGTACAATTTACAACGGTATTCTGTCAGGCATTTCAATGGACGGTAAAAGCTTTTTCTATGAAAACCCATTGGAAATTGACGTTGATTTCAATAAGGTGAACACAAGCACCGAGGGTCACGAGCGTATGCCCATAACACAGCGTCTTGAAGTGTTTGATTGCTCCTGCTGTCCTCCCAACGTTATCCGTTTTATTGCTAATATCGGTGAATATGTATATACTCATACAGATGATACGCTTTACATTCATCAGTTTATGGAAAGTGATTCCGTAATCGACGGAATGAAAATCACACAGAAAACTGACTACCCCACCACAGGCAAAGTGGAATTTGCCGTAAGCAGCTGTAACAAAAAGCAGATTAAGGTGAGAATTCCCGGCTGGTGCGATTCCTTTGACTTGCGTTACGAGGGTGAAGCAGTTACCGATGGTGGTTATATCGTAATAACACCCAAGGGTGATGACTTTACCTTTGAGGTTACCTTTGATATGCCTGTTAAATTCATCGGCTCAAACAGACGAGTTCACGAAAATGCAGGTAAGGTTGCCCTTATGCGCGGTCCGGTTGTATATTGCCTTGAGGGTGTTGACAACGGCAGTGACATTAAAAATATCAGGATAAACCCCGATGACGAATTTGTTGTGGGTGATGCGGACTTCCTCATCCCCTCAATTCTCGGTAAGGGCTACATTGAGCCCCTTTCAGATGACCTGTATTTTACAGTTGGAAAGAAGATAAACCTTGAAACAAAGGATATTAAATTTATTCCTTATTTTGCATTTGCCAATAGGGGAGAAAGCGACTTTCTTGTTTGGGTTTTGCTTAAATAATTTTAAATTTAAAATTTTAAATTTAAAATTTCGGAACTGCGTTGGCATTATAATGCTGTCGCAAATAAGAAACTAAATGTACTGCGAAGCCTTACCTCCCTATCCCTAGGGAGGGTGGACCATTCCTGAATTAAATAGTTGATAAAGGTTAGTGTATTTCGGGTAAATATACTAACCTTTTTTCTTTTGTTCTGGCGGAATGGTGGTGGGTAGTTCTCTAACTCCTTATCTTCACTATGATAGAATGCGAAATAAATCGCGACGAAGTCGTGTATGTAATCCGTCATAGGCGGAATGCAATCAATCCGGAAGAATTACATACACCAAGGTGATGCCATACGCCTTCGGCAATTACATACCAATCCTTCAGATTGGATAACAAGCTTTGCTTGTTTGGTGGGTAGTTTCGGTTATTGTTTGTCTTCTTTTGGTAAGAACGATATTATTAAAATTATTTACGCGATATATTTGCTATGCAAATGCGATATAATCGACATTGCCGATTGCGATATATTGTGATTTCACCACAATGCGATATGATATAAATCCTATTCTCGTCCGTCAGGGCATATCGCACCGCAGGTATATCGCATACGGTAGTATATATCGCAAATCCGACAGGATTTATATCGCTATGGCTTTGCCATAATGTTATCTTTTTATACAAACTGCACACCGAACAAATGTTCTTTTTGTTGCTTTCGTCCATTGTTTTTTCTCGTTTCCTTTTGGTATAATAACTAATGCAAATCAGCGGGAAAGGAGTGCACAAGGGATGGAAAAAACATACATTGCCATAGACCTGAAGTCGTTTTATGCTTCGGTTGAGTGTATTGAACGCGGTCTTGACCCTATGTCAACAAATCTGCTTGTTGCAGATCCCACACGCACCGAAAAAACAATCTGTCTTGCGGTTTCACCATCTCTTAAGTCCTACGGTGTGCCGGGCAGGGCAAGGCTTTTTGAAGCCCTTGAGGTTTTGCGAGGGGTTAATATGAAACGCCGTCACTCTTTGCCCGATAAAACCTTCAAGGGTAAAAGCTATGATAATAATCTTCTTAAAACGGACCCGTCCATAGAGGTGAGCTTTATTACCGCACCACCGCAAATGGCACTTTATATGCAGTACAGCACAAGGATATACGAGGTATATCTTAAATACATTGCCCCTGTGGATATTCACGTTTATTCCATTGACGAGGTTTTTATTGATGCCACACACTACCTCAAAAAGTATAAAATGAACGGGGAAGAGCTTGCCCGCACAATGATTCTTGATGTGCTGAGGACTACGGGCATCACCGCAACGGCAGGCGTGGGTACAAACCTTTTCCTTTGCAAGGTGGCAATGGATATATGGGCAAAGCATATCCCTGCTGATGAAAACGGGGTAAGGATAGCATCACTTAACGAGCGCACATACCGTGAGCTTTTGTGGAATCACCGCCCACTTACCGACTTCTGGCGGGTTGGCAGGGGCTATGCAAAAAAGCTTGAAGCACACGGACTTTATACAATGGGTGACATTGCCCGTTGTTCGGTGGGTGGCGAGAATGAATATCACAATGAAAAATTGCTGTACAAATTATTCGGAGTAAATGCAGAGCTTCTCATTGACCACGCCTGGGGATGGGAGCCCTGCACCATTGCGGATATTAAATCATATAAGCCTGTATCAAATTCCCTTACATCGGGTCAGGTGCTTACAAGACCCTATAAATATGAGGAAACAAAGCTTATCGTCCGTGAAATGACAGAGCTGCTTGTACTCGACCTTGTTGAAAAGGAGCTCGTAACCGACCAGATAGTGCTGACAATCGGCTATGATATTGAAAACCTGACTGATAAAGGCATAAGCAACAGCTATAGTGGAGAAGTAACCACCGACCACTACGGCAGAAAAATCCCGAAGCACGCTCACGGAACGGGAAATCTCAAGGGCTTTACTTCCTCAACCAAAGAGATTATGGCTGTTACAATGGAGCTTTTTGACCGCATAATAAACCCCAATCTTCTGACAAGGCGCATAAATATATGTGCAAATCACATTATAAATGAAAATGATGCACCCCGCGACGAGGTGCAACAGCTGGATTTGTTTACGGATTACAACACCCTTGTAAGGGAAGAACAGGAAAAGGAGCAAAAGCTGAAAAAAGAGAAGGATATGCAAAGGGCGATGATAAAAATCAAAAACAAATTCGGTAAAAATGCCATTCTTAAGGGAATGAATCTGCAAGAGGGTGGCACCACAATAGAGCGAAACTCGCAGATAGGGGGTCACAGAGCGTGAGCGATTATGAGGATATTATAAATCTGCCACACCACATCTCAAAAACACATCCCCCAATGTCAAATGTGGGTAGGGCGGCACAGTTCAGCTCCTTTGCTGCCCTCACAGGGTACGAGGCACTTGTGGAGGAAACCGCCCGACTTACAGACGGCAAATTGGAGCTTTCACAGGAAGAAATAAATGATTTGAATGACAAGATGAATTATCTGATGGATAATATCGCTCTCTGTCCGCAGGTTGAAATAATTTATTTTGTACCCGACGAGAAAAAATCAGGTGGTAAATATATAAAGCTTAATATAAAAATCAGAAAAATTGACCCGATTCTGAGGACTGTTACAGATGTGGATAATAATGTTATAAGCATTGATTTTATATATAAAATAAAATTAATTGAGCAATAAAATAAGATAGTACGATATTGTGTTTTAAATTTGCATATTGTTGAAAAGTTGTACATTTAACCACAAAATATATATGAAAGAATAAAGCAGTTGGTGGTCTACCTCTCTGGTTTAAGAGAGGGGGACCGCCATTCATTTATTCTACCATAGAAACCAAGTAGCAAACGAGTCAATAATTAAAAGTTTTATATCAAGTCTGACGGGCGGTGGAGAGTTCCAACGCGAAGCGTTTTGAATCGTGAGATTCAACGGTAACAGACTGAATGTTTGTTGTAAATGAAATATGAAACAACAATATTATTCTTCATAAAGAACATAATTCTTTCATTCAGTTAACAACCAATGGAAACTTCGTTTCCACGATGCTGACGCATCGGGAACTCTCCACCACCCGACAAGCCTTGCTTTTATACGAAAGTAATCACACGCTTGAAACCTAAAATTAAACAACAGATTAATAAAAAGGTGGTCCCCCTCTCTTAAACCAGAGAGGTAGACCACGCATTAAATTTGTTGCTGTTTCTGAAAAAGAAGCTTTCGCACAAGGTATGAAACTTGGTATAAAAATCGTTACAGAACCTCTTTTGCCATGTCAAGCAATTGAAGTAATTGTTCTCTTCTGGTATCGTTCATTTTTTACCTCCGGTTAATAGGCTATATTTTTATCATATAAGAACTATCAGTTTAAAATTTATTTATTTCTTTTTCTAACTGCTCAAGTCCTTCAAGGATGACATCAAAATCAGGCTTGTCACCGAAAATCATATTCTGCATATGCTCGTAGTCATCTTTGAGAGCCTGCAGATTTCTTTCGGGTGGCATTAAGCGGAGTGTACCGACTTTTGCCTCGTCATATCTTGCCCAAGGGCAACGGTAAAACTTTTCTTTAAACTGTACTACCTTGTTAAGCAGCTCAATATCGGCAAGGGCATCATCCTTAACGGGAGAATTCGTCATACAGTATAAGTCATAATAATGACGGGAGTATCTTGACGGGAAAGCCTTATCTTCGGGACGGAATGCCTCACGGTGAAGAATTGTAACCTTTTCCCAAAATGTTCGTTTCGGAAGCACGGTCAGAATATCCGTTGTCGACTGAGTGAAAACCTTCGGATACTGAATAGCCGCATACGGTGTAATAGGTCTTTCTTCGGCAGGTGTCCATGCTGCAAGAGCACCGATTTCAAGACGGATTACCGGAAGAATTGAGTTATCATCAAAACTGCGGTTATACGCAAAAACCACCGTCTGCGGGTCGGTTTCATCTATGTAGCAATTAACAGATGTGCTGAGCTCTTTTTGTAGGTCTGCAATAATTGCCGGAATAAAAGTATTTTTCAAAAATTCTTCTGTGCGGCGGTTTGCCTCTTTGTTAAAAATATCCTGCTTTGTGTTACTGCGTTCTTCCCAAGGCTCGTTGAGGTCAAAACCAATTACTCGCCAATCGAGGATAAGGTCAATATCTTCGGAAAAACGCTCAATCAGACCGTAGGATTTTGAAAGGCTTGTACCACCCTTGAAAGCAATATTGTTCTTCCATTCGCAACGGTGGAAAAGATAATCGAGCATAAAGCACACCCAAAAGTCTTTTTCAATAATTGCATTTGTAAGTCCCATTTTAGCCGCAGTGTTCTGAAACAGAGCCTTGCGGTCTTTTTCATTTATAGTAGCAATATTACGCATAATTTAACTCCTGCAAATCTGTTTGATATACTCATATATCCAAGAAGTGGCCGCTTTTGCTTCGGTGAGAAGTGCTTGCTTTTCGCTGTCGGTAAGATTGTTTTTCAGTTTTGTTAAAACAGTCTCATCAACATTATCTTTGCCGAGAGCTTTCAATGCTTGTACCACAAGCGCAGTTTTGTATGAGAGCTTGGATATTTCTTTATTGGTTGTGCGTTTGAATTTTATTGTTGTTTGTTCGTAGGTATATTCTTTGTATTTACCATCACTTACATAAACCCAAGTGGCAGGAATCTGAGTTGACAGTCCGAGCAAGTTTAAAGCAGTATCACCGCAGGGAACAATGGTCCAACCGAAGTTACGGGCAAGAGCATGAGCAACCGCATCAGGCTTAGGTGCAACATACTCACCGAGAAAATCGTTGTATTCGGGTTTATAGTAAACGCCACGCATTATTTTTTTTACAATTTTTTCTGACTCTAATCGTGTCAAGCATACACTTGATGTTTTTTTATCTGTAAGCAGAGTAAAATCAATGGGCACAAAAACCGTACCAATATCTGCTTTTTGAATATCATTTTTAATTTGTGATAAAATTGCAGGTCGTTCCATAAATTCACCTCGTTGAAAAAAGTATATACTATTTTCAACGAAATATCAATAGAAAATTAATTGTTTTGAGTATCACACATCCGTATTAAGAGAAAATGAAGCTCGGTAAAAACCGAACTTCATTTTTAAAAGTCAAAATTATTTTATTTAACTCTGTAGCTATCTACCATATCCCCGACCTTTTTAGCCGCAAGGTACATATAGTTAAGCATTGCGGGGTAAAGGTCTGTGGGAATATCAGCAAGGATATTGTCACTTTCGAGGGTGATATAGCCCTGATAGTTGATGTCTGCAAGTGCCTTTGCAATCTCTGTCCAATCAAGGTCGAGAAGGAAGGGCGGGAAGTGCCAGTCATCAAAGGTGTCGTTATCGTGAACGTGAAGACAAGCCACTCTGTCGCCCATTGTTCTGAGCACATCCTGAGGGGTTGAGCCCACGAGGGCACAGTGTCCGATATCTACACAGCAGGAGAAATATTCTGAGGGGAGTGCATCGTAAAAATCTGCAAATTCCTCACCGAGACTGCACACGTTGGGGGTCTGCTTATTTGTTACAGGGTCCTTTTTGCCGAACATATTTTCAAGTGCAATCTTGACACCTGCATTTTTTGCATCCTCAAGGTAGGAAAGGTACATTTCAATGTTCTTTTCCTTCTTGTTTTCCGGGAAGAAAACAGGGTGAACAACAATGTTTTCAACCTCTAAAATACCTGCAATCTCAATTGAACGCTTGATTTTTTCGCGGATAACCCTGTTGTATTCATCCTCGCCCACGCGGATTGTGGGGAAGGGTGCGTGTGCCTGATTGAAGTGCTTGCCGTAGCTTTCGGCAAGCTTTTTCAGTTCAAGCACGTGGTTCTTATATGCAGAAGTGTTGAGAATGTTGTCCGCATCCTGCATAGCAAACATTGAGTAGTCAACCGCATCAAAGCCTGCTTCACAGACCATTTTTACCGCGGTAAAATCATCACAACGGGCTGATATGTATTCTGTCTGGCTTGATAATTTCATAATAACATCTCCTCGTAATTTACGGCTGATGGGGCACAGGCCTGTGCTCTGTGTTGGATTCTATGGTAATGAAGTTGTTGTGAGCGTAGTAGTAGCCTGTCATTCTTAAGTTCTTGCAGAAGCCGTCAACAGGAGCATAAAGCTGACCCTGTTCAAGTCTCAGGCAAGGTGCTTCCATTTCGTACTCACCGTCCTGTGTGATAACGGTAGCAGAATTCTCGGTGAATTCAGAGGTTTTGCCGTAAATACCGATTTTGATTTTGCCATTGGTTCTTTCAACGTCACCACCAACAAAGTTTATAAGCTGACCGATGGGAATATACCATACACCATTTATGTTCTGCGGTAATGTTTCTCCCACACATATACCTAAATCATAGCCCTTGAACTTAAGTCGGGGTCTGTTATATACGGGTGCAGGGTCAGGGGGGAAGATGGAGTCGGTGTCCTTATCAATAACACAGTAGTCAACAGTTCTGCCGTCCTCAACGTAGGCAGTGAGTGTACATTTGTTACCGTCAACATTGACTATTGAGAACATCGATAAATCCTCTTCGTGGGCATAGGTCTTGGCATTCCATACCTTGGGTACAACTCTTGTGCCGGGAGGGTTTCTGTTGGATGAGCCGAGGTTATAGTGTACGGTACCCTCTGAGGGCTTATCAAAAAGGCCCTCACCGCGGCGGGGATATGACCTTGCGTAGCTGTGCTCGTGGCCTGAGAAAACAATGTCATATTTATCCATACCGTCGCGAAGAGCAGGGTATGTGTCGTCATTTTCAATACAGGGACCTGCATAGCAAACAGGGAAGTGGTGAGTTGCAAATTTCCAGGTTTTGTCGCACTCACTCATACTGAGGAGCCATTCATTCATTTCCTCATAGCCACTTGTACCAATCATACAGAAGCGTGTGTTACCGTAGTCAAACGAATGGTTTGCAATGGGTCTGTCATCGGGACCGTTGTGCTCATAGGAGCCCCACAGCTGATGGGTAAAATATTCCGCATATTCGGAATAATATTTGTCCTCTTTGGTGAAGTAGCTTGAAAATCCCATATCGTCGTGGTTACCCATACAGAACATTACGGGAATTGACTCACTCACACCCTTGAAGCCCTCGAAAAGACCTGTCCATTGAATATCGGTCTGTCCGCAGTTTGTGTTGTCACCTGCTGTAAGGATGAAATCACATTCGGGGTGCTCCTTGAGAACCTTTTTAAGCACCTCGTTAAGTGATGAATAGTCTGCAGGGGGCTCTGCGTCACCTGCCTGAATATCTGAAATACAAAGGAACGAGTACTTTGTGCAATCCTCAACAGCAGTTTTAAATGTATAAACCTCACTGCGGTTAAGGTCATCACCGCAGGTATATTCATAATATGTACCTGCCTTAAGACCTGTAAGGTGTGCAAAGTGAAAATGGCTTTCGTCCATATCTGTTTCAAAATAGTGCTTCTCTGCAGCTGTTCTGAGCCATTCCTCTGTGCCCTTTTCTCTGTAAAGGGCATAGCCCTCATTTACGGTTGTATCGGTGCGCCATCTGATTGCCATAGCGTGAGAGGCATCACCCTTTATTGAAATCATAATCTGGTCGGGTGCGGGCTGTGAGCCTCGGATACCCTTCCATTCTGCTTTTGTTATCATAACAAGACCTCTTTCATAGAGTAGAATTTAAATTTAGTTTATCACTTTTTAATTGCCGGGGCAATATAAATTACTCTGTTTTTAAAATGTATTTTGTAAGAAGTGTGTATTCACGTAGATAAAGACTGTGATGATCCGGTGTTTTTTCGGGGTAATGCGAAAAAATCTCAACAGCCTCGTCCAAGGGTACCCAGCGTGGCATCATTCCGTGGTCGATTTCAGTGGGGGTAAGGGAGCTTTCACCCTGTCCCACAACCTGACACAGGAAGTATTCTGATACGAAAAGTGTATCATCAAAATATTCATCGATTATAACAATGGGTGAAATTACCTTTGTAGTATAGCCTGTTTCCTCTGCGATTTCTCGTACACAGCATTCCTCGGAGGTTTCTCCGTCCTCGAGTCCGCCACCGGGGCTCATATATACGTCTTTCTTGCTTTCGTAGGATAATAAAAGCTTGCCGTCACGTATTACAATTCCACGGCAGGAAACCCTTGTTTTGGGTGGGGGAACAGGGGTATTAAAAGCGTTCTGAATAATACGCGGGGTTTCTGACATAAAAAACACTTCCTTTTAATGATTATATTATCATATACCATAAAATTTCTCAATATTTTTAGGGCAGTATGATACTTTTTATTTGTTATGGTTTATGATATAATATCACAAATAAATTTACAGAGGTACACATAATGGCAAAAAAATTTTTTGAGCATATAATACACGGCGGTGACTACAATCCTGACCAATGGATTGATACTCCCGAAATCTGGGATGAGGATATGCGCCTTATGAATCTGGCTCACGTAAACAGTGCCACGGTAGGCATTTTTGCCTGGTCTGTGATAGAGCCTGAGGAGGGTGTTTATGATTGGGGCTTCCTTGACAAAATTATGGACAAGCTCCACGAAAACGGTAAATCCGTTATACTTTCCACACCCTCAGGTGCAAGACCTCCGTGGCTTGCACAGAAGTATCCAGAGGTGCTTCGTGTGGAGGAGAGCGGTATCCGTAACGAGTTCGGTGTAAGGCATAATCATTGCCTTACTTCACCCATTTACAGGGAAAAGGTGCGCAATATCAATACAAAGCTTGCTGAGCGTTACAAGGACCACCCCGCACTTAAGATGTGGCATATATCAAATGAATACTGCGGTGAGTGTCATTGTGAGCTTTGTCAGGAGGCTTTCCGCGATTGGCTCAAGGTGAAATATCACAATGATATTGAGGAGCTTAACTTCAAGTGGTGGAATGGCTTCTGGAGTCACCGTATGACAGACTGGTCACAAATCAATTCTCCGAAATTCCGCGGTGAAAATCACGTTTCTGCAATGAAGCTTTGTTGGAATAAATTTGTATCTGACAGTCACATTTCATTCTTTGAAAATGAGATTGCTCCCTTGCGTGAGATTACGCCTGACATTCCCATTACAACGAACTTTATGAAGCTGTATGACGGTATCGACTATCAGGACTTTGCAAAGCACCTTGACCTTGTTTCCTGGGATAATTACCCTGCGTGGGATAAGGGCAGAAATATTGAGGAGGCTACCGACACCGCATTCGTCCACGATGCATTCCGTTCAATGAAGGGGGGACAGCCCTTTTTTATGATGGAGAGCACTCCTTCACTTGTTAATTGGCACGACGTAAACAAATTACCTAAACCCGGTATGCAGGAGCTTTCCTCGATTCAGGCAGTTGCTCACGGTGCCGACAGCGTACAGTATTTTCAATGGCGAAAGAGCCGTGGCGGTCACGAAAAATATCACGGTGCGGTAGTTGACCATTGCGGTCACGAGCATACGAGAGTGTTCCGCGATGTGTCACGTCTTGGTGCTAACCTCGAAAAATTAAGTGATGTTGTTGGTCAGTACTCCGACAGTAAGGTTGCAATTGTTTACGACTGGCAGAACGGTTGGGCGGTAAAACACTTCTGTGGCTTTAATAACATTAACCGTAATTATTCTGCAGAGTGTATCAAGTGGTATGAGCCATTCTATAAAAAGGGTATTTCCGTTGACGTTATACCTATGGATGCTGATTTCAGTAAATATGACCTTGTAATCGCACCCTTCCTGTATATGCTGAAGGAGGGTACAATTGACCGCATTGATAATTATGTAAAAAACGGCGGTAACTTCGTCGGCACGTATCTTACAGGTATGGTTGATGAGGACGATATGTGTTACCTTGGCGGTTTCCCTGCAGGAAAGCTTAAGGATGTTTTCGGGATATGGCAGGAGGAAACCGATTCCTTACCCGAGGGCATTAAGAATGCTGTTTCATATAAGGGCAAGGAATACACAGTTGAGCATATCTGCGATATTATTCACGCTGAGGGCGCAGCGATTCTCGGTGAATACGGCAAGGATTTCTACAAGGGTATGCCTGCCGTCACCAAGAATAATTACGGTGAGGGTAAGGCTTTCTATGTGGCATTCCGCAATGATGAAGATTTTGCTAAGGATTTCTGTAATGATTTAATCAAGGAGTTATCATTACCCCTTGATGAAGAATTGACTCTTGATGACGGACTTGTTATGCGTAAGCGCGGTGACGTGGTTTTTGTAATGAACTTCACCGACGACGAAAAGACCGTTAGGCTTGACAGAGAATATAGCGATTTAATTAAGGGTGAAGCCGTCAGCGGTAGCGTGACAATTGCACCCTGCAACTATATTGTGATTGAGTGATATAATGAATAAACAAAACAAAAAATGCAACAAGGGTATAAAAGCCCTTGTTGTAGTGATAATTGCAGTCAGCGTAATCTTTGGTGGTTGCGGTGTGTATGTAAACGACTATTACAGAGCACAGACAGAGGAAATTGCCGTATTTTCCACGGGCTCTCTTGTGGAGGAAAAAGAAATTGATGATGGTGTTATTGCATTTTTGCCCCCGGACCCTGTGGCAGGCTTTATATTTTACCCGGGTGGCAAGGTGGAATATACCGCATATAAACCGCTGATGGTTGCTTGTGCACAAAAAGGAATCTTATGTGTCCTCGTTGAAATGCCCTTTAACCTTGCAGTTCTTGACGTTAACGCAGCGGATGGGATTACTGATATGTTTCCGGATATTGAAAAATGGGCAATAGGCGGTCATTCCCTTGGCGGTTCAATGGCGGCCTCCTATATAGGAGCTCACACGGAGCAATTTGACGATTTGGTTCTGTTAGGCTCATATTCAACTGCAGATTTGAGTGGTGTAAATGCGGATGTTTTGTCAATTTACGGCAGCGAGGATGGTGTAATGAACCGTGAAAAATATGCAGAATATAAACCAAATCTCCCCGAGAATACCGTGGAATTTGTAATTGATGGAGGTAATCACTCCGGATTTGGTATGTACGGCTTTCAGGAGGGTGACGGCGAAGCCACAATTACAAATGATGAACAGATAAATATTACTGCCGAAAAGATAGCGGAGGTTATTTTTGAGTGAGGTTTTTATTATAAAAGAACCTATGCACCACCCCGGATTTCTTGTCCAGATGTCGGTAAGAGTAAAATATATCAGGAGGAATTATTATGATATTGTCAGATAAAACATTAATGAAAATGCTTGAAGAAAAGAAACTTGTTGTTGAGCCTATTGAAAAAGAGCAAATTCAACCCGCAAGTATTGATATTCGTTTAGGTAATACTTTCAGTATAGTTGAAGATACATCAACAGGTATAATAAACCTCGAAAATGAAATTAAGTATAAAACCATAACAAGCGATACATATATCTTGCTCCCTAATCAATTTGTTTTAGCAACAACTATGGAATACTTTGATTTACCTGATGACTTAACAGCTTTCGTTGAGGGCAGAAGTTCTTTAGGAAGAATGGGATTGTTTATTCAGAATGCCGGATGGGTTGACCCCGGATTTAAAGGTGAAATTACACTTGAACTTTATAATGCTAACAGATGTGCTATTGAGCTTAAAGCAGGCAGAAGAGTAGGTCAACTTGTTTTTGCAAAAATGGACGATAAAGCGATAAACCCATATAACGGAAAGTATCAGGGTCAGCGTGGAGCAACCGGCTCAAGAGTTTTTATGGATAAAGAAGTGAAATGATATTTAATCTTTTCTTAATTTTTATGTAATTAAATCGTTCTTTTACTGTGATTAAATACAGTAAAGGGGCGATTTTTTTGAATAAGAATATAAAAAAGAAACGTAAAACCGGCACAAAAATTCTTGTTTTATTATGGATTTTGGTTTTTATTATCATAGGCTTTGAATTGTTTTTCAGAAATGAAATTAAGTTTGTAACAATGGACTATCTTTCAAGGGTTTCCACTTGTGAAATCAGTAAGGTGGAAGAGCAGGAATGCCCGGAAAAAACAGTGTCTCTTGATGAATTTCTGGGTTATGATAATGTAACTGCTGATGAGTCGTTGCTTTTAGTAAACGGAAAGCATAAATTAAGCAAGAATTATAAACCTCAGACCACTTATCATCAGAAGCGTGAAGTGGAAATGAATGTGTGTGCAAAAGAGGCTTTTGATAATTTGAGTGAAGCACTTTTGGAAGAAACAGGGGAGACACTTTTTATTTCAAGTGCTTACAGGGATTTTGAAAAACAAAAAGAAATAAAAAACCAAGAGGGGGAGACTGCTCAGAAGCCCGGTTGCAGTGAGCATCAGACAGGACTTGCTCTTGATGTTTTTGTAAAAAACTTTTCAGGGGAAAGCTTTATAAAATCACCATCAGGGCAGTTTGTGAATGAGTGTTGCGGAGACTACGGATTTATAATAAGGTATCCGATTTTTGGTGAAAGTAAAACAGGTATTTCTTATGAGCCATGGCATTTGCGTTATGTGGGGGTGCCTCATTCGAAGATTATAACCCATAGTAAAATAACCTTTGAAAATTATATAGATTTTCTGGAAATAGGCAAATTTTATGCTTATGAAAATTATTTGATAACAAGGCAGAAAACAAAGAGCATTTTTGTTCCCGAATATTTTGAAAGCGCAGTAGTTTCCGAAGATAACACAGG
>JAZSGZ010000044.1:0-34434 GCA_045532945.1 Acutalibacteraceae bacterium
ACAATTCAGATTGATATGCTTCTTGCAGAAAAGTTCGGTATGTATTATGTTGATACCGACGGCCAGAAGAAGCTTCCCTATATTATCCACAGAACCAGCCTTGGCTGCTATGAAAGAACTCTTGCTTATCTTCTCGAAACCTTTGCAGGTGCACTTCCTCTCTGGATGGCACCCGAGCAGATAAGACTTCTTCCCATTGCAGACCGCCATCACGCATATGCAAAGGAAGTTGCTTCAAAGTTCGAGAGTATGGGTATGAGAGTTTCTGTTGATGACAGAAGCGAAAAAATCGGATATAAAATCCGTGAAGCACAGCTTGAAAAGATTCCCTATATGCTTCTCGTAGGCGACAAGGAAATCGAAGATGGTGCGGTTTCAATCCGCAAGAGAGGCGAAGGCGACCTTGGTGCAAAGAGCGTTGACGAATTCATCGCAAGCGCACTCGCAGACATCGCATCAAAGAAAATCTGGTAAAAACAGGGGGCTGTCTCACGAAGCGAAGAACAAAAGAAACGGAATAAAATAAGAATGGCTTGCAGAGGAAATCAAACCTTTGCGAGCCATTTAAATTGCATTATGGAATTAAGAACGATTATTTCTGTTTCTTTTTAGCCGTTTTTTCCGATTTGACGTATACTCATACGCCTGTCATCGGAAGAAAACGGCTTCTTCATCTCCGTGAGACAGTCCCTTTTATCCCATTTTTATAAATATTTTAATTGTTAACAAAAAGTTCACAATTTTATTGCAGGAATCGACGGAATTATTCCGTATTAAGTATTGAAGGGGTGAAAAATATGATGTCAATCCGTGAAAATACCTGTGCAAGAGAAAAAGAAATCCTCTCTCCCTATGCGGCTTTTGCCTGCAAAAGCAAGGGCAGACTCCGCCCCGAGGATGAATGTCCCGTCAGAACCGCTTTTCAGCGTGACCGTGACAGAATTATCCATTGCAGCTCTTTCCGACGTCTTAAGCACAAAACGCAGGTTTTTCTTTCACCCGAGGGCGATTATTACCGCACCCGTTTAACCCATACCCTTGAGGTTTCCCAGATTGCCAGAACAATCGCCGATGCCCTTATGCTCAACAGCGACCTTACAGAGGCAATCGCTCTGGGTCACGACCTGGGTCACACGCCCTTCGGCCATGCAGGTGAAAGAGCCCTCAACGGCATCTGCCCCGCAGGCTTCAAGCATTACACACAGAGCATGAGAGTTGTTGATGTGCTTGAAAAAGACGGAAAGGGGCTCAACCTCACTTTCGAGGTGCGTAACGGCATCGAACGCCACACAAACGGCGAGCAGGCGGCAACTCTTGAAGGAAGAATTGTCCGTCTTGCCGACAGAATCGCCTACATAAACCACGATATCGACGATGCCACCATTGCGGGAATCATGTGCGAGGAGGATATTCCCCTTGCAATCCGCAACGAGCTTGGTCATTCCAAATCAAAAAGAATAAATACGCTTGTTTTGAGCTGCATCGAAAACAGCGTTGACGATATTATTCTCGACAAGGGAATTCAGCAGGTTTTTGACGAGCTTCACAGCTTCATGTTTGAAAAGGTTTACACCAATCCCGTCTGCAAAAGTGAGGAAAAGAAAGCTGTTGAAATGATTCAGAAATTGTATCTTCACTATGTTGAAAAGCCCGATGAATTGCCCGAACAGTTCAAATTAATCGCCGAAAACGACGGAATTCACACCGCTGCCTGCGATTTCATTGCAGGCATGACGGACAGATATGCCGTGCGTGTTTTCAACGAGCTTTATGTGCCCAAGGCATGGAGCGAAATCAACGATTCTTTCCTTTAATATCTAAACTGACTTGACCGAAAGGAGGCGGGAATTTGAGAATAAGCGAAAGATTCATTCAGGAATTGCAGGATAAAATCGATATCGAAACCGTGATTTCCTCTCACGTCAATCTCAAGCGCAGAGGCAAAACCCTTGTGGGACTCTGCCCGTTTCACAATGAAAAAACCCCGTCCTTTACGGTTTATCCCGAAAGCCGCTCATTTTATTGCTTCGGCTGCGGTGCGGGCGGCGATGTTATAAGCTTTGTCCGCCGGATTGAAAATCTTGACTACATAGAAGCCGTCAAAGCCGTTGCACAGATGGCAGGCGTTTCGATGCCCGAGGACGGCTATGACGATACCCTCTCAAAGCAGCGTCAGCGACTTCTCGGTGCAAACCGTGAGGCTGCAAGATTTTTTCATGAGCAGCTCATGAATCCGAAAAATAAAGATGCTCTCAACTATTTTCTCAAAAGAGGTCTTGACCGTAATATAATCCGCCGCTTCGGTCTGGGCTATGCCCCGAATGACTGGCGTGAGCTTACAAATCATCTCAAATCCAAGGGCTTTACCGAGCACGAGCTTGTGCTTGCAAACCTTGCACGACGCTCCGACAAAAACGGCAGAGCCAATTATTACGACAATTTCAGAAACAGGGTCATGTTTCCCATAATCGACCTTCGGGGCAACGTCATAGCCTTCGGCGGACGTGTTATGGATGACTCCAAACCCAAGTATATCAACACTTCAGACACTCTTGTCTATAAAAAAAGCAACGGCGTTTTCGGCTTGAATCTTGCAAAGAATGCAAACGAAAATAAGCTGATTTTAGTTGAAGGCTACATGGACGTTATCGCCCTTCATCAGGCGGGCTTCACCAACGCAATCGCCTGTCTGGGCACCGCCTTCACCGCCGAGCAGGCAAATCTGCTTTCCCGCTACGCCGACGAAATCATCATCTGCTACGATAACGACGGTGCGGGTCGCACGGCAACTGCAAGAGCCCTGGGAGTTTTGAGCAAAACGGGACTGAAACTCCGTGTTGTTCAGATGTCGGGTGGCAAGGATGCCGACGAAATCATACGTACCCACGGAAAAGAAAGATTTGCCGATTTGCTGAAAGGTGCGGCAAGCACAACGGAATACAAGCTTCTTGAAGCCCGTGCAAAATATGATTTGAATACCGACGACGGCAAGGTTGAATTTCTCAACTCCGCCGCCGCAATTCTTGCAGGCTGCGGAATAATCGAGCGTGAAATCTATTCAAACCGCCTTTCCGCAGAGCTTGGAATCAGCGTTGAGGGCATGAATGCTCAAATAAAAAATGCTGCCGCACGGCAGAAACGCCTTGAAGAATCAAGGAAAAAGAGCGAAACCCAGGAAATGCTCAACAAGTCCTTTGAGGACAAAAACAACCCCGAAAGAGCTAAAAATCTCATGGCGGCAAAAGCCGAGGAAACTCTCATTTCCTCCTTTATGCGTAACCCTGATTTTTATAAAAAACTGAAAGAGAAAATCTCCCCCGACGATTTTGTTACCGCCTTCAACCGCAGGATTTTCGAGTGTCTTGTGAACGCTCTTGAAGAAGGCTATATGCCCGATTTAAGCCTGTTTTCTTCGGATTTCACCCCCGAAGAAATGGACTCGGTAACACGAATCTCGCTCATCTCATCGTCTTTGGGAAACACCATCAAGGAATGTGAGGACTGCATTGCGGTGCTCAAGGAAAAATCCGAGCCGACGGTTGTTGATGCATCGGATGTGAGCGATGAGGAATTTTTGAAGCTGTTTAAGAAAAAATAATTTATAGGATGTGATATTTATGGAAGGAACAGAAAAGAAAACCCCTTTCAAGGTGCTTGTTGAGAAAGGTAAAGCAGCAGGCAAGCTGACAACGCAGGAAATCGACGCGGCAATTATCGAAATGGACCTTGACATCGAGGAGCTTGACAAGCTCTACGAAACTCTTGAAAGCCAGAATATCGAAATTGTTGACGACCTTTCCGCTGCGGCAATCGAAAATTTTGACGTTGACCTGCCGAAATCTCTTGACATCGGTGGCGGTGACGACAAGGGAATGACCGTTGATGACCCCGTTAAGGTTTATCTTAAGGAAATCGGCCGTGTTCCCCTTCTTACTCCCGAAGAGGAAATCGAGCTTGCTATCAGAATTGCGGATGACGATCAGCACGCAAAGCAGCGTCTTGCAGAGGCTAACCTCCGCCTTGTTGTAAGCATTGCAAAAAGATATGTGGGCAGAGGAATGCAGTTCCTTGACCTCATTCAGGAAGGCAACCTCGGTCTTATCAAGGCTGTTGATAAGTTCGACTACACTAAAGGATTCAAATTTTCAACCTATGCCACATGGTGGATAAGACAGGCTATCACAAGAGCCATCGCCGACCACGCAAGAACAATACGTATTCCCCTTCACATGGTTGAAACCATAAACAATGTCAAGAAAACAAACAGCCAGCTTCTCCACAAGAACGGCAGAGATCCCTCCGCAGAAGAAATTGCTGCAGAGCTTGATATGCCCGTTGAGAAGGTTCGCGAAATCATGAGAGTTGCACAGGAGCCCGTTTCTCTTGAAACTCCCATCGGCGAAGAGGAAGACAGCCACCTCGGCGATTTCATTCCCGATGACGATGCTCCCGCACCCGCAGACGCAGCATCAATGCTTCTTCTCAAAGAGCAGCTCAACGATGTTCTCAAAACCCTCACTCCCAGAGAAGCAAAGGTTCTTGCTCTCCGTTTCGGACTTGAGGACGGACATCCCCACACTCTTGAAGAGGTTGGCAGCGAATTCGGCGTTACCCGTGAGCGTATCCGCCAGATTGAAGCAAAGGCACTCCGCAAGCTCCGCCACCCCAGCAGAAGCAAACGTCTCAAGGATTTCCTTGACTGATAAAAACAAAACCGCTGAATTTTTTATGATTTCAGCGGTTTTTTTAACATAATTTTAGATGCCGAGCAGCGAACCGCCTCCCTCTTGAGGGAAGTGGATTTTGCGAAGCAAAAGACGGAGGGAGTTTCCAAGCCGCCGTGCATTACGGTAATTTTTTCGGCGGGAGCAAGCCCCCGCCCTACTCTCAAAATCCGTATATTTATTCATTATTCTCTATCATCTGAATTCAACAGGGTCGATGTGGGCATCAACCCATGCACACAGATTTTTTGTTTGTGCTGCATTCACGGGAGGGATGATCCCTCCCATACGGCGATTCAATTACATGCAAAAAGAGGCAAGCGCTTGCTTGCCTCTGATTTTTGTTTTAACTTATGCCTTGTCGTTGCAGCCGAGAACGTTCTTGATCTTGTGCTCAACCATGCCCTGGATAGCAACTCTTGCGGGAGCAAGATACTGTCTGGGGTCAAAGTGACCAGGATTCTCTGCCATATACTTTCTGATAGCAGCTGTCATTGCAAGACGAAGGTCAGAGTCGATGTTGATTTTGCAAACTGCGTGTTCAGCAGCCTTGCGAAGCTCGCTTTCGGGAATACCGATAGCATTTTCCATCTTACCGCCGAACTCATTAATCTGGTCAACAAACTCGGGAACAACAGATGATGCACCGTGAAGAACGATGGGGAAGCCGGGAAGCTTCTTTTCGATTTCTTCAAGGATATCTATGCGGATTTTGGGATCCTGACCGGGCTTGAACTTAAATGCACCGTGGCTTGTGCCGATAGCGATTGCAAGTGAGTCAACGCCTGTTCTTGTTACGAAATCGATAACTTCAGCGGGGTTTGTGTAGGAAGCGTCTTCAGCAGAAACGTTAACATCGTCTTCGATGCCTGCGAGCTGACCGAGTTCGCCTTCAACAACAACGCCGTGTGCGTGTGCATATTCAACAACCTTCTTTGTGAGAGCAACGTTCTCTTCGTAGGGAAGGTGTGAGCCGTCAATCATAACTGATGTGAAGCCGCCGTCGATGCAAGCCTTGCAGGTTTCAAAGTCGGGGCCGTGGTCAAGGTGAAGTGCGATGGGAAGACCTGTTGTTTCAACAGCAGCCTCAACGAGCTTTACAAGATAAGTGTGGTTTGCATAAGCTCTTGCACCCTTGGAAACCTGGAGAATGAGGGGAGCATTGAGAGCTTTACCTGCTTCAACGATACCCTGGATGATTTCCATGTTGTTAACGTTGAATGCGCCGACAGCGTAGCCGCCCTTATAAGCGTCTTCGAACATTTTCTTTGTGGTTACTAATGGCATTTTAATCACTCCTGATATTTATTAAATCTAACCTTATATATTATATCAAATTTTTATGGATTGTCAATCAACATAAGCAACAAATCATGCAAACAGACTCACAATTTCTCTGTAGATAAGTCCGAATGTGTTCTTGACCGCACCGAAAAATTCTTCTATGAAATTATCGTATTCCGCATAGGGCTCGTCAACCTGCAGCTCAAGTCTTGCGTTGCCTGTTTTTACACTGCCCTCATAAGTGTAAAGCACGCTGTCATAGTTTTCGATATTGTTTTCATCAAAGGTGAAAACTCTCACGCCGTAGGGACCCGGCTTTGCGAATTCGCAGCCATATGTGAAGCCGAGCTCAATTCCGTCCCATGTGCCTGTATAGCCCTCGGTATGCCAATGTCCGAAATAAGCTCCCATAACATCGCCGCATTCCTTCCACGCCTTGAACTGCTCGCTTGTTGAACCGGGAATCATCGCACCCGCATGGTAGCCGCTTGCAATTTCCTGTTTAAGGCGGTAGCATTTTCCGTCATCGCCAACGCTTGCACCCTCGTCCCAGAAATTGCATTCCTCAAAAAGATTGCCCATATCGTCGACGGGAATATGCTGAAAAAGAATTGAAGGCACGGGCTTGCCGCCGTTTGCGGCTTTGAGTGCGGCACTTTCGGCTTTATACCATGCAAGTTGCTCTTCGGTAACGCCGCCCGACCTTGTATCCGACATCCAGATATTCAAGGCGGTTTTGCCGTCTTTTCCCTTGATTTCAAGGTTGAAGTCAATTCTGCCCTCGCTGTCATTGCTTTCGTCAACGGTGAGGCTGTGCTTATAGCTGTTGTAAATCTTCAGCCAGTCCTCATTGGTAACGCCGCTGCCGTAATCGTTATTACCCTGGCAAACCGCAAAGGGTATTCCTCTGCTTTCCGCCTCGGCAAAAATCGCCTTGCAGGCTTCGGTTACGTTTTTGAGAGTCTGCTCATAGTCGCCGTCAACCTCAACGCCCTCACGAAAGCTTTCATCGTCAATTCCGATATCACCCGCACGGCTGTCCTCAACGATATCGCCCGTAAAAACAATAAGGTCGGGATTGGTCTGCTCAATTGAAATTTTGATAAGATTTACCATATCGTAAGCGGGATTATGGTCGTCCTGCGGGTCGCTTATCTGAAGCACGGTGAATTTTCCGTCACTTCCGAAGCGAAGCCCGTCGGCATTTTCCGCACCCGCAATCAGACAAAACGAAAACACAAGTGAAACTGCAAGCAGAATGCTGATTATTTTTCTCATTTTATTTCTCCTTTCAGTCGAATATGCTGCAAAGCGATTTGTCGGCACAAACAACAAAAACGCTCGACATATTGCCGTATAAGTCCTGTGCATCCGAGCTGCCGACAGAGCTTATTCCCACGAAGCCGTTTTTGATTTCCCAGCTTGCAAAAGGAATATTCGGCTGCGTTTCGTTAACCTCGGGGGCTTTTTTGCAAAGAATATCAAGTCCCTCCGCTTCAAGCACTCCCTTGACGGTCGGGAAGCCCGTTGCCTCATAAACCGCAGAGGTAAGATAGGCATAATAAACGATTTTTCCGTCACGCACTCCCAGAAGAATGCTGTCCGAGCCGTAATAATAAACCACGCCGTCTTCTCTCTTTGCAAAAAGTGCATTGAGCACCGTGTCGCTTGTCAGCAAATTCAGTTTTGGTGAATATTCTTTTTTGTAGTCCTCAAAATCCATGCCGAGAGCATCGTATTCTGCACCGACGGGCTTATCTCCGCCGCCCGATGAGCAGGCTGCGGTAAGGGCAAGAGTTGCAAAAATCAGTATCAGGGCAACAATCTTGAATATAATTTTGCTTTTCAAAATCATTCCTCCCAAACGCGATTAATATTTGTCCATGCTCTCAACATCAAGCACAAACACCGTTGCACCGCCTACGGTTACTTCCTCTTCAAGGCTGTCCTTCTGAATTCCCTTGCCGAGAGAGCCTGTTGTCATTGCAACCTTGCTTCTTGTTCTTGAATATTCGTGGATGATTTCCTTTGCACGGGCAACCCTGTCATCCTCTGCACCGATGAGAAGAGTTGTGTTGCCTATCATAAGAAATCCGCCTGTGGTTGAAAGCTTTGTTACGCTGTAGTTTTCTCTTGTGAGAGTTGCGGAAACAACCGCACTGTCATCATTATTTACAATTGCAAGAATAAGTTTCATTTATATCAGTTCCTTTCAAATCATTAATTACATATCGGGCAGAATAAGCTTCTGACTGCGTTTATCCATTTCGTAGATATTGGGAATTTCGTAGCGGTTGTCGTTGCCGTCTTTAATAAGTATACGCTTGTCGTAGAACATCTTCATTGACTGGATGTGGTTGATAATCTCAAAGGTGTATTCACCCTTGTCGGTTTCAACATTCCAAAGCCAGATGCGGTGCTTTTCGCTTCGGCTGATAAGCCTTGTAATCTTGGGAATTCTGTAGTATTCCTCAAGGCAGTTCAGCAAAAGCTCCCTTTGGTCGGGCGCCATGTTATCGAGCTTCCGGAGAATAAACTGCTCCTCTCCTTTATCGTCAAGGAAGGTTATGTATTCCGAAAGACCCGTAACGGGGAAAAGTCTGCGGGGCTCAAGATTATAAAATTTTTCGCCCGAGAAGAACTCAACATCGCAGAAAATCTTATCATTAACCGTTATGCGGATTTCGTTTCCGTCTATAAAATGTCTTGACATATGAGCTCCTCCTTATTCAAAATTTTCCGCTGCCTTTTCGGCAGCAACCTGCTCGCTCATGGACTGAATCTGAATGAGCTTATAGTATTTGCCCTTGAGAGCCATGAGCTCCTCGGGCGAACCGAATTCGATTATGTTGCCCTTGTCAACAACGATAATCTTGTTTGCCTTTCGCAGAGTTGAAAGACGGTGGGCAATCATAAGGGTTGTTCTGCCTCTGATAAGGCGGTCGATTGCGTCCTGAATCAGCTTTTCGGTTTCGGAGTCAACCGCCGAGGTTGCCTCGTCAAAAATCAGAACACCTGGGTTTTTGAGAACGGCTCTCGCAATTGAAAGCCTTTGCTTTTCACCGCCCGAAAGACCTACGCCTCTTTCACCGAGAAGAGTATCATACGCATCGGGCAAGCGTGAAATGAAGCCGTGTGCGTTTGCAACATCCGCCGCATTGAGCACCTGCTCGGGATGCGCGCCGGGCAGAGAATATGCAATGTTGTTGAAAATGGTATCCCTGAACATCATGGGCTCCTGCTGAACATAGCCTATCTGCGTTCTGTAATAGCCCATATCGATATCTCTTATGTTAACGTCATCAACAAAAATTTCGCCCTCATAGTCATCATAAAATCTCATGAGAAGGTTGATAAGCGTTGACTTGCCCGAGCCCGTTGTTCCGACGATGCCGACAACGTCACCCGGTTCGATAACAAAGTTTACATCGTTGAGAACTTTTTTGGAGCGGTCAAAGGAGAAGTTGACGTTTCTGAACTCGATTTTTCCGTTCATTCGCTCAAGCTCTTTGCCCTTGCCGAAGTCGCGCTCGGGCTCGGCATTGATGATATCCATAACCTTTTCTGTTGATGCAAGAGCGTTCTGATAAGAGTCGCTTAAGTTTGCAAAGAAGTTTACGGGATTATAGAACATACTCGTGTATGAAATAAACGAAACAAGAACACCGAGCGACAGCTTTTCGGGGGTGTCGATTACCATGTTGCCGCCCACAAACCAGATAATAACCGAGCCGCAAGTGATAAGGAAGGTTATAACGGCAGGGAAGGTTGAGGCAACCTTTGCCGCCTTTTTGTCCTCGTTGAGCCAGTCGTCAACCTGTCTTGAAAACTTTTTTATTGCCTTTTCTTCGCTCGAAAAGGATTTGACTATTCTGATTCCCGGAATTGTATCGGAAAGTATGCTTGAAATTGCAACACCCCTTCGCCACAAACGGCGGTAGACGGGTGAAATCTTTTTGCCGAAATAGCGGCTGCAAAGAACAACCACGGGAACGGGCACAAGCGAAAGCAAGGTAAGTTTCCAGTTCATGGACATCATGATAACGATAATGCCTATCATCGTGAAAAACTGAACAACGGCCTCCTGCGTTATGCGAAGCATAAATTGCTGAAGTACGGTTGTGTCGGAATTAACACGGTTGATAACTGAGCCCGTTGAGGTTTTGTCATAGAAGCTCATGGGAAGATACTGTGCCTTTGCGTAGATTTCCTTTTTGAGGTCGGCAATGATTCCGTCGCCCGCAACACGGAGCATATAGGAACGCAGTGCACCGACGCCGTACTGGACAAGATAAACCGCCAAAAGGAAAAGTATAACGTAAATCAGCATTGTTTTGTTTCGGTTGGGGATAACGTTATCAACCATAAGGCTTGTAACATAAGGCGGAACAAGAGCTGCAACGGTTGTTATAATTGAAAGAACAACGCAGAAAACAAGCTTTCCCGCATAGGGCTTTATGTAGTGAGCCATGGTTGAAATGATTTTCTTTTTGCCCTGACAGTTAAGGCAGTCCGCATCGGGCGCAGGCAGCTTTCTGCCGCATTTGGGGCAGAATGAACGCAGGTTTTTGAACGTTACCTCCGCCGCCGCAAAACGGCTTTCAACGCTTTCGCCCTCCTTGACCTTGGTAACAAAGTCCGCAACGGCATCGCAGACATCCGCCATTGCAAAGGTGAATCTCATCAGGTCAATCGACGAGCCGCCAACGGTTTTTGCCTTCAGCACGGCATTGCCGTACATTCTTTTAACGGCAATTTCCGCAATGCTCGAAAAATCAAGGCTTATGAATCCGCCGTCAAACTCCTTGCCGATTGCAACAAGACGGTCCTTTGCAACGTAAACGCCTCCCTCGCCGTATTTGCCGTCAACGTCAAGGTCGCCTATAACCGCAAAAAGCGGCACATCATCCTTGCTTTTGAACTGTTTTTCGGCAATTTTAAGAATTGCGGGTGATGCAGGCTTGTTGATTAACAAATTTTTGGGAATCATAACTTTCCCCCTCTCAAAAGCTGAAAAAATTCTGTTATTTGTCTGCATTATAATACATTAAAAGTCAGAAAAAAATACATTTTTCAACATTTTTCATTTTTGTAGGGTTGAATAAAATCAAAAGCTGTTTTTTAGATATTTTTACTATATATATGTAGTCCGCCGAAGCGGAATAATCAATAGTTTTCAGCCTTGATTTCAAAGAATGCACGGGGATGACTGCAAACGGGACACATTGCGGGGGCTTCCTTTGCAACGTGAAGATGACCGCAGTTTCGGCAAAGCCACACCGTTTCGCCGCTGCGTGCAAACACAAGACCCTTTTCAAGGTTTTCACTAAGCGTTCTGAATCGCTTCTCATGCTCTTTTTCGATTGCTCCCACCATTTTAAAAAGTGCCGCAGCCTGCGTAAAGCCTTCTTCGGTTGCAACACGCTCAAATTCCTTATACATTTCCGTCCATTCGTAGTTTTCGCCCGCCGCCGCATCAAGCAGATTTTCCGCCGTTGCGGGAATTCCGCCGTCATGAAGCTGCTTAAACCAGATTTCGGCGTGCTCCTTTTCGTTGCTTGCGGTTTCAAGAAAAATTGCCGCAATCTGCTCATAGCCGTCCTGCTTTGCCTTTTCAGCATAATATGTGTACTTGTTTCTCGCCTGGGATTCGCCTGCAAACGCTGCCATAAGATTGGCTTCGGTTCTGCTGCCTTTAAATTCCATAAAAATTACCTCCCTTTGCCTTTATTTTGACATGCGGAGGTATAATTATTCATGTAAGAATTTCTGTACTTCGATTAAATATTAAGAAAAATCGGGAGAGCACGCAAGGTTTCCCCTACGGTGTGTTGCCGCAGGTTACTGTTGGTCTTCACGGGACAGGTCAAACGTTTAGAAAATTTTGTCAAAAAAGAGGCAAGTCCTGCGACCTGCCTCTTTACTGTTTTATCTGTTGTTGATAAGCTTTGTGAGCTCAACGGGATCAACGATTTTGCCGTCCTTGTAAACTCTCATGTTACCGGAAGCGATTTCGTCGATGAGGATAACCTCGTCGTTGTTGTAACCGAACTCAAACTTGATATCCCAGAGGTCAAGACCGATTGTCTTAAGGTCGTCTGCAATAATCTTTGTGATTTTGAGTGTCTGCTCCTTCATGCTCTGGAACATCTCGGGGCTCATAACACCGAGTGCTGCAAGACCTTCGCCTGTAACGAGGGGATCACCGAGAGCGTCGTTCTTGAATGTGCACTCAACGTAGCCACCGTCAAGAACTGTGCCGTCTGCAATGTACTCACCGTAACGACGGATGAAGCTGCCTGTTGCAACAAGTCTGCAGATAACTTCAAGACCGTGACCGAAAACCTTACCGGGAAGAACCTCCATAGTAGCGTTTTCAACGTCTGCGCTTACATAGTGAGTTTTGATGCCTGCTTCCTTGAGCATATCAAAGTAGTAGATAGATGTTTTGAGGTTTTCTTTGCCGATACCGTCAATCTTAAGGCCTACACTGTTCTCACCGGGGTCAAACACGCCGTCTTTACCTGTGCAGTCATCCTTAAACTTGAGCAATACGTTACCGTTCTCAAGCTCGAAAACGTCTTTTGTTTTACCTTCGTAAACTTTTTTCATTATAAATCGCTCCTTTAATTGCTCACCAAAGTGGCACATTAAAAATTATTACATAATGCATTTTAATGCTGAATTTGTCTATTGTCAAGTGCGATGAATAAATTTTTTTTGCTCTGACAAATGTTCTAAAAATTTGTTATAAATGGACGGATTAGGATTATATTTTTTGTGTAATTATACATTTTTGGTTCGGTGTTTCGGAATGGCACTTACAACGAAAATATCATCTTCATCGATTATGGTGTCTGTGTGAAAGTGCGTTGATAGGAGCTCTGCCAGCTCAGTGCCGGAAAGCATTTTATCAGATACCTGACCTGCGGTCCTTCTATGAAGCTCATCAAGCTGTGCACGTCCCATACTGTGAGCAATGGTTAATCTTCCGTCGAGTTTGATGTGCTTTGCAACTGACTCAATGACTTTCTCCTTATGGCAGAAGTGGGGGAATGCGTCAAAGATGATAATTCTGTCAAATTTTTGGTTGAGGCAAATATCCTCTGCCGAAATGTTTATAAAATCAACATTGTTGTAATGCAAGAACTTGGCTTTTGCCAGCTTTATCATTTCGGGTGAAATATCGATTCCTGTAATGTGGCTTGCACCGTGCTCTGATAAAAACGGAGTCAGCACACCTGTACCGCAGGCAACATCAAGCACATTCGGATTTCCACGGAAATCCGAATAATCTAATATCCTGTTTATTTTTTCTGTGTTATCGTTGGCAATACTGTCCCAATCAGCCGACGCTTTATTGAAAAAATCAATTATTTTTTGTTGATCCATTATACAAAAAACATTCCCTTTCATGAGAGTTTATTACACCGATTGCCTGCAAGTATGAGTATATTATCACCGTACCCACAAACTTCATACCTCTTCTTTGCAGATCAGCGGATATACTGTCCGAAAGCGGAGAGTGAGTAAGGTCTGTTTCTTTGAAAACTTCACCTTTTGTGAAGGTGCACAGGTAGTTGTAAAAAAAGCCGTACTCTTTCACAATTTCTTTGAATACCTTACCGTTTGTGATGGTGGCTTTGATTTTCAGCTTATTACGGATGATGTCCTTGTTCTGTGTAAGATCAAGGACTTTGCTCTCAGAATAATTAATCACCTTTTCAATGTTGAAGTTATCAAAGGCTTTTCTGAAAGCCTCGCGCTTATTAAGGACACATTCCCATGAAAGCCCTGCCTGGAAGCTTTCTAAAATAAGCATTTCAAAAAGGTGTTCGTCGTCTGTCCTCAATATTCCCCATTCCTCGTCGTGATATTTCACATAAAGAGGATTTTTTATATTACACCATTTACATCTGTCCATATTCTTCTAAAAGCCTCATAACATCAAACAGCGAGTCGAACAAATAGCACACCATATTTTTACAGCGTTCACCCGGATGCTTCATATCAGGAATGCAGATTGAGGTTATGTTTGCCTCGTAAGATGCCTCGATACCTGCTTCGCTGTCCTCGATAACTATTGCTTCGTGTGGTTCAACCCCCAGCTTTTCGCAAGCCTTAAGGAATATATCGGGGGCGGGCTTGCCGTTAGATACCTCATAGCCGAACACAAGGTCATCAAAGTATTTCAGTATATCGTGAGACTTTAAAATGCTTTCTGCACGTTCGCGCACGCTCGATGATGCTACAATAGTCTTGTAGCCGTAGCTTTTGAGGTACACCAATAGTTCCTTGACACCGGGCTTGAGGGGAATACCCTTTTTGATTTTTTCTTGTTCCTTGTGAAGATAGATTTCAAAAAGCTCGTCCTCGCTCTTAGGTATATTGAAATCATTTTTTATTGTTGTCATACCCATTGCGACAGTTCTGCCAAGGTATTTTGTAGTGTAATCCTCCATGGATATGTAACCGCCATGGAATGCCGCCATTTCCTGCAGAATGGAATATGCAATAGGCTCACTGTCTATGATGATACCATCTAAATCAAATATAATTGCTTTTAACATAGTCAAACTTCTCTCTGAAAAAATACTGTCCTCGGCTCATTGGCAGAGGACAGTAGCCGTTATTAAAACTCTATTTCAATTTCATTTTCACCGATATCGGTTTTAAATTCGATATCATAACCGATGTTGCCCGGTAATTCAATTATTTTGTATTTACCGTTGCACTTGATTTCTTCAGGCTTACGGTCAACATAAACTACTGTGGGAGCCTTGTACTTCTTATCCTGATTGAATCTGAGCTTGAACTCTCCGTCCTCGTGGTCGTATTTGTAGGAGATGATTTCACCTGTAACGGCCTTGGGTCGGGGGCGTGTAAACACCGGCATAAAGTCCTGCTCAAGAATACCGTCAAAGTAGCACCAGTATGTGTTGCTCCACTTGTAGGAGTCGAACTTATCCTGTAAAAATCTGATATGAGGATACCAACCGTCACCCTCGGCACAGGAGCCCCATTCACCAACGAGACAAGGAATCTGTAATCTTTCCTGTGTTTTGCGGTGCTCGTCAAATATCATACCCACACGGGAGTTGCTTGCATATTTGTATGCAGGTGTATCAACCATAAGGTCATAAGCGTGGGGAGCAAATACCTGCTGTGTCTCTCTTTCACCGTTTACAGTTACGGGGTCATTGCAACAAGGGATACCCATATTCGAGAAGTAGTTGTTCTCCATAAACATAATACCGTTGTCGGTAACCTCTCTGACAGCGGAAGCCATTTTGTTAAGGAAGGGTGAGTATTTTCCTTTGTCGAACCGCTCAACAAGCTCGTCGCACTTTGATGTGATTGTCCTGAGCACGGGACCCTCGTATTGATCAAGTGCTTTTGGCTTTTCGTCGCTGAAAAGACCCTGTTTTGCAAGCTCAAACAGATTAACTCTTTTGTCTACAAGGCTTGTTTTCACAAGATTTCCTATAAGGGTTCTGAAAATCTTGCCACCCTCTGTACCCGGGTGAGGCTCGTTAAAGAAGTCGTAGCCGAAAAGTGCAGGCTTGTCCTTTGTGGCGGAAACAAGGTTTTTCCACATATCTGCGAAATAATCCTGCAAGCCTTTTCTGTTATATTTTGTGTTTGCCCAGAAGTTGTCAAAAGCTCTGAAACAAGCGTTGCCGTAGAAGTACGGCTCTGCCCACACAGCAAGGGGCTTGCGGGGAGTGTACTTGTCAGTAAGTGTTGCCCAACGGGGAGCACCGTCACCGTAGCAGTAGGGTGAGTAAACATCCTGGTGACAGTCAAGGTAAGCATAAATGCCGTACTCCTCGCACTTGTCAAGGAATTTGCAAATGTCGTCAATAAGCTTCTGATTATATCTGCCGGGAGTGGGCTCCATTGCGCCCCAGGTAAAACCCAATCTTATTATATCGTAGCCACGGGCTCTGAATTCCTCAAAGGGGAATTTGTCAGGGTCAAAGCCGAAGCCTGGATTATTTCTGTCAAAGCTTCGTTTGTCGCAAACATTCATACCGCTGAAAATACGCTCTCTGCCGTATTCGTCAACAAATCGCATACCTTCTACTCTGATTTTATCCAACATAATCGCTCCTTTAATAGTTTTATAAGTGAGTCGTTATTTTGTTTTTACTGTTGCTGTGATGGGTGCCGAATATGTATCCCAGAATGAGCCTGCTATAACAGCAACATCATACTCTGTGTCTGCCTTGAGGTCGTCAAAGTCAACCGAAAGAGTCTCAGGCATATTGTAGAAGTAATACTCACTCCAGATTTTCTTCTGCTTTACAATAGCGCCGTTTGATGCTTCGCGGACAACTACCTTGTAGTCGTTTACATATTCTGATTTAACCTTTGCCTGTGGGAATGTAACCCTGAAGCCCTTATCGGTAACGTCGCTTATTGTAAGCTCTGCGTTTTCGAACCAAGGTGCATCCGTTGTTTTGTAACGTGCATCGGTATATCTGAAGCTGTCGGGGTTCCAGGGCTCATCAATTTCCCAGACAAAGGGGAAGAAGTTGTCTGTAAGAACATCGTATGGATAAATACGGACTCTGCCCTCTGCATCTGCTTCAACAATAAGCATCTGTGCACAGTCCTGCTTGTTGGGTGGGCAGGTGCCGTAGTGCTTATCAAATTCATCAAGCTCAAAGTAAGATAAGGAGCCTGTGCCGAGGCAGGTAAAATGTCTCTGGTGAATTGAACGGGGGTCATTTATCGGCACGTGTGAGTGACCTGAGAAGTCAATAACCTGAGGGAAGTCCATAAGTGTGGGGATGAAAGCCTCGTCTGCCCAGTAAATACTGCCTGAAACCGTATCTGTAAGGTGGGGGTGCTGAAAGAAGAAAATGGGCTTCTTGGGGTCTGCCTCACGTGCCTTGAGAAGCTCTGCACGGGCGAAAGCAACCTTGTTCTCATCATATTCACATCCGCTTGATGAAGACATAGTGATGAAGTGGAAGCCGTTTACCTCAATGTGGTTATCAACGGGTCTGTCAAAGATTTTCCCGAAAAGCTCGTATGCAGCTTCAACACCGTTGCCGTGATACTCGTGACTCGCCATATCAAGTGCGTAAACTGTTTCGGGCTTGAGACAGTCCTCCATAGTTTTCTTGAATTTGAGCATCTGTGTTTCTGTGCCTGAGTTTGCAAAGTCACCGTTTGCAACAACAGCATCAAGTCTCTTATAGGTGGGGTGAGCTTCGCTGAGTCTGTAAGCAATTTTGAGCGCCTTTTCCATACGCTCCTCTTCAATACAGTGCTCGTCCTTGTAGTGAACGTCGCTGACTGCAACAAATCTTAAAATGGGATTAAAGTCTTTTTGTAACATAAAGATACCTCCGTGGCAGTACAAAATTATACAGTATAATTTTACCACCTGCCGAGGAGTAATTCAACTGTGAAAACAAACAATTAAACAGAACAATTTATGTTAAAAAGTTTCATATTATTGTTTATTTTTTCGTTTTCTTATGATATACTAAGTAAAAATATATTAATTAAGGAGTTTTTAAACATGCAGATTACTAAAGATACAATTATCGGTGATATTCTTGATGCAGCACCCCAGACAGCACCCTTCTTCCTTGAGATGGGTATGCATTGCCTCGGTTGTCCCGCATCTCGCGGTGAAACTGTTGAAATGGCTTGCCGTGTTCACGGTGTTGATGCTGATGAGCTCGTTTCCAAAATCAACAGCTTCCTCGGTGAATGATGAACGTTAAACTTACACCAAGGCTTTCTGCCGTCGCATCTCTCGTAAAGGGCGGCGGCATTATTGCTGATATAGGCACAGACCACGGCTATCTGCCCATATACCTTATACAGACGGGCAAGGTTGAGTCTGCAATTGCTGCAGATATCGGCAGGGAGCCCCTTAAAAATGCAGAAAAATCCGTTGAATATTACGACCTGACGGATAAGATTTCTCTCCGCCTTTCAGACGGCTTGAGGGAGTTTGAGCCAACCGATGCCAACGAAATCATTTTCGCAGGTATGGGTGGTACTCTTATTGCCGAAAAGCTGAGCGAAATCCCGTGGGTCAAAAACAGTGATATCCATTTCATTTTCCAACCGCAGAGCAGGGCAGAGGATTTGCGGGAGTTCCTTTATTCAAACGGATTTGAGATTTTAAATGAGCTTGCAACTCACGAGGCAAGGCGCGTGTACATTACGTTTGATGCCGTTTATACAGGAGTGAATTCTGATTTTACTATGGCAGATTGCTTTATCGGCAAGCTCCCTCACACAGAGGATGCACACAAGCACCTTGAGGGTCATCTCAAACGCCTTGAGGAAAAATACAATGCACTTACCGCCTGTGGAAGGGAAACAGGGAACCTGGGTAACACCATAACCGCCATAAAGGAGTTTTTGAATGGTTGATATAATTACACAAGCCGTAGGCTTCTGCGGTGCGGGAATGAATTTCCTCAGCTTTCAACAGAATAAGCGCAGCAGGATAATAGGCTTTCAGATTGTGGCGGCGCTTCTGTTTATTCTTCACTACATAATGCTGGGCTTCACAAAGGGTGCCGATGCTTACACCGGTGCCGCTCTTAACTTTATTGGTCTTACACGTTCAATAGTTTTTATCAACAACGACAAAAAATGGGCAAAAAGTCCCGTGTGGCTTGGTGTGTTTATTGTTGTGTCTGCAGTTGCAGGCATACTTACCTGGGAGGAGTGGTATTCCTTCCTGCCGCCAATGGCAATGATACTCACAACAGTCAGCTATTGGATGAAGAGTGAAACAAAAATCAGGCTTATTACCTTCCCCAGCTCACCCTGTTGGCTTGTTTTCAACATCATTACAGGCTCTGTTGCAGGTATAGTGACCGAGTGCATTGTAATGAGCTCGCTTATAATCGCTATCATTCGTTATGACATTCTTAAGAAAGGCAAGACGAATAATGAAAATTAAAGAGATTTACGACTATCTTGATACAGTAGCACCATTTTCAACTGCTGCCGAGTGGGATAATTGCGGACTTTCAGTCGGCTCATTGGATATTGATGTTGATAAAGTGCTCATTGCCCTCGATGTTACAGACGAGGTAATTGAAACCGCAACACGCGAAGGTGCAGAGCTTGTGATAACTCATCATCCGCTTCTGTTTAATCCCGTTGCACAGATAGAGACAAACAGCCTTGTTTATAAGGCGGTAAAGTCAGGCGTTACATTTATTTCTTCACACACATGTCTTGATAAAGCAGTTGGCGGTGTCAATGATTGCCTTGCACGCAAGGTAGGTATTGCAGATCTGAAACAGTCACGGCTTGACGAGTTTTTAAAGATTGGCAGAATTGACCCTTGCACTCCCGAAGAGTTTGCCTTTAAGGTTAAAAACGCTCTTGGCGGTAAGGTGTCGTATACTGACAGCAACGCCACAATTAAAACTGTTGCTCTCTGCTCAGGAAGTGGCGGAGATTTAATTGATGCGGCGCATCTGGAGGGGGCAGATGCTCTCCTGACAGGTGAAGCAAAGCACCACGAATTTTTACAGGCAAATCATCTGGGCACGGATTTGTTTGTGGCAGGTCACTATGAAACAGAGGTTATCATCTGTGAGGAGCTTTGTGAAATTCTTTCACGGAAGTTCCCTGATATTGAATTTATTTTATATATGGGTCAGTCACCCGTAAAATATATCTGAGGTAAAAAATGGCTTTAGACGGTATGTATCTCAGCTTCCTCGTCAGGGAGGTCAATGACCTTCTTGCAGGGGCAAAGGTTGATAAAATTCACCAACCGAGCAAAAACGAGTTGGTGTTCATAATGCGGACAAGGGGCGGTATGCACAAGCTGTATTTCACAGCAGATGCTAACAGCCCTCGCTTTGCTGTGGTTGACAAAACACCTGAAAACCCACAGACACCGCCAATGTTATGTATGCTTTTCAGAAAGCATCTTATTGGTGCGACTCTCGTGAGTGTGGAGCAATTCGGACTTGACAGGATTGCGTTTTTTAATTTTGATGCAACAAATGAAATCGGTGACAGAGTAAAGCTTACTCTCGCGGTTGAAATTATGGCACAGCACAGTAATGTTATTCTTTTTGGCGAGGATAATCGTATTGTAGATGCTCTCAGGCGCGTTGATGCGGAAAAAAGCTCATACAGACTTGTTCTTCCGGGGGCACAGTATAAATTGCCTCCTGCACAGGAAAAGGCGGATTTAAGAAGTATTCCGCCTGAGGATGCTTGCAAGTCGGTTTTATCCTGCGAAAACAGCAAGCTTTCATCGGCTATACTTAAATCAATTCAGGGTGTTTCTCCCTTGCTTTCAAGGGAAATCGCCTTCCGTGTATGCGGTGATGATAAGGGTATAGCTGAGCTTACAACAGACGAAAAAATGAATCTTCTGTGTGAGCTCAGCTCACTTAAAAATATGCTTGTAAACGGTGTTGCAGAGCCCACAATGGTGCTTGACGAATCGGAAAAACCAATGGAATTTTCCTTTATGCCGATTACACAGTACGGTGAAAGCCTTAAGGTGATTAAAAAGGCAAACGTATTCCTTTTGCTTGAGGGCTTTTACAGTGAGCGTGACAGGGTTTTACGTACACGCTCAAAGGGTGCAGAGCTTTTCAAAATGCTTGATAACGCTATTGAAAGAACTGCCCGAAAGCTTAATAATCAGCGAGAGGATTTGCGCCGTTGTGAGGACAGAGATGCAATCCGTATAAATGCAGAGCTTATTACCGCAGCCCAATATAAATTACAAAAGGGCTTGAGCGTATATGAGGTTGAAAATTATTACGACGATAATAATATTGTGAAAATAAGTGTTGACCCTGCTCTTACACCCTCGCAGAATGCACAGAAGCTGTATAAGGATTATCACAAGGCTTGTACAGCGGAAAATATGCTCATCAAGCTTATAGAAGAAGGGGAGCAGGATTTAGTCTATCTTGAATCTGTAAGAGATATGCTTGGCCGTTCAACCATTGAGCGTGAGTTTGGCGAAATCAAGGATGAGCTTATTTCACAGGGCTTTATAAAGCCTAAGAAATCGGGCAAAAAGCAAATGAGAAAACAAGCACTTCCGCCCCTGGAATTCAAAACATCACAGGGACTTACGGTGCTTGTCGGCAGAAATAATATTCAGAATGATAAGCTGACCTTTAAAACTGGCAGACGTGGGGATATATGGCTCCACGCACAGAAGTGCCCGGGCTCACACGTTCTCCTTGTGGCAGACGGCAAAGAAGTGCCCGACGATGCTATTGTAGAGGCAGCGGAAATTGCAGCCTATTACAGCTCGGCAAAGGACGGTACGGTTGTAACAGTTGACTATACCGACGTCAAAAATATCAAAAAGCCTAACGGCGCAAAACCGGGGTTTGTGGTGTACTATACCTACTACTCAGTAAACGTGAAGCCGAAAAATATAGATTAAATGCAAAATGCAGAATGCAGAATGCAAAATTATCGGGCACTGCGTGCGGCTATTATAAAATAGTGAAGTTTGCTTTGCAAGTGAAGTTACTTTGTAGTGAAGTTTCTGCGAAGTGAAGTTGATCTTCGGTCAGTTTCGGAACTGCGTTGGCGATTGTATTGCTGTCGCAAGAAATAAACTCATTGTAGTGAACGCATTTATGCGTTCAAAAAGTCAACGATAAACTGAATGCAATGCGAAGCCTTATATCTCTATGGAGGGTAACCAAAATCTTTGATTTTGGTGGTGGGTAGTTCCATTTGTTGTCTGTCTTCTGTCAGATAGAGCGATGGTAGATTATTACAAAAGAGTGATTTTTATGACATCATATCCACGAATACATTTTTCTGATGTGTGTAAACACATTAAGTTAGAGGATTGCTCCTTTAATTCAGCGTGTTATGTAGTTAAGTTTAAAGATGATAGGGAAGTAGCACGATATGGTGTTGAAATGACTTGCTACGTAGAAGAAAAATTCAACGAATGCGAAAAAGCCTTGTTCAATCAATTCTTAACAATTCTGCAACTCGAAAAAACAAAGGGAATATATATTTTTTCTTATGATACAGGTTGGGGAAAATCAACGTACTATGATTCAAGCAAAATCGATGCACCCAATGGAGCAATGCTGACTGATGAAAAAAGTGTGTTAGAAGAAGTTTTCAAAAACGCCGTCAGATATTGCGCTTTTCCGATTTTTGTGAACACAGTTTTTAATATTGCCGTTATTCCTACTGACCATATGGATTTGTTCTTGGCAACAGAAAATGAATTTGACAACCAATTAATTGATGGTGCATTTGTTGTAGAAAAACATAAATGATTATGAAATGATTAAAACAGAACGAAAAACTTGCTGTGTGGTCTACCTCTCTGGTTTAAGAGAGGGGGACCACCTTTTTGTCAAGCTGTTGTTTAATATTAATTATCAAGCGGGTGATTATTTTTGTATAAAAGCAAAGCTTGTCGGGTGGTGGAGAGTTCCCGATGCGTCAGCATCGTGGAAACGAAGTTCCCATTGGATGACAACTTCAATTAAACAATAACGTGCTTTGTGGAGTGTAATGCTGATGTTTCATATTTCATTTACAACAAACATTCAGTCTGTTACCGTTGAATCTCACGATTCAAAACGCTTACGCGTTGGAACTCTCCACCGCCCGTCAGACTTGATATAAAACAGTTAGTTATTCTCTCGTTTGCTACCTGGTTTTTATGATAGAATAAATATAGGGCGGTCCCCCTCTCTCAAACCAGAGAGGTAGACCGCCAACTGCTTTATTGTATCATATTTACTTTTGATTTTATTTGATTTTTTAGCATAAACGCGCACACTACGATATGTTTATTGTTTGCGACAGCAATATAATCAACGCGTAGCGTTCCTTTAATTTTGCATTCTGCATTCTGCATTTTGCATTTAAAGGTTATTCTGCAATCAAATGAACCCTATATGAAGCCCCATCTCCATTAGGCTTATGGGTAAGGTTAAGTCCTGCGTTCATAAGGTATGCACCGCTGTATTTTTTACCGCTTTCTTGGTCTGTGTATACCTTCGTTGGGTCAAGACCCTTAAGACGGAGCATAAAGAACTCGTCGTAGGGATGTCGCATCTGAATAACAGTAACAAGTGCCTCGTTTTTGTCCTCGCTTACGTGCTCCCACGCAACGCGGTACTCATTTTCAAAGGGAGTAATGAGTCTGTAAAGGTCACCGTAGTGGATAACGTCGTAATATCTGTGATAAAGGGCAATCTGAGCTTTGATTTCGTTCTTTTCGTCCTCAGTCAGCTTGTCGGGGTCAAGCTCGTAACCAAAAGAGCCCCACAGAGCAACGTTCATCTTTGTTTCGTAGCCTGTTCTTCTGTTTGCTGAAACGTGTGCACCCATTGTTGATGTGGGATAGCACATTGAAGTACCGAACTGAATTGTCAATCTCTCGATTGGGTCAGTGTTGTCACTTGTCCATATCTGAGGTGAGTAGTAGAGCATACCGGGGTCAAAGCGTCCGCCGCCGCCTGAGCAGTTTTCAAGAAGAATGTGGGGGAAGTCCTTTGTGAGTCTGTCCATAATCTCGTAAGTGCCAAGCACAAAACGATGGAATACCTCGCCCTGTCTTTCTTTAGGAAGCTGTGCACAGGAAACCTCTGTAAGATTTCTGTTGAAGTCCCATTTTACATAGTCGATATTGTTGTTCGAAAGGATATCGTACATCATACCATAGATATGGTCGCGTACCTCCTTGCGCGAGTAGTCAATTACATACTGTGTACGTGCAATTGATTTGTCACGACCCTCGGTGTGTAAGCACCAATCGGGATGCTCTCGGTATATGTCGGAGTCAGGTGAAATCATTTCAGGCTCAAACCATATACCGAACTTAAGACCGCAGGCATTAACCTCCTTGATAAGTCCCGAAAGACCCTTCTGAAGCTTATATTCAGCAACCTTCCAATCACCAAGTGATGATTTATCGTCGTCACGCTTACCGAACCAACCGTCGTCCATAACAAGCATTTCAAGTCCGATATCCTTGGCGTGATGTGCGAATGAAACGAGCTTATCGTGGTCAAAGTCCATACCTGTGCCTTCCCAGTTGTTGATAAGAAGGGGGCGCTTTGCCTTTTTCCATTTACCGCGGATAAGGTTGTTGGAGTAAAGTCTGTGGAAAATACGGCTCATTTCACCAAGACCTTCATTTGTGTAAACCATTACAGCCTCAGGTGAATAGAATTCCTCACCGGGTTCAAGATACCACCTGAAGCCCTCGGGGTTGATACCCATTACCAGACGTGTGGAAGCAAAGCCGTCAACCTCGACATCAATGGAGAAGTTACTGCTGTAAACAAGGTTGAAGCCGTAGCAATCACCGTAGTCCTCGGTTGCACCCTTGCTGATGATAGCAGTAAAGGGGTTGTGATTGTGACTTGAAGAACCGCGCTTACTCTTGATTGACTGAATACCTCTGTGTAAGGGGTATCTTGCAAGTGCACGCTCCTTAACCCATCTGCCGTAAAGGTCAAGCATCTCGTAATCCATACCGGGGAAGTCAACACAGGCAGAGTGGATTGTGTCAATGTAGAAGGGCTTGTCTGTGGGGTTTTCAACCTTGACACGGCGGGTAATTGCACCGTAGCTGTTAAATACCGTGTAAATAAGTGTAGCCCTTACGCCTGTAACCTTGTCCTCGGTTACGATTTCAAGTGTGTCTGCTTCATTTTCATCATTAAGGTAGAGTGAAGGCATACCGGGGATGGGCTCCTTGCCCTTGTATATTCTGTGGCTTACGTATCTTAAGTCTGTAACCTTGTTGCCCTCACTGTTCTCAATCGCAAATGCAGAAAGACGGAAGTCGCCTGCACCGAATGTGGAGTATTCGAGTGGGGTTACATCGGGTGAAAAATTATCACCGATTGCATCGGGGCTGTCGGGACAGAAGGATGCAAAGCCGGGTCTGTAGCGTAATGCTGTAACATCTTCATCCGGAATCGGTGCACCGTAGTAATAATGCACGAGGTAATTGCCCTTGTGAATACCGAACATATATGTTGATGTTTCAGAATCAAGCTTGAATGTTTTTGTGCTTTCAATAAATCTGATACTCATATTTGTACTCCTTGGATTATTTTATGTAGTAGGCGCTTATGCCCTGAATAACAAAATTATCGTCACCGATTGCGGTGTTTACGATTTCTAATTTAAAGCCTGTTATCATTACCGGCTCTACGGTGATATCTTCCTGTAAAACGTTTTTGCCTGTGTGGACAAGCGTGTATTTGCCGTCAATTTCCGCGTAGATATTGTACTGTCGGATTGTGGCGGTCTGTTCATTTATGAAAACCGTGTTGAACATCCAGGGCTCGTTGAAATGAAATTCAATGTAATCACCCTGCTTACCCTGAAAAGCACCCATGCGAGCTTCTACTGTATCTGTAAGAATACCGTTTATATAAACTTCATCTGCGGCTGTTATTATGTCTGATACGCCATCATCTGAGCTGCCCTTACAACCTGAGAACGTACCAAACAAAAGATTTATAACACATAGCAGGCAAAAGCCTTTGAAAAGTATTTTCTTCATTTTTCCACCTCTTATTCTGCAAGCTCTCTTACTTTTTTCAGACTGCGGGGAATATCAATCTGCTGAGGACAATGTGATTTACATACACCACATTCGATGCATAGAGTAGCTTTTCTGTTGTCGGGAATTAAATCGTATTCTTTGACAAAATCACTTTTTTCACGGGTTTTGTTGTATTCATTGTATGCCTTGAAGTTGAGTGGAATATCAACGTTCGCAGGACAATGCTCAACACAGTATTTGCAATCTGTACAAGGTACGGCGAAGTTCTTTCTGAAGAGTATGCTTGCCTTTTCTACTGCTTTGCTTTCCTCGGTTGAAAGGGGTTTGCATTCTTCAAATGTTTTGATATTATCAACAACCTGCTCGTAGGTTGACATACCGCTGAGTGTTGTCAGCACGTTGGGTAACTGTGCCACATAGCGAAGGGCATAAGAAGCGTATGATGCATCGCCTAATTCATCAAAAACAGCTCTTGCCTCATCGTTGAGTGTGTGTAGTGAGCCACCACGTACAGGCTCCATGATTATACAGGGTATGCCTCTGTCCTCAAGGATTTTGTAATATGCCTTTGCGTTTTGTGCTTCCCAGTCGTAATAGTTTATCTGGAGCTGAACAAAATCCCATTTGTATTTGTCAACAAGCTCCTCAAAGAATTCCAAATCACCGTGGTATGAAAAGCCGAGGTATTTGATTTTGCCTGACTTTTTCTGCTCTGACAGGTATTCATAGGACTTGTCTGCCTCAAAGGTTTTCATAATATCCCTGTTAACTGCGTGCAGGAGGTAGAAGTCAAAGTAGTCCACACCGCACTTTTCCAACTGACCGTTAAAAATCTCATCGGTGTGTTTTCCCTCGTCACGCATATATGTACCGGGGAGTTTTGTTGCAAGGCAGAATGATTCACGCGGGTAACGGCTGAGAGCCTCTTTCGCAAATTGCTCCGAGTCACCGCCGTGGTAAAAATATGCGGTGTCATAATAGTTGACACCTGATTTCATTGCAAGGTCGATAAGCTTAAAGGCTTCCTCGCGGTCAATGGTGTCTCCGTCATACGAGGTTTTGGGTAAACGCATCAAACCGAAGCCCAATTTAGAAATTTCTCTATGAATAGAATTAAATTTGCTGTACTGCATATATTAAACTCCTTATATACTAAGTAGCTTAATTATACAATACAGCAATTCTTTTTACAAACAAAAATTAAAACTCGGTTTTTATTACTTTTGCACAATTCGGAGGAGAATAACAGAACTCATCAAGGTGCCCCTTGCTGATGAAATAGATGGGCTTTGCTTTGGGATAGCGTGCATCAAAGGCATCCACGATAATAAGCTTGAATTTCATTTTTTCGGGTATGATGCTTTTGATGTAAACACTTGCCTGTTGTCCCTCATATACCTCGGAGGTGTATTCTGCAAGACCGGACAGGTTTGGGGTCAGTTCAACGAATATTCCGTAATTCTCAATGCTTCTTATAACACCGCTTACGGTTTCACCCGGGGCAAAAAGCTCAGCGTTTTCGCTCCACGTCCCCAGAAGCTCCTTGTGAGAAAGCGTAATTCTGCCCAGGTCATCAAAGGATTTCACTACTGCTTTGATATTGTCACCCACGCTGAAGCGAACGTCGGGGTGGGGGATTCTGGAGATTGAAATATTGTCGATGGGCAAGAGGGCATTTACACCGCATCCGATATCGCAGAATGCACCGAAGTTTTCAAGGTGGGTTATGGTGGCATCAATAACATCTCCCGGTGTTATGTACGGTATATAGTTTTCCGTAAAGTCCCGTTGAACCTTTTTTCGTGACAATATGGCAGTTTTTTTGCCGTCGCATTGAGTTATGCTGTCAACAATAAATCTTACGGGCTTGTTGACTCGGGCGATTATTGCAATATCCTTTACTGTGCCGTCATCAATTCCCAGGGCGCATTCCTCACGGGGGATAATGCCGTGGATATCACCCAGCTCCACGTGCAGGTTATGTTTGCAGTCACAGTATGTGACCCGTTGTTCAAGGGGGATACTATCTGCGCAGGCTTTTTGCAGATTTTCCGCGCTTGACAGATATTGTCTGTTTTCTTTTGTGTTGATTAAAAACCCTTCGGGGGAGTATGACATCATTCTTTTATCACCTGTTTTCATTTATTTTCGTTCTACTCTTTAATTTTATGTAAAAGTATGGTACAATATTTCTGTATTTAGTTTTTTGTGTTTGGAGTGATTTTGAATGGATATCCGTGTCGGTGATATTTTGGAAATGAAAAAACAACATCCTTGCGGTAACAAGCAGTTTGTTGTCCTGCGCTCGGGTATGGATTTCAGACTCCGTTGCTGTGGCTGTGAACGGGAATTTTTGATTCCTCGTGTCAAAGCAGAGAAAAATATTAAGAAAGTAATCAGGGAGAATACTGATGATTGATAAACTTACCCACGTAGAAGCAAGGTTTGATAAGGTAAATGACCTGTTATGTCAGCCGGAAACAGTTTCGGACCAACAGAAATATGCCGAGCTTATGCGAGAGCTGAAAAATCTCACACCCATTGTTGAAACCTTCCGTGAATATAAAAAGGCTTTCGAGGATGGTGAAGCGGCAAAGCAGATGTTGAATGAGCACCCCGACAAAGAATTGAAGGAGATGCTTGAAACAGAGGTGGAGGAGTGCAAGGAAAAGGTACAGACTCTCCACGAGCAATTGAAAATACTCCTTCTGCCCAAAGACCCGAATGACGACAAAAACGTTATTATCGAAATCCGTGCAGGTGCGGGCGGTGAGGAAGCGGCTCTTTTTGCCCATTCACTTTTCCGTATGTACTCGATGTATTCCGAGGGTCGAGGTTGGCATCCGGATGTGCTTTCCGTCAACGAAACGGGTCTCGGCGGTGTCAAGGAAATCAGCTTTATGATAGAGGGTGAGGGAGCATATTCACGCTTTAAGTTTGAGAGCGGTGTTCACCGCGTACAGCGTGTACCCGAAACAGAATCAGGTGGCAGAATCCATACATCAACGGTAACTGTTGCGGTTCTTCCCGAGGCACAGGAAGTGGATATTGCCATTGACCCCACGGATTTGCAGATTGACACCTTCCGCTCAAGCGGTGCAGGCGGTCAGCACGTTAATAAAACCGAGTCCGCTATACGAATCACCCACTTGCCCACGGGTACGGTTGTTGAGTGTCAGGATGAACGAAGCCAGCATAAGAATAAGGACAGAGCGATGAAAATTCTCCGTTCACGTCTTTTAGAGGTTGAACGTGAAAAGCAGAATGCTGAAATTGCCGACGAGCGTCGTTCTCAGGTCGGCACAGGTGACAGAAGCGAACGTATCCGTACCTACAACTTCCCGCAGGGGCGTGTAAGTGACCACAGAATCGGACTTACAATATACAGAATTGAAGCCATAATGAACGGTGATCTTGATGAAATTATTGATGCTCTCATTACGGCAGATACAGCAGACAGATTAAAAGAGGATTAATGAATTGGAAACAAGACTTATAAAAATAACTCCCGATGACAACGGGAGCGTTTATGAGGATGCCGCCGGACTTCTCAAGGAGGGTCAGGTTGTGGGTATTCCCACGGAGACTGTTTACGGCTTGGGTGGTAATGCTTACTCAGAGGAAGCGGTAAAACGTATCTTTGAAGCAAAGGGACGTCCGCAGGACAACCCCTTGATAGTTCATATTTCGGAGTTTTCCGAAATATATGACCTTGTAAGGGAGGTGCCGGAGACTGCAAAGCTCCTTGCAGAAAAATTCTGGCCGGGTCCTTTGACTATGATTTTACCCAAATCCGACAGAGTTCCTCTTTGCGTTACAGGCGGACTTGACACGGTTGCGGTAAGGTGTCCGTCACATCCTGTGGCAAACAGACTTATTAAAGTTACAGGCTTACCCATTGCGGCACCGTCTGCAAATCTTTCGGGTAAACCCAGCCCTACAAGGGCAAGCCACGTATATTCGGATATGCAAGGCAGAATACCTATGGTTATTGACGGCGGTGACTGTGCAGAGGGTGTTGAATCAACAGTTATAACCCTTGCCACCCCTGTGCCCAAGCTTTTGAGACCGGGTAACATAACCATATCACAGCTGAGAAGTGTGCTCGGTCAGGTTGAGGTTGATGATGCTGTTCTCAATCCCTTGAAGAAGGGGGAGAGAGTTTCATCTCCCGGTATGAAATACAAGCATTATTCACCCGATGCGGATATTATTGTGCTTTGCGGTGAATATGATAAATTCTGTGACTATGTAAATTCACACGTTGACGGCACTACGTATGCTATGGTCTTTGACGGTGAGGGTGATGGGCTGAATGTACCTTATATTACATACGGCACAAGTAAAAATTACAAGGAGCTTTCCCACTCATTGTTTGATTCATTACGCAGTCTCGATGAAAAGGGTGCCGATATCTGCTTTGTAAGATGTCCCGACAGGGATAATGACGATAATCTTGCGGTTCTCAACAGACTTCTGCGTGCCGCATCATTTCAGGTTATTGACCTTTAAAAGTGTATCCGAATCAGATTCGGGATAGTCTTTTTCACTCATATTTCGTTATAATACTCGCCAATCCTTGAGGTGTTGCTATGAAAAAGCTTGTAGGTCTTACAGGTAAAACAGGTGCAGGTAAATCTACCGTAAGTAAATATTTGCAGGAAAAGGGCGCATACATTATTGATGGGGATATTGTTGCCCGACAGGTTCTTGCAGAGGACAAAAATCTTCTGCCGAAGCTTTGCGAAGCCTTCGGAGATATTCTTAATCCCGACGGAACCCTTGACAGAAAAGCATTGGCAAGGTCTGCCTTTTCTACTCCCGAAAACACAGCACTACTCAATTCACTTATGCACCCTGCCATAAACAGCTTCATCCGTAATCAAGCAGAAAAAGCTTTTGAGGACAGTGATGTGGTTGTTGTGGATGCAGCGGCAATCATTGAGTCGGGCTTCGCTGACGAGTGCGACGTTATGCTTGTTGTACACGCACCGGTTGAGGTGCGCAAGGTGCGTATTATGGCGCGTGACAATATATCCGAAAAGGATGCCCTTGTTCGTATAAACGGTCAGAAGGATGATGATTTTTACCTTTCACGGGCTGATTATGTTATCCGCAATTATGAGCCCTTTAATATGAATGAAGAACTTTTACCTGTTGTAAAGGAGCTTTTTGTTTGACGATTAAATTGAACAGCAGAACTAAAGCCGTGATAATACTATTGCTATTATCAGTGTTTTTAGTTATAATATTATATAACTCTGTCCTTCTTGTGCTTAAGACGGTTTATCCGTTATCTTATTCACAGCTGGTGGAGAGCAACGCCACAGAGTACGGAATTGACGAGAGCTTGCTCTATTCTCTCATTGAAACGGAAAGTGGATTTGACAAAAATGCGGTTTCAAGTGTGGGTGCACGGGGGCTTACTCAGATTTTGCCTGAAACCTTTCAATGGTTACAGACCAAAACAGGGGAGAGCTTCACCGATGATGCACTCTTTGAACCGGAGATTTCCGTAAAATACGGTGCATATCTTCTCAGCCTTCTCCAAGGTGAGTTCGGTAATACCGAAACAGCGGTTGCCGCATATCACGCAGGCATCGGTAAAGTTCATCAATGGTTGGAAAACCCGGAGTATTCTGACGACGGAGCAACACTAAAGTATATTCCGTATGATGATACCCGCGCCTATGTTGACAAGATTATGCGTACCCGTGATATCTATGTGAAATTGTATAATATAAAACAACCCGAAACGGAGGAAATAAAAAATGCCAACAGTTGATGAAATGAAAAAAGAGCTTTTCTATAAGCCCGAGCATGCCTCAAAGGTATGTGATGACAGCGTAAGGGAAAGTGCGGATGCTTTTGCAGAGGGCTACAAGTCATTCCTTAATGAAGCAAAAACAGAGCGCGAGGCAACTGCTGTTATACTCAAGGAAGCGCAGTCACGCGGTTTTGTTCAGTTTGATGCAGATAAAAAATACGTAGCAGGTGACAAGGTTTATTTTGTAAACCGTGACAAAGCAATTATTCTTGCAGTTATCGGTAAAAAGTGTATCTGCGAGGGTGTTAAGATTGCAGCGGCTCATATTGACTCACCCCGACTTGACCTTAAACCCAATCCGCTTTATGAGAGTGACGAGCTTGCACTGTTCAAGACTCACTACTACGGTGGTATCAAGAAGTACCAATGGGTAGCGATTCCTCTTGCACTTCACGGTGTTATCATCAAGGCTGATGGCTCAAAGGTGGAGGTTAAAATCGGCGAGGAAGAGGGCGAGCCCAAGTTCGTAATTTCCGATATCCTTCCCCACCTTGGCGCAGAGCAGGGTAAACGTACACTCTCTGAGGGAATTCAGGGTGAAGAGCTTAATGTTATTGTCGGCAGTCGTCCCTTCAGGAGTGATGAGGGCAGTGAGCTGGTGAAGCTCAACATCCTTAAGATTCTCAATGAAAAGTACGGCATAAAGGAGGCGGATTTCCTCAGTGCAGAGCTTGAGGTCGTTCCTGCATTCAAGGCAGATGATATCGGCTTTGACAGAGGTCTTATCGGCTCCTATGGTCACGATGACCGAGTTTGTGCATATCCTGCGGCAATGGCAGCATTTGATGTTGTTGACCCCGATTATACAGTTATTACCGTTCTTACAGATAAGGAAGAAACAGGCTCCGACGGTAACACGGGCTTGCAGTCTGCTTATCTTGAGTACTTTATAAATGACCTTGCAAGAGCAAACGGCGTTGAGGGCTACAGAGTTCTTTCCAAGAGTGAGTGTCTGTCAGCTGATGTTAACTCAGCCTATGACCCCACCTTCAATTCAGTATTTGAAAAGAACAATACTTCATTCCTTAACAGGGGTGTAGTTATTACAAAATACACAGGTGCTCGCGGTAAAGGTGGCACAAGTGATGCTTCAGCCGAGTATATGGGCAAAATCAGACGTATGCTTGACGAGGATAACGTTGTATGGCAGATTGGCGAGCTTGGCAAGGTAGATGCAGGTGGTGGCGGTACAGTTGCCAAATACATTGCAAATCTCAATGTTGACGTTGTTGACCTTGGTGTTCCCGTTCTTTCAATGCACGCTCCCTATGAGGTAATTTCTAAGTTTGACCTCTATATGGCATATAGAGCATTCAAAAAATTCTTTGAACAATAATTTGAAAAAGGTGTTTAATATGAAAGCAAGATTCAGAGTGTTGTCCCTGTTACTTTCATTGTCGGTGATATTTTGCTCTTTCTCTGTAGTTGCATTTGCAGAGGACAGCACAATATTGCTTGGCGATATTGACGGCAACGGTAAGGTTGACACACAGGACGCACGTGCAATTCTCCGTATGGCAAGCTATATAACTGCCCCTGATTTAACGGTTGCGGATATGAACTCTGACGGAGTTGTTTCCCTCGATGATGTTATTGAAGCACTGAAAAAAGCAAGTGAAGTCGGCGGTGTTGTAATACCCGATGCAAATGGTGAAAACTTCCTTTCTGACTCCGCCAATAACGAATTTATTAAGCTTGTTTCTCAAAGATTTGGTGTGGACTCAAAGTCACTTGTAGCCATTTATTCTGTTCCCGATACAGGCACAAACTATGTACTGCAGTTCAAAAAGAGTCTTATCGGCAGTACCTACAAGAAGAGTCCCGATGATCTTGAACGAGTTTATCACATAGGCGCCGCACCGGAACGCGTAATCAGCTACACAAACGGCAAGCTTGTTCTTGGTGACCACTATAACTGCGAGGCTGCAGAGGGTGTGCTTGTGTTTAATCTGGTTAAAACGAGCGTAATGGAGCAGTATCCCGATTATTTTGAGGGCGTGTAAAAACGGTGTTGCATTATTGCCGACGTTGTGTTATTATTCATTAGCCCTGTGGCAAATTTATAACGAGGTATTTTTATGGAAAACAACAGTAAATATGTTTCACCAACACTGTACAAAGCTTTGAGACCCTTTTTGAAAGCTCTCTTCTATATACTCTTTCAGCCCCGTATTAAGGGAAAGGAGAATATTCCGAAAGAGGGCGGTGCGGTTATTGCAGGTAACCACGTTTTTGTTATCGACCCGTTCCTTATAGGTTGTTGTACAAAAAGGTGCCTTCACTTTCTTGCAAAGTACGAGATTTATAACACCAAATTCATAAGCTATCTTATGAACAAAGCCGGTATGATTCCTGTTCACCGTCAGCGCAAAGACCATGCGGCATTGGAGTCTGCAGAGGAGTATCTTAAAGCCGGTGCTTTGATTGGTATTTTCCCTGAAACCACCATCATCAAACCTAAGGGTGTAAGGATTCTTCCTTTCAGAATGGGTGCTATAAAAATGGCTTATGATACTAATGTACCTGTTATTCCTGTTACAATAAACGGTAAGTACATCCCCATTTTCGGTAAATTACAAATTATTGTTCACGAGCCTTTTTATGTTGAATCTGATGATTTAGAGGCAGAACGTGAAAAGCTTATTCAGACAATCTGCAGCGGTCTTAATCCTCCTCTCAAAGAGGGCGAAAGAATTGTCGCTTATGATAAGGATAATAAAAAATAAAATTAAAGATGTGTATCAGATTTCGCTCTGATACACATCTTTTTGTATATGCGGATTTAATAAACAAAGGGCAGATTGTTTCCAACCCACCCTTTGAGAGAAATGATTAACTTAAATCCAAGCAGGACACAGTACCGTCCCCTGTTCTAATATAATAAAAATGAAACGATAGAGTAGCAGAATTGTCTGCCTGCCTTCGAAGGCGGGGGGACCATTCTTGAAATAAATAGTTGTTTTGGGTGAGTATGTTCGGGTGAATGTACTCACCATTTATTATTTGGTTCGAGCGGAATGGTGGGTGGTTCTCGATGCGACAGCATTGTGGAATCG